>JBHEMR010000202.1:0-10952 GCA_046262495.1 Pseudonocardiaceae bacterium | reverse complement strand
GGGTTGTCAATCCCCTAATGCGGGTCCTTGACGACCCGGTGCGATCCCCGATGGCGGGGGGTGGTGTGGCCCCTACCTTTGGTCCCACACCGCAGGGCAGCCCGCCCCGTCACTCCCGCCAAGGAGCTCAACTATGAACGTGACCCAGAGCCTGCTGGATTTCATCCTCAACCTGATGCGCAACAGCGACGCCAAGGCCGCGTTCGTCGCGAACCCCGACCGGGCGCTGGCCGACGCTGGGTTGAGCAATGTCTGCAGCGAAGACGTCTCCGATGCGATGTCTTATGTCGCCGAGTACCACCCGGTGGCCTTTGTCGGTGACCGCAGCTACAACGTCGGCAACTCCGAGGTGTCTCAGCACACCGGCGGTCACCGGTCCGAGGGTTACCGACCCGATGGCTACCGGGGCGACGACGGCTACCGCCCCGAGCACCACGACGGGGATTCCCACGCCGCGGTGGTGCACCAGCTCGACTACATCACCAACAACTACGCCTACACCGACAGCCACGACACGGTGATCGACAAGTCAGTCAACCAGAACATCTGGAACAACGGTGAGCTGTCCCAGCGCTTCGACGACCACTCGGTGACCGCGACAGATCACTCCGTGGCCGCCGGTCGGGACATCAACGGTGACGTCGCCAACGGCAACGACAACGTCGTCGGCCACGACAACACCGTCGGCAACACCGTCACAAGCGATGACCACTCGATCAATGACTCGTTTAACAGCACCAACACCGCCACCAACGGTGGCATCGCCGGCACCGGAAACGACGGCAACGTCACCGACCCCGTTGACAGCAACGTCGCCACCAACGGCAGCAAGGTCGACAACTCCACATACACCGACGACTCCAGCACCGATATCAACTCACACAACACCAACACGACCACCGATATCGACAACCACGACCGCTCGGTGCACATCAACAACCACCCCGACACCACCGTCACCGACTCAGGAAACGGCTCCTACAACGAGGACTCCCAGATCGACCAAAGCCACATCCACCAAACCGGCCTGGTCAACATCGACCACGTCCTCAGCGACGACAACCTCCACGTGCTCTAAAACCACGCCACCACCAACACAGACTGACTCCGCCATCCCACCCAGGGATGACGGAGTCAGTTGTGTACGGAGGACTTTCCGCTCGCGCCGTGGCAGGAACCGTGGTGAGTCGCAGGCGGGAAAGTCGGCATCGAGCCACGCTTCGAGGTCCGGAACGTGCGGGCGCGCGCCACCGAGATGCACGACGTTATGCTCGCCATTTGCTGCGGCGACAGCAGTGGCCCGCTCATTATGGGGCGGGCCACTGCCGGCGACGGCTTGCGGTGCTAGCCCAGCAGTCCGCTCAGAAGGCCGCCGCCCTCATTGTTGCGCTCGTAGAAGTAGGCGTCGTCGTGGCGATCGTTGTAGCCGTTGTAGTAGTGGCTTCCCCGGCGGTCGAAGTAGTCACCGCAACCGTAGTCACAACCGCGGTCACAGTCATCGCCGTAGCCGTAGTAGCCACCTTGTGCGAAAATCGTCGAAACCCGCATGCCGCTCCTTCGTGTCGAAGGGAGCAATGGAGGCAAGCCCGGAGCAATCTGGGTAATTCAGTCAGCAACGCGTTTGTGTGAGAGCCTCGACGCGGCAGTGCCCCCCGGAGTCAAACCGGCAGCTCATCATCGGACAGTCAGCAACCCCCAGGTGATCCGACCCCGTCCCCTCACTCACCGTGGTCAAATTCCTCTCGAACGTAGGCCATCCCCGGGACAATATCAACAGTAACTTCTAGTGACACCTCGATCACGCTCAGTGGTGCTGCGTCCGGCGTAGCCACAGGGCGACCACGATCAACACCACCGCGGCGAGCGCGCTGAGCAGGACGCTGTCGGGGACATGAGCGCCGGCGACGATGATGACGTTTTGCACCGCAAGAGTGGTGCTGGTGCCGGTGGAGTAGAGGCCGGCGGTGCCGTCGAAGAGCAGAAACACGATTCCGACGGCGATGAACAGCACCCCGGAGATGGTGCTGGTGGTGTGCAGCCGCAGTCCGCCGATGCGGTACTCGCGCCCCCGCAGCCAGCGCCGCCGGCCGAGGTTGAAACGCTGCCACAGCGCGGCCAGGACGAACAGCGGTGCTGCCATCCCCAACGCGTACACCGCGAGCAGCGCGGCGCCACGCAGCGGCTGGCCGCTCGCGGCGGCTACCGTGAGTATCGCGCCCAGGATCGGTCCAGAGCAGAACCCGGCCAAGCCGTAGGCGGCGCCGAGCCCGACGGTGCAGACCCAGCTGCTGCCGGCGGCCATCCGCTGCTGGACCCGCGCCGCCGGACGCAGACTCCAGCCGCCGCCCAGGATCTGGATGACGCCGAATCCGACGATCATCCACCCGGCCAGCAGGATCAGCGCCTCCCGATGCAGCGTCACGACCGAGGCCAACGCGCTGGACCCGGCGCCGAGGGGGACCAGCACCGCGGCCAGGCCAAGGAAGAACACCCCGGTCCGGCCGAGTAGCTCGGTGGTCCCGGCGAACGCGTAGGCGAAAAACGACGGTAACAACAGCGCGCTGCACGGGCTGATCAGCGCGAGCAGTCCGCCGAGGAACGCGGCAAGGTAGCCGATGTCGAGCACGTCAACGACCGAGGTCGCCAACGGCGTCGATCACTTGATGGAAGGTCGCCAGCGGCTCCGCCCCGACGATCATCTGTCCGCCGATGATGAAGCTGGGTACGCCAGTGACTCCTAGCGCCGCGCCGAGCTCACGGTCGGCGCTGACCTGCGCGGCGATCGCGGGATCGGCGTAGTCGCGCTGGAACCGTACCGGGTCGAGCCCGAGGCTGCGGGCGGTGGCAATCAGCGATGCGTCGCTGACCGCGCCACTGTTCTCCCGACCCTGCTGGCGATACAGCGCGTCGTGGTATTGCCAGAACCGGCCCTGCCGGCCGGCGGCCCGGGCAGCCCGCGCGGCCAGTGCCGACTCCGGACCCAGGTAGGCGAAGTCGTGCCATTCCAGCCGGACTCGGCCCGAATCGACGTACTGGCGCACCAGACTCGGTTCGGTGTTGAGTGTGTAGGCCCGGCAGAACGGGCACTGGAAATCACCCCACTCGGAGATCACTACCGGCGCGTCGGGCCGTCCCAGGGCCAGCGGGTCGCCCGGGATCCGCCGCGCGGCGGCCAACCGGGCCTGGGTACCCGGATCGGCTCCGGCCACTCCAGATCTCCCCGATGACCCAGTGCTCGACGTGGCGCTCAGGCTCACCGCGCCTAGTACCGCGAGCACCACCAAGGCGATCAGCCCGCCCAGCCACACCCGCCGACGCCGCGTCGGGTGCGTTCTTGACTCACTCCTCGCCGGACCCGTCACCACTTACTCTCTATCAGGTCCGGAACGCATCGGCTACCTTGCCGAGCACGCCCGGCTTGGCACCGTCTGGCTTCCCCTGGGGTAGCGATGCTCGCATTCGTGTCACGAGCCTGGCTCTACCCCCGCGATGCCCGGAGCGAACCGACTGATCGTGGTATTCATCCTGATCACGTTTTCGACCAATTCACGCGGCTGGTCGAAATAGTCCATCACGATAATTCCCACGCGTCCTCGGGGCGATCCCTCGAGATAGTCGTTGAGACGCGGGTTTATCGTTTTGGCGTAGCCACGTGCGGTCAGGTCAACGGCACTGGAGAAAGTAATGTACAGATCCCCGGGATCGCCGCACCTGGCTTCCTCCAGGTGTGCGACGACGAAGTCGAACTTGTCGTCGTCGTCCGGGTTTTGATAACGGTCCTCGACATCATAGAACGGCGCCGCAGCGTTTCTGAATCGCTGATTTTCTGGCCAATAAGTAGCATCGAATCCAATGTCGTCGCTACCTTCGAACCTGCGCAGCAGGACGATCTTACCGCGAACGTCTCCCAACGTTGTCGCCGAAGTGAACGCCGGATGGGGCCGCCGAAAGTCGCTACCGGGTGCAGCGGCGGTGAAATTGTAGAACGGCGACGCATCTTTGTGATGTTCCCACGTTATCGCCCTAAAGGTATCTTCGAACGAGCGGGTGTTCTCACAACCGTTGTCCGTATCCCCCATGGACGACAGTTTGCAAAGAACTTGCGACGGAGCGAATTCACCAAGCATGCTATCCATGCTGTGCTCTTTGCTGACTGACAGCAGAATAGCTTCGGACGGGTGCTGGCTGAGGAAGTCGGAGCAGATCGCCAGTACGTCCGCATAACTTATCTCCATGCAGACGACGTCGTGGTGCACGCAAAGGTTGCCCTGGGAGTGCGCAAGTCTGATATCGAGGAATCGTATCCCAGCATCAAGCTGATCAGACAGACCGCGATCTTGGGTTTTGGCGAACCCGAGGGGTCCCGCAACGCTGGCCGAGTTATGCGTACCCGGAATGCTCAGCGTCGTCAGCGCTGCGTCGTCGGGAATGTCGCACATCCAGGAGGTGTGCGGAATTACCTCGTCCATGGTTTCCCCCTAGGAGTTTGCCGTCAGGCACCGAGCGGCCTCCTGCCGACACTCAACGGTACTGTTGAATCAGCCGGAGCGGCCTTCGGCGGCAGGATATCCAGCCAACGGGCGGCGGTCTCATAGGCGGTGTCCGTTGGGATCACCGGGGACAGTCCGCGGCGCTGATTCCTAGCTCCGCGGTTGCACCTGCACGCCCCTGAGCTTGAGGACTTCGGCCACCCGGGCTGCGGTGCCGGGGGCGTTCTGGAGAACTACCGTTGCGCCCGCGCGCTGGGCGGCCGCTATCAGCACGAGCAGCCGCTGGTGATCAATGAACGTCAGGGCCTGCCCATCGACGACGAGTTCGGGCTCGAACGACTGCGGATCGAACGACAACGGCACGACGCGCCGCAGGGTCGTCGAGAACAGCTCATCGCACGACAGGTCAATATCACCGGTGAGAGCGAAGTCGACGCCCTGTTCGGCGTACAGCTGGAATGGGCCGCAGCCGGCATTGGCGAGTGGGTGCAGGCACGCCAGCTCGGCCACTGCCGCGCCACCGAGCTCGCTGCTGTCGTAGGCGCACAGCGCCGAGAGCGGGCGAACGGTCATCTGCCGGTCGAGGAGGTGCTCGTAGCGGGCGAACGCGTCGCGCTGTTCCGGCGTGCGCACCACGGCGGTGGCGTCGGCCACAACGCGAAATCCGGTGTATCCGGCGGAGAGCGCCTCCTCGGTGGCAGCGACGCGCGCAGCGACGGCGGCAACCGGGTCGACCACGTGGCTGTGACCGTAAAACGGGTAGAAGTCAGCGACCAGCGACACTGCGACATCGCCGTCGTCAAGGACGTCCCTGATACCGTCGAGCCCGGCCAGATCGGCACGCAGCGTCTCGACGACGCCGCTGCCGACGTACTCGACCCGTTGGCCGAGCGCGACACCGTCGAGGATGCACTCCACCGCCCGCGCGAGGAAATCCGCCCGATCTTGGTAAGCCCAACACAGATGACCGTGGGACGGCAAAGAGCGCGCCGAATCCGCACGGCCGACCATGCGGAGAGCCCGCACGTTAGTCGAATCTCTCCGCGGACGCGCTGCGGCGCTGCCTGACCCGAGGCGTCCGTCGCCGATGCGCTGACGCAGGGATCGATCTTGTCGTACGACGTCAAGGCAGCGGGCGCGTGCTGCCAGGGCTTCGTCGCGCACCTCTCGCGCGGTGACCGCGGTAGCGCGGGCCAGCCGGATTTGCTCGACGAATCGATCTGAGGCCATGGGGCGGCTCCTCAGCGAACTGCGACCTGGATCCCTGCTTCCTCAGGGCAACGGCCAGCCGGACCAGAATACCCCGCCGAAGGCCGGAAGGTCATTGCCGTCCGGGTCGTGCATCCTCACGGATCGGCAGCTGTCCTGCGGTTGTCAGCTGCTCGGCGATGTCGCGCAGCTTGGTGTGGGTGGCCTGGCTGGCCCGCACCAGCAGCATGAACGCCTGTTCAGCGGTGAGCTTGTGCCGTTCCATCAGGATGCCCTTGGCTTGCCCGATGAGATCCCGGGTCCCCATCGCCCGGTTCAGCTGGTCGGTGTGCTGCGCCCCCGCCATCGCCACCGCGGCATGAGAGGCAAACAACAGCCCCACATGCTCGGAGTCGTCATCGAAAGCGTCCGACTCCCGGTTGTAAAGGTTGAGCGCTCCCAGGTTGTCGCCGACCACGTACAGCTGCAGGGACAGCATGCTGCCCACCCCCAGCTGCACGGCTCGCTTCGCGAACTCCGGCCAGCGGTCGTCGTTGGCCATGTCGGAAACCCGGACCGTATGCTGCACCGCGATCGCGCTCAGGCACGGACCTTGACCCGTCTCGTACTGCGCCGTATCGGTAGCGCGCACCAACTCATCCGTCCAGGCTGGTGTGTTGATCGTGTGGCCGCCCTGCACCTCACTGATACCGGCGTCCTGCGCACCCGGCACGGTGTCCACCGCTGCAGCCACGATGCCCTGCAGGGTGTCCCGCAGCGAAATCTCCTGCTGCAAAGACCGAGCGAGCTCACCCATCTGAACCGCCAAGGCATCCAGTCCGACGGCCTGTCCGGTGTGGCTGCTCGACGGCCGGCCGCGGCCCGCACCGTGCCCGCTGGTTGCGTTCATCGCTGCGATCCTTCCTCGGGGTGTTGGTAGATCAGGTAGGCGACGTCGTCATCGTAACCATCGCCCAGTAGTCGCTCGGCGAGCAGCTCGGCGATCACGGCGGGGGCAAGGTGATGACTTTCGGCGAGAATCTCGCGGGCACTGTCGATGCCGTCGTCGAGGGAACATCGGCGGCGTTCGACCAACCCGTCGGTGTAGAGAAGCACCGTGTCACCCGGGGCAAGCATGGCGCTGGCTTCGGGTCGGATGAGATCCGCGGTGGCCAACGGGACGCCGCGGCCATCGTCGAGCAGTTCAGTGGCACCGTCGGCGTGGGCCACCATAGCTGGCAGGTGGCCGGCGCAGCTGTGGCACACCGCACCGGTGCCGCGGTCAAGGATGGCGCAGAACACGGTGGTGCAGCTAGCGCCGGGGATCAGTGCCGCGACCCGATCCATCGCGCTGAGCACGTGCGAAGGGGTGTGGTTTTCCAGCAGCAGGGTGCGGCAGGCGGTGCGGAGCTGACCCATCACGGCGGCGGATGCCAGCCCGCTGCCGACGCAGTCGCCGACGGCCACCCCGATCCGATCCCCACCCAGCTCGACGATGTCGTACCAGTCACCACCGACCGCCAGGTGGCTGACGGCAGGTTCGTAGCGCACGGCGAAACCGGCGGGCAGCACGGTCGGCCCGAGAATGGCGCGTTGCAAGGTCAGTGAGACGGCGCGTTGCTCGTCGAACAGTCGGGCCCGGGTCAGCGCTTGGCCGAGGTGACCGGCGAGGTCGGATAGCAGCGCGGTGTCCTCGTCGCGGAAGGGGCGCCACGGGTCCAGTTCGAGCCAGACCACGCTGGTTTGGCTGCCGAACAGGATCGGGGCACCGGCTACCGTCGGCCGGGGTGGATCCTCAGACCGGTCACCAACCTGGCAGTGTGCTCGTCCGGTGGTGCGGATCCGGGTGATCCCGCTCTGGTCTCCGGCGGCAGCGCCGCCCACGACGTGTCCGCGCCGATCACCGACCCCTGATCGGCGAGATCCCAGCTGACGATCATCGCGCGGCGGACGGGCCAATTGCTGGCCAGCTCGGTCAGCCCAGCGCTCAACACGCCGTCGGAGTCGCTGGTTCCGGCCAGCCGCCCGGTGAGCCTGGCCACGGCCGCGTCGCGGCGCGCGCTGAGGTGCTCGGCGGTGACGTCGCGCATGGTGGCCACCAGCGCCGCGACGGTGCCGTCCGGATGGGTGACCGTGCCCCACGTGATCGAAAGCCAGATCCGCCGACGGTCTACGCCATGTCGCATCGGCAGCACCCACCGGCCTGGCCAGCCGGCTAGCGCGGCGGTGAATGCGGCGTGGACCTGCACGAAGTCCTCGGGTTCCTGCGCCGGGTCGGGCCACCAGGGGTACGGCGGTACACAGGGCAAATCCTTGGCGGCGTAGCCGACGATACCGGTGAACGCGTCGTTGACCTCGACAACGGTGCCGTCGGAGTCGGCGACGTACATGCCGTCCTGGATCGCGCTGATCAGGGCTGAACGCCAGGCCGATTCCTGGCTGCGCAGCCGGGCCAACGTCAGGTTGGAGCGGACCCTCGCCAGCAGGTCGGCCGAGGAGAACGGCTTGACCAGGTAGTCGTCCGCGCCCGCGGCCAGGCCCGCGCCGGTGGCCTCCTCACCGGCCCGCGCCGACAGCAGGATGATCGGGATCCCGGCGGTGGCCGGGTCGGCGCGCAGCGCGGTGAGCAACTCGAACCCGTCCAGTCCGGGCATCATCACATCGGTGAGTACCAGATCGGGGCGATCCACCCGCGCCTGCTCCAGTGCGCTGTGACCGTCGCCGGCGAGCAGCACCCGGTAGTGCGGCTCCAGCAGCCTGGCCACGAACCTGCGCAGGTCCAGGTTGTCCTCGGCGACCAGCACCGTCGCCCCCGCTGTGGGTCCCACATCGACCGGGGCCGTGGCGGGGGCATCGCGGTCGGTATCGCTCCACTGCAGCGCTTCCTCGCGGTAGAACCGCACCGCAGAGAAGGCTCGGGTGTCGGCGGGGGCGGTGCCGGTCCGGGCGCTGGCCGGTAGCGTCACGGTGAACGTCGATCCGGTCCCGGGGACGCTGTCCACGCTCACCCGAGCTTGGTGCATCGCGGCCAGCTCGGCCACCAAGGCCAGCCCGATCCCGGAGCCCTCCTGGCTGCGCCCGCCCGCGTGGCGGATCCGGTGGAAGCGCTGGAACAGCAGCGGCTGCTCCGCCGTTGGGATGCCGATCCCGGTGTCGGAGACGGCCAGCTCCACGCCCCCGTCACCGGTGCTGCGCAGGGTGACAGTGACCTCGCCCGCCAGCGTGTACTTCACCGTGTTGGACAGCAGATTGAGAACGATCTTTTCCCACATCTCCACGTCCACGGCCACCGCGCCGCCGATATCGGGGCAGTCGATCGTGGCGCGCAGCCCGGCGCGGGTGATGGCTGGGGCGAAGGACTCGGCGATGCCGCGGGTCAGCGCGGTCAGGTCCACCGCCACCCGGTCCGGAGTCAGCCGGCCGCCCTCCAACCGGGCGAAGTCGAGCAGGGTGTCCACCAGCCGGCGCAACCGGCTGCTGTGGCGCCGGATCAGTTCCATCCGGGCCCGCTGTCCTGGCGACAGCGGGCCCTGCATGTCGGCAAGGCTGTCCTCGGCTGGCGCGGTGATCAACGTCAGTGGCGTGCGTAGCTCATGGCTGACCCCGGTGAAGAACTCGGTCTTGGCCCGGTCCAGCTCGGCCAGCTCCTCGGCCCGCCGGCGTTGCGCCTGGTGCGTCTAGGCGTCAGCGATCGCGGTGGCCACCTGCCTGGCGACCAAGTCAAAAAACTGGCAGTAGTCGGCGTCCAGTGCCCGGTAGGGGCTGACCCCGGCGAAGAATGCCCCCACCGGATCACCGCCGCCAGCCGTGACGAGCGGAATCGCGACCGCGGTGTCGGGCGGGGCATCGCCCATCGGGCTGCCGGTAGGGGTGAACAGTTCCGGGTAGTCGGCGGCCAGCCCGGTCAGCACCCGGGGCCGTTGCGCCGGGGCAGCGTTCAGCACCTCCCACACCGGGTGTTCGGCGTCGCGATTGGGGTCTAACTCGGTGGGCACGATCCGGGGATCATCGACCATCCCGGAGAACGCCGCCCGCTGGGCGACGCCGCCGGTGTCGAGGAGGTATATCGAGGCGAACGGGATATCAGCGCGGCTGCGCGCCAGCACCGCGAGCGCGGCATCGCAGGCATCCTGCATGGTCGGCGCGGTGACCGCGGAGATGTCCCCCAGCTCGCGGACGGTGCGCAGCCGCCGCTCGTTGAGCACCCGGTCGGTGGTTTCGATGACCGCGGTGAACACCCCGGCCACTCCACCGGTCTCGTCGCGGATCGGGCTGTAGGAATAGGTGAAATACGCCTCCTCCCAGGTAGCCGTGCCGCATCGCTGGCAGCAGCTGATCGTCCGACCAGGTCGCCTGCCCGCTGTCCAATACACTGTGCAGCTGCGCGCCGATGATGTGCCACATCTCCGGCCACACCAGCTTGCCCGCCTTGCCCAGCGCCGGGTGCTTGGCCGGCCCCAGGATTGGCACCCAGGCATCGTTGTAGATCAACACCAACTCGGGGCCCCACCAGATCACCATCGGGTGACGCGAGGCCAGGCAGATGCTCACCGCCGTGCGCAGGCTCTGCGGCCAGTCGGTGATCGGCCCGAGGGGGGTGGTCGCCCAGTCCAGCTCGGCGATCATTTCCGCGGTCCGGCCACCCGAGGCCAGAAACGACCAGTCGACCGGCCGCTGGCCCACCGCCGCGTCGCCGGACATCGATACCGCCTTCGGCTTCACACCTCACGACCGAGCCGGGTCACGCCCGGCTTATCCGCCCACCTCGCCTGCGGCAGTATCGCATGAATCCGACGCCTCTCTGCGAGGCCGATCTACCATCATCGCCAGCTCGGAGCGGCCCTGCGTGGCGTTGTTCCGCATCCTCGATTCCACTGGACTCGTAGGACCAGCGGTGAAGTGAGGTGTCGATTAAGGCTGCCACGCAGCCGGCACGGCTATGATGATCACGATGGCCGATCCTGACCGTCGACTGGGGAAAGACTCGAAAGAGGTGTTGACCGTTTCGAGGACGGCGAAACCGGCGGCGACGACCTTGCTCACCCTCATGCTGTTGGTCGGCCTGGTCGGCCTGGTCGGCCTGGTCGGCCTGGTGGGCTGCGCCGGCTCGGCGACGTCACCGGCGACTTTCCGGGTGTCCTGCACCGACTCGGGCCCCGGCCTGTCCGGCGCCGCGGCTACTCGGACGATCTCGGCGCGCGTTGTGCACACGACTACCGCAACGCTGGTCCTGGTACCGGTGTGCCTGTCCGGGCACGGCCCGTACCCGTTCGT
>JBHEMR010000201.1:0-6310 GCA_046262495.1 Pseudonocardiaceae bacterium | reverse complement strand
GGACGAGATCACCGGCCGGGTGCACAGCCGCGAGGGGGAACGTCCCACCGGAGCCCGGATCGGCCGGGTGCGTGATGTTCCGGAGGCCGCCGGGCGCTATGTGGATCACCTGCTGCTGGCCACCCCGCACTCGCTGAACGGCGTTCGCGTGGTGGTCGACTGCGCCCATGGCGCGGCTTCCGTCGTCGCTCCCGAGGCTTACCGCAGGGCCGGTGCTGACGTCGTGGCGCTGCACGCCCAGCCGGACGGCCTCAATATCAACAATGGCTGCGGCTCCGCCCATCTGGACGATCTGCGCGCGGCGGTGGTGGCGCAGCGTGCCGCGATCGGTATCGCGCACGATGGCGACGCCGACCGCTGTCTGGCGGTGGATGCCACCGGTGCGGTGGTCGACGGTGACCAGATCATGGCCATCCTCGCGCTGGCCATGCGGGACAGCGCGGAGCTGGTCGAGAACACCTTGGTGACCACCGTGATGAGCAATCTGGGGTTACACCTGGCGATGCGCGAGCATGGTGTGGTCGTCAAGACCACCGCGGTGGGCGACCGGTACGTGCTCGAGGCCCTGACCGCGGGTGGATTCTCGCTGGGGGGTGAACAGTCGGGGCACGTGGTGCTTCCCGAGTACGCCACCACCGGGGACGGGTTGCTCACCGCGTTGCGACTGATGGCCCGGATGGTGACCTCGGGGCATGACTTGGCGGATCTGGCCGGCGTGCTGACCCGGCTGCCGCAGGTGCTGATCAACGTCGTGGTCACGGAGAAGGCGGCGGTCGCGGCGGCACCCGCGGTGACCGAGGCCCTCGCCGATGCCGAGGCCGAACTAGGCGATACCGGCCGCATCCTGCTGCGCCCATCAGGAACCGAGCAACTGGTGCGCGTGATGGTCGAGGCTCCCACCGAATCCGCCGCGAGGAGCATCGCTGCCCGGGTAGCCACGGTTGTCGCTGCCGTTAGCTGACCTATCCCGCTTCCGGTTCGGCCAGCAGGATGTCGTAGTCGGTGGCGCCGACGAGGTGACGCAGCAGGAACGCGGTGACCAACGCCCGGCTGATCCGCCGGGTTGCGGCTTCTGAGCCGCTGCCGATGAGCATGTCGGTCCAATGTGGGCCCTCAGTGAATCCGAGATGGCTGGCCTTGGGCAGGATCCGCAGCTGTACCGGTCCGGCCCACGCCCTGATCACCGGTTCGGCATGCCCGACCGCCGGGGCCACCTGGTCGTTGTCGCCGGCTACATGCAGGCCCGGCATGGTGCAGCGGGGCGCGGCGGCAACCGCTGCCGGCAGCGTCTCGGCCAACGCCAGCGTGATCACCGCCCGGCACCGGCCGTCGTCGGCCGCCGCGAGTACCGCGCAACCGCCGCCCATCCCGTGCCCCACCAGACCCAGCATGTCGGGATCGACGCTGATCGCGCCATCGCCTAACCGCACGCCGGCGCACACGTCCAGCGCGGTGCGTAGATCGGTGGCGAACTGGCGGTGCGACGCCAGCGGGCCGCCCTGAGTGGCGGGCGCTGCCGCGACCACACCCCAGGTGGCCAGGTGGCGCAGCAACTCGTCGTAGCGCGCCGTCGGCTGCAACCAGCCGTGCCCGAACGCGATCGCGGGCAACCCGAGCCCGGAGCGCGGAGTGAACACCACGCCCGGCAAACCGGCCGCCGCGAGGTCACCGCGCGCGACCGCATGCGGACCAGGCCGGGACAGCTCCTCGACCGTGCGGCGGACCGCGGGATCGGTGCGTGCCATGAGCCGGGACGGTATCGGATCGCGGCATCACGTTGGGCTAGCGTGGTCGCTCATGTGCGGAATCGTGGGCTACATAGGACATCGAGACGCCCTGGACGTCGTCCTACAGGGCCTGGGCCGGCTGGAGTACCGCGGATACGACTCTGCCGGTGTCGCGGTGCTCACCAGTGCTGGCACGCTGACGGTAGCGCGCAAGGCGGGGGCGCTGGCCAACCTGATCGGCGAGCTCGACGGGGCCGGGCGCGCGGCGTTGCGCGGCACCGCCGGGATGGGCCACACCCGTTGGGCCACCCATGGTGCGCCGACCGATCGCAACGCCCATCCCCACTGTGACACCGCCGGCCGGCTCGCCGTGGTGCACAACGGGATCATCGAGAACCACGCCCAGCTCCGCGGCGAGCTGGAACGCAGCGGGGTGGAACTGGCCAGCGACACCGACACCGAGACCGCCGCGCATCTGCTCGCCGCGGCCTATGCGAGCTGCGGCGACCTGCCGCTGGCTGTCCGTACGGTGTGCCGACGGCTACACGGCGCGTTCACCCTCGTCGTCACCCACGCTGACGAACCCGACCTCATCGTCGCGGCGCGCCGCTCGTCACCGCTAGTCGTGGGGGTGGGCAGCGGGGAGCACTTCGTTGCCTCCGACGTCGCGGCGTTCATCGAACACACCCGCGACGCCGTCGAGCTCGGTCAAGACCAAGTGGTGACGATCACTCGCGACGGCTGCCAGATCACCGATTTTCACGGCGCCCCCGCATCCGGAAAGCCCTTCCACGTCGACTGGGACCTGTCCGCGGCGGAGAAGGGCGGCCACGACTACTTTATGCTCAAGGAGATCCAGGAACAACCCAGCGCCATTGCCAATACCCTGCGTGGGCATTTCATCGACGGCCGGATCGTGCTGGACGAGCAGCGGATGGACACCCAGGAGCTGCGCGACGTCGACAAGGTCTTCGTGGTCGCCTGCGGGACCGCCTACCACTCCGGCATGGTTGCCAAGTACGCCATCGAGCACTGGTGCCGGCTGCCGGTGGAGGTGGAGCTGGCCAGTGAGTTTCGTTACCGCGACCCAGTGCTGGACCGCTCCACCCTCGTCGTCGCGATCTCCCAGTCCGGGGAGACGATGGACACCCTGGAAGCAGTGCGCCACGCCAAGGACCAGAAGGCCCGGGTGCTCGCGATCTGCAACACCAACGGGGCGCAGATCCCACGGGAATCCGACGCGGTGCTCTACACGCACGCCGGACCGGAGATCGGCGTGGCCGCCACCAAGACGTTCCTCGCCCAGATAGTCGCCAACTTCCTGGTCGGGCTGGCGTTGGCGCAGGCCCGCGGCACCAAGTACTCCGACGAGGTCGCCCGCGAGTTCGCCGAGCTGGAGGCGATGCCCGCGGCGGTGACTCAGGTGCTCAACACCGTTGACCAGGTGCGCGAGCTGGGCCGCGAGCTCGCCGACGCGAAGGTGGTGCTGTTCCTCGGCCGCCATGTTGGTTTCCCGGTGGCCCTGGAGGGCGCGCTGAAGCTCAAGGAGCTTGCCTACATGCACGCCGAGGGCTTCGCTGCCGGAGAGCTCAAGCACGGCCCGATCGCGCTGCTCGAGTCGGGGCTGCCGGTGGTCGTGGTGATGCCCTCGCCCAAGGGGCGGGCCGTGCTACACGCCAAGCTGCTGTCCAACATCCAGGAGATCCGGGCCCGCGGCGCGCGGACCATCGTCATCGCCGAAGAGGGTGACGAGACCGTGCGGCCCTACGCCTCGCACCTGCTGGAAGTGCCTGCGGTGCCCACCCTGCTGCAGCCGCTGGTGTCCACCGTGCCGCTGCAGGTGCTCGCCGCTGAGATCGCCCGGCAACGCGGCTACGACGTGGACCGCCCGCGCAACCTCGCCAAATCCGTGACAGTCGAATGAGGGCCTCCGGCCCCGTGAGTGGCAATCCGAGTGATAGCTCGCATCGCCACTCACAAGCCGCCTGGAGGGCGGCACGAGTCCGTGCCGCGGAGGATGCGCTGCTCTCACGAGTGCCGGTTGGCGACCTGATGCGTCGCGCCGCATTCGGGCTCGCTACCCGAGTTGCGGCGGCGCTGGCCGAGCGGACCGGCGGGGTGTCTGGCCGGCACGTCACGTTGCTGGTCGGAGCGGGCAACAACGGTGGGGACGCGTTGTGGGCCGGGGCGTACCTGCGCCGCCGCGGCGTCGTGGTGACAGCCGTGTTGCTGTCTCCGGACCGGACGCACTCGCAGGGCCTGGCGGCGCTGCGCCGAGCCGGCGGGCGGATCTGCGACCAGCTGCCAGATCATGTCCACGTCGTGCTCGATGGGATCGTGGGGCTGTCCGGCCGGGGTGCGCTGCGCCCGGAGGCCGCGAAATTGGTGGCGGCCGTCCGGGTGCCGATCATCGCGGTGGACTCGCCGTCCGGAGTGGACCCGGACACCGGCAGCGTTGACGGGCCCGCGGTCACTGCCACTGAGACGGTCACCTTCGGCGCCCGCAAACCGGTGCATCTGCTTGCGCCGTGGCGCTGCGGTCCGGTGCACCTGGTGGACATCGGCTTGTTCACCGAGCTGGGGGAGCCCGATCTGCGGGTGCTGACCGCTGCCGAGATCGGGGCGCTGTGGCCGGTGCCCGGCCCGACCAGTGACAAGTACAGCCAGGGCGTCGTGGGAATCGCCGCGGGTTCGGCGGACTATCCCGGTGCGGCGGCGCTCTGCGCGGGAGCCGCGGTGCTGGCGACGTCGGGCATGGTGCGCTTCGCCGGCACAGCCGCCGATGCAGTACGAGCGCGCTGGCCGGAGGTGGTGGCTACCGGGTCGGTGTCCGACGCCGGGCAGGTGCAGGCCTGGGCCGTCGGGCCGGGATTGGGCACCGGCGTCGCTAGCCGCCAGGTGCTGGCCCACGTGCTCGGCGTGGGAGTGCCGGTGGTGGTCGACGCCGATGCGATCACCTTGCTGGCCCGGCATCCTGAGCTTGCGGACAGTCGGGAACCGGGCACGCCGCTGGTCCTCACTCCGCATGATCGGGAGTTCGAGCGGCTCACCGGTAAGCCTCCCGGCGCCGACCGGGTGGAGGCTGCGCGGGACGCCGCCCGGCGGTTCGATGCGGTGCTGCTGCTCAAGGGCAACACCACCATCGTCGCCGCACCGGACGGGCGGGTGCTGGTGAATCCGGCCCGCTCGTCCTGGCCGGCCACCGCGGGCTCCGGCGATGTCCTCACCGGCGTGCTCGGCGCGCTGCTGGCAACTGGCCTGGAGCCGGCCTCGGCAGCGGCTGCCGCGGTGCACGCCCAGGAACTCGCCGCCGCCATCGCCGCTCGAGGAGGCTCCGGCAGCATCGCGGCCTGCGGCGGACTCCCCAGCGTCGCGGCCCCGGGTGGCTCCGCCGGCGCGCCCGCGCCCGCCTCGGCTATCCAGGAGGCCCTGACCGACGCGATCCGCAATCTCCGCTCCACATCCGAGGGTAGACAACCGGCATCGTCACTGCAGGTGTCGCCCAGGGAATGAGTGTCGCAGAAAGTCCGGGACGCGAGTCGTCGTGTGGCGGCGACCGGGAGGATGCCAGGATGACCACGATGGCAGCACCTTCGCCTCGTCCCCGCGTCGAAGTGGTGATCGATCTCGATGCGATCCGGCACAATGTCGCGATTCTCGCCGGGTGCGCTGCCGCGTCCGGCGCCGCCACCATGGTGGTGGTCAAGGCCGACGGGTACGGCCACGGTGCGATCGACGTCGCCGAGGCCGCGTTGCAGGCCGGAGCCAGCGCGCTGGGCGTGTGCAGTGTCGAGGAGGCGCTTGAGTTGCGCCACGGCGGAATCGACGCACCTGTACTGGCCTGGCTGCGCGCTCCGGGGGAGGACCTCGCCGCCGCGCTTGTCGCGGGCGTCGAGCTCGGTGTCTATTCCACCGGCCAACTCGAGACCGTCGCGGCAGCCGCAGCGGCGACCGGCACCACCGCCAGAGTGCATCTCAAGGTCGACACCGGGCTGACCCGCGGCGGCGCCGGCCCCGACCAGTGGCCCGGCTTGGTCCGCGCCGCGGTGGCTACCCGCGGTATCGAGGTCGTCGCGATGTGGTCGCATCTTGCGCATGCTGACGATCCCGGGCATCCGATCATCGAGCAGCAGGTGCGGTACTTCGAGGAGGCCTACCAGGTGACGCGCGACGCCGGCTTGCGACCGTTGCGGCATTTGGCGAACTCCGCGGCCACGCTGACCCGGCCCGACCTGCACTATGATTTGGTTCGCCCAGGCATCGCTGTTTACGGGCTCTCCCCGGTGCCCGGGGTGAGCTACCATCTACGACCAGCGATGACGTTGCGTTCGCAGGTCGCGATGGTCAAGCGAGTCCCGGCTGGTGAGGGCGTGTCATATGGGCACGTCTGGCATACCAATCGGGAGACCACTCTGGCTTTGGTCCCCGCGGGATATGCCGACGGCGTGCCTCGGGTGCTCACCGGCCGGCTCGACGTGTGGCTGGCCGGGCGGCGCCGTCCAGTGGTGGGAAGGGTGTGCATGGACCAGGTGATGGTCGACTGCGGCGACGATACGGTCGCGCAGGGAGCTGAGGTGCTCTTC
>JBHEMR010000200.1:0-4218 GCA_046262495.1 Pseudonocardiaceae bacterium | reverse complement strand
GCTCCGATAGGCGCGGCGTCTCGGGTGGGCATGGTGGCTCCCTTCGCGATGCTCTCGAACCATGTCGTCACTTTTGACGCCGCAGCAGCCCGGAACTCATCGGTCCTGGCGGACCAGAACCATCCGTCAGCATGTTCGAGGACCTCGCCAGCCCTGTACCGGCAACTCGAACTTGCGCACCAACCGGTCGGTGAACGGGCAATCATGCAGCCGCACCAGCCGGATCGGGGTGGTGCCACGGACCACCTCGATCCGGGCGCCGGCTGGCAGCGCGAAGGTCCGACGCCCATCGCAGCACAACACCGCGGTGTTGCCCTGCGGATCGGTCTCCACCGCGACCATCGAGTCCGGCGAGACCACCAGCGGACGGGCGAAGAGCGCATGTGCGTTGTTGGGAACTACCACGAGCGCGTCGACGTCCGGCCACACAACGGGTCCACCTGCGGAGAAGGCGTAGGCGGTGGATCCGGTGGGGGTGGCGCAGAGCACGCCGTCGCACCCGAACCCGGAAACCGGCCTGCGGTCGACCTCGAGTACCACGTCAAGAATCCGTTCACGCCTGCTCTTCTCGACGCTGGCCTCATTCAGCGCCCAGGTGTGAGCGACTGTGGAACCGTTGAGGCTGGCTGTGACGTCGACGGTCATCCGCTCGTCGACGAGGTAATCGCCATCGACGATGGCGCGCACTGTCTGGTCGAGGGAGTCAAGATCGGCCTCGGCGAGAAAGCCGACCCGACCGAGGTTGACCCCCAGCAGCGGAACACCGCATGGCCGGGCGAGTTCAGCGGCGCGCAGCAAGGTGCCGTCACCGCCGAGAACCACTACGAGATCTGCGCCGGTGGCAGCCTCGGGCCCGGTGGGCACCTGCTGGTCGCGCAACGCTGGATCGAGGTGCGTGGTCTCTTCGGCCAGCACCCGCATCCCGATCCCCGCGTTGGCCAGCCGGTGCGCGACCTTCTCGGCGGTGCGCAGGTTCTCTGCGTGCCCGGTGTGCAACACCAAAAGGAACTCACGTTCGAACTTCACTGCGGGCCCCTCCGCACGGCGGCGTGCACCAGCTCCTCAGCCGGGCGCAGCGGATCGGTCAGGCCACGGCGCAGCCACAGGAAGTATTCGACGTTCCCCGACGGTCCAGGCAGTGGGCTTGCGGTGGCGTCGACCAGGCACAGTCCGAGACCGACCGCGACCGCCAGAACCTCGAACATGGCCCGCGCACGCAGCAGCGGGTCCCGGACCACGCCGCCAGCGCCCAGCCGGTCGCGGCCGACCTCAAACTGGGGTTTGACCATTGGCAGCAGGTCGCCGTCCGGTTTGGTACAGCTCACCAGCGCGGGTAGAGCCAGGCGCAGCGAGATGAATGCCAGGTCAGCGACAGTCAGATCGACGGCGCCCCCTATGCCCTCAGGTCGTAGCGTGCGCACGTTCGTCCGTTCATGCACCTGGACCCGCGCGTCAGTACGTAGGGACCACGCGAGCTGCCCGTAGCCCACGTCGACCGCAACAACCTCTCGGGCTCCGCGATGCAGCAGCACGTCAGTGAAGCCACCGGTGGACGCACCGGCGTCCAAGCAACGCCGACCCGCCACGGGTGGGCCCCCGGCGATGAGGCCGTCCAGCGCACCAAGGAGCTTGTGCGCGCCCCGTGACACCCAGTGCGATTCATGCTCCTGCGCGTGAACCAGCAGCGGGGTGTCCGTATCGACTCCGGTGGCCGGCTTGGTGGCCGTCAGCCCACCGACCTTGACGCGGCGCTGCGCGACGAGCTCGGCAGCGTGAACGCGGGAGCGGGCCAGACCGCGCCGCACCAGCTCCGCGTCCAGCCGGGCCCTGCGTCCCATCAACCCTCCGTCCCTCTAACCCTCCGCCCGATATGAACCTCCGCCGCATCTGAATCTCCGCCCTGGCCACACCTCGTCCACTTCGACCTCCGGGCGGCTAGACGTCGTCGATGCTGGACAGCGCTGCCGTGAGCGAGGTGTGCAGTGCGGTAAATCGCGCCACGTGCTCGGCAGTCGGAAGGTCGTCGAGATCCTGCAGGCCACTGAGCGCTTCAATGATGCCAGCAGGGGTTTGGACTGCGGCTGATAGTGGTTGTGATGTCATCTAGCCGACCTCCTGGCCACATCAAGACCGACGCGCTCCAATGCCGCGGCGGCAGTGTCGTCGCAGGCGTACACCTGCACTTGCCCGCTGTGCTCAACCCACCAGGCCGCACACAGCGTCCGCAATGCGTCAAAAGGATCGCTGACCGTTCCCTCGCTGTGCACGAGTACACTGCCGCGTGCCATCTCGACGCGCCAGCCGGGCCGCGCCTGGATCCGAGCCTGCTCTATAGACCCACGCAGCACTCGAAGGTCGGCGCCCAGGTGACTGGGTCGGTGCTCTGGCGGCGCGGCGAGCAATGCGACGGCGTCGGCGACCCCGGACAGCACCAGCAACGAGTCCAACTCAGCGGCTCGAGCCCCGGCGATGTCGGTATCAAGGCGGTCGCCGACCACCAGAGGTCGTTGTGCGCCAGCGCGCTCCATGGCGGTATCTAGTAGCGCCCGGGCCGGCTTGCCGGCGACCGTGGGCTCCTGGTCTGTTGCGGCCTGCAACGCCGCCACCATCGCGCCGTTGCCCGGCAGCAGGCCCCGTTCGGTGGGCAACGTGCGGTCGACGTTGCACGCGACCCACATCGCGCCACCGCGGATCGCCAGGCAGGCTTCAGCCAGCCGGGTCCACCCGGTTTCCGGCGAGTGGCCCTGCACGACCGCGACCGGATCTTCCGACGCGGCAGTCACCGGCGTGAGTCCGACCGACCGCACCTCCGCGGCCAACGCGTCCGCGCCGACGATCAGGACGGCAGCGTCCGCTGGCAGCCGGTTTGCCAGCAAGGCCACCGCTGCCTGACCGCTGGTGACGATGTTCGCCGCAGCGGTGGGTACACCCAACGCGGTGAGGTGCTCGGCCATCTCCTTGGCGGCCTGCGATGCGTTGTTGGTGACAAACTGCACGGCGTATCCAGCTTGGCGCAACTCATTGACCACGTCCGGCGCTTCCGGCACGGTCTCGGCTCCGCGGATCACGGTGCCATCGAGGTCGAGCAACACCGCGTCGTAGCCATCCAGCGGGCATCTCACTCGGGTGCCGGCCGCTCACTGAGCTCGACAGCCCGCTCCGCGGCGTCGGTGGCGTCCTCGACGTCAACTTCGGCCGCAGCTAAGAACCACCGGATCGCGTCCTGCTCTCGACCAGCGGCGAGCAGATTGTCCGCGTATGCATAGCGCAGCCTGGCCCGCCATGGCTCCTCTCCCGGCGTCTCCAGGTCTGGTCCTTGCAGGGCGAGGACCGCAGCATCGAACTGTCCGAGGTCGCGCCGTGCCCCGCCAGCCACTATCCGCAGCTCCACCGACTCATCCGTGCCGAGCTGCCGAGCCTCTGGACTCCGCGCAATTTCCAGGGCGCGCTCGGGCCGTCCCAACGCTCGTTCGCAGTCAGCCAGCACCGCCAGCCGCCCGGTATCAGCGCCCAGCCGTCGCGCGGCTCGCAGCTCCGCCAACGCCTCGGACCATTCTCCGGCGTGATAGGCGGACAGACCCGCGACTTCCCTAACCGCAGCAACCCGCCCTGCCTTGCTGCGCGCGAAACGGGCATGCGCAAGGGCCAGCTGGGGGTCCTCGTCTAACAGCCGCGCGACCATCACTAGATGACTCCCAACGAGCTCTGCAAGGCCCTTCGGAAGAGTCAACAACTCTTGGCGGACATCCCGGTCCAACTCGCTGGCATCGGCATCCGCCGGAAGCTCCAGACGCGCCGGTTCCCCATCCCGCGGTGCTTCACCACAGCGCTGCGCCAGCGGCCGGTCACTTCCCTGAACTCGACTCTCGTCACGCCGGCTGTTCTGCGGTCGACCGCCTCGACCAGCCATCCGCTCGCCGTCCGCGCCGCGCTTCGGCATCCGTTTCTCGGCCGGGCGACCCCGCGCCACTCCGTTCCGGTGCTGGCTACCGGTGCGGTCCGCATCCCCGGTCGGATTCGGTCCGGCTGACACGGTCGCGGATCCTCTCGTTGACAGAGCTAAAGGGGCCCCTGGGTGGGGGCCCCTTTAGTTGGGGTTGTGTTCGGCGGTGTCCTACTCTCCCACACCCTGGCGGGTGCAGTACCATCGGCGCTGGAGGGCTTAGCTTCCGGGTTCGGGATGGGTCCGGGCGTTTCCCCTCCGCTATGGCCGCCGTA
>JBHEMR010000199.1:0-34648 GCA_046262495.1 Pseudonocardiaceae bacterium | reverse complement strand
GATCACACCCATCATCACCCAGCCGAAGAAGGCGGCTGCGGCGCTGGCCTGGCTGGTGGAGGAGATGGAGCAGCGCTACCAGGACATGCAGGCCGCCAAGGTGCGGCATATCGACGACTTCAATACCAAGGTGCGCAGCGGCGAGGTCACGGCGCCGCCGGGCTCGCAGCGCGAGTACCGCCCCTATCCGTACATCATGGCGATCGTCGACGAGCTGGCTGACCTGATGATGACCGCCCCGCGCGACGTCGAGGATGCCATCGTGCGCATTACGCAGAAGGCCCGCGCGGCCGGAATCCATCTCGTGCTGGCCACTCAGCGTCCCAGCGTCGACGTGGTCACCGGACTGATCAAGACCAACGTGCCATCCCGGTTGGCCTTCGCCACCTCCTCGCTCACCGACAGCCGGGTGATCCTGGATCAACCCGGCGCGGAGAAGCTGATCGGCATGGGCGACGGGCTCTACCTGCCGATGGGCGCGTCCAAGCCGGTGCGAATCCAGGGCGCCTACATCGGTGACGCCGAGATCGCCAAGGTCGTCGCCTACGCCAAGGACCAAGCCACTCCGGAGTACACCGACGGGGTCACCGTGTCCAAACCCGGTGAGCACAAGGAGGTCGATCCGGACATCGGTGACGACCTCGACGTGCTGCTTCAGGCCGCCGAACTCGTGGTGACGTCGCAGTTCGGCTCGACGTCGATGCTGCAACGCAAGTTGCGAGTCGGGTTCGCCAAGGCGGGCCGGCTGATGGACCTGTTGGAGAGCCGAGGCGTGGTGGGACCCTCGGAAGGGTCCAAGGCTCGGGAGGTCCTCGCCAAGCCCGATGAGCTCGACGGACTGCTGTACATGCTTCGCGGCGGCGACCCAGCTAGCAGCGACGAGACGGACTGATCAAGTCGATATCGCTCACAGTTCGAGGAGCATCCGGCTGTTGCCCAGGGTGTTGGGCTTGACGTAGGGCAGGTCGAGGAATTCCGCGACGCCTTCGTCGTGCGAGCGGCGCATCTCGTCGTAGACCTCCGCGGTCACCGGCGTCCCTTCGATTGTCCGAAATCCATGACGAGAGAAGAAATGCTCCTCGAAGGTCAACACGAACAGGCGGCGCAATCCCAGCAGCCGCCCGTGCTCCACCAGCTGCCTGACCAGCGCGTGCCCTATCCCTTGACCGGCAGAATCCGGGCGCACAGCCAACGTGCGGATCTCGGCCAAGTCCTCCCAGAGCACGTGGAGCGCGGCGCAGCCCAGCATCGCGCCATGCCGTTCAGCCACCCAGAACTCCTGGACGTCCTCATAGAGCGTGACGAGCTGTTTGGTCAGCAGCACCACGCCGGCGTAGCAGTCCACCAGGTCCTTGATCCTGCGGACGTCCCCGACCCTCGCCCGACGTACGGTGATCGGAGTAGCCACAGGCCTGAACATATCGGCGGCCCATCAGGCTGGGACGTTGGTTGCCGGTCGAGACGTCGAGCAGAGAGCAGACTTCGTCGGCTGCCCCCACGTCGCGCAGCACCAGGACGGTTCGCTGCCGCTCGGGCAGCGCGCGGATCGCCTCCTCGAACGCGACGCGGATCTCGGCGGCCAGTAAAATCTCCTCCGGAGAAGGCTCCGGCGCCATCACTGGTTCGAGTGAGGCGCCCAGAGCGTCCCAACGTACGGGGGGTGTGCTCCCGGACGCCTCGCTTGCGGGCGGTGTTGAGCAGGATCCGCATCAGCCATGTGGCGAGCCGGCAACGGCCTTGGAAGCCATCGATACCCCGCAGCACCGCCACCCAGGTGTCCTGCACGACCTCTTCGGCAATGGCTTGATTGGGCACGTACCGCCGGGCCAGCCGCAGCATCAGCGGGGTGTAGCGGCGGACCAGAATCCGGTAGGCGGTCTCATCCCGCAACCGAAAAGGGCCTCGACGAGGTCCTGCTCCTCCGCGGAGCCGGTAGCGGTGCCAGACACGGCCGGGGCGGGTTGGTAGTCCTTGAAGGGCATGCAACCACGCTGGTCGCGGGGGCCGGCGGGTCAGTACTCGGGAGACCTTTCACCCGGGTGAGAGGTCCCGGGGTCAGTACTTGTCGTCGCTGGTCGACCACTGTCCGGGGTCGCCAGCAACCCGATTAGCCGAGCTAGCTGTACTGCTTCAACGCGGGAGGAGGCGCCCGTTTGCGATATAGCAGGCGGCTGTGTGTCTTTACCGTGTTGAGCGAGAGATGCAGCACCGCGCCGATCTCGCGTTGTGACAGGGTTCCGGCCAGCAGCGGCAATAGTTCTCGCTCCCGGTCACTGAGCGTGACCACCGCCGCAGCGCCATCATGCACCCAGGGCTGCGCGGCAGGAGCCATCGCGCGATCGCAAGCGCCGTCGTGTGGCTGACCTCACCGAAGGCATCCTACGTGACTGGCACGGTGCTCACCGTCGACGGCGGTTACCTCGCGCGCTGACCACCCGGCCCCCTCCGGGAGGCTGAGGATCGTGTCGATCAGGTGCTGGGTGCGGGTCTGGGATCGCATCCATGACGGCAGATCCAGCAGCGCCATCACCTCGCCGGCGAGCACCTCGCCGATCATGTTCGGCCACAAGCGCTTGGCCTTCGCGGCGGCGGCCGCAGCCATGCGGTGGGCGGCGTACCGGTCGACGACGTCGTGGGTATCAGGAATCTGTGTGTTAGACACTGAAGGCCTCCTCAGCGCTCGGCCGTACTCGGCGTTCACCAAAGCCCAACGATTGCGGCTGGGCACAGTCGCGAATGATTCGCCGCCTGCGCTTGCGCAAGGGTTAACGATCACATTCGGGGGTGACACGGTCTCGACGCGGCCCGGCAAGCGTGTGACGCTCGGGGGGTGGCCTCGACCGAGCAACAGGTCCCCGCATTGCGGTGGGAACTCGGATTCTGGGGCACGGCGTCACTATCCATCGGAGTCACGGCGCCGACGCTGGCGATGTCCATCACCGGGTCCGCCGCGGCTGCGCTGGTCGGGGCGGCTGCTCCGCTGGCCTTCGCCGCCGCCGCGGTCGGGGTCCTGGTGGTGCGCTCGGGATTCGTCCGGCTGTCGGCCGAGTTCTCCAGCGCAGGATCCGTCTACACCTTCGTCGGGCGCACCCTCGGCCCCGAGTCGGGTTTCTCACCGGCTGGGCGATGCTAGGCACCTATCTGGTCTTCCCGTGGGTGTCGGTATCCGGGATCGCGGTGTTCACGCGGGCCTTCCTCGACGTCACCGGGCTGGCGCCGGGCACCGACTGGATCATCCCCGCGTTGGCTGGATGGGCGCTGATTTGGTGGCTGGCCGCCCGCCGGATCGGTCCCCCGGTGACCGGGACGCCGACGGGTGGCGCTGCGCGTGTAGATGGCGCTCGGACTGGTCACGCTGATCGCCTTCCGGCTCGCCGGAACCATCCCGATCCGGGTGTTTTTCTTTCTCGCCACATTCGGTGTGTTGAACGTGCTGGTGATGTACGCGGCGACGAACTACGCCGCGGTGCGTCACCTGTGGCCGATCCGCCTGCGGTCGGCGCTGTTGCCCGCCCTAGGCGTCGTGGTGACCGGATACGTGCTGGTCCGGAATGTGTGGCCACCGCCGGAGGGCACCTTGCGGGCGGTGCCTTACCTGGTGATCGTCTGGTTGAGGGAGCCGTCCGGCTTGTGACGCGAATGAGGCCGTCATGGTTGCGCATGAGTACCCGACCGCGGGGCGCGTAACGGGACCGCACGCAGGCCAGACTGCAGGCTATGCGCCAGTTGCTGCCCGTCGCCGCCGATCCTGTCGACCCCGCGGTCGTGTACGCCGACCTGCCGGTAGCCCAAGGCCGTCCTTCGGTGCGTCTCAACATGATCGCCAGCCTGGACGGTGCGGCCATCGTCGACGGGTTGTCCGGTGGGCTCGGCGGGCCGGCTGATCACCGAGTCTTCGCGGCGTTACGCGAGCTGGCTGACGTCGTGCTGGTAGCCGCCGGAACGGTGCGCGCCGAGGGCTACGGCCCGTCGAAGGTGCCATTGGCGATCGTCACCCGTTCCTGCGCGCTGGACCTCGGCTCGCCGCTGTTCAGCGAGGGCGCCCGCGCGACGGTCCTGACCGTCGCGGCAGCGCCGCCGGACCGGGTGGCCGCGGCCCGCGAGGTCGCTGACGTCCTGGTCGCCGGTGAGCACGACGTCGACCTGCATGCGGCGCTGCAGTGCCTCGGTGAGGCCGGCCACCGCAGCGTGCTCGCCGAGGGCGGTCCCAGCCTCAAATGCGCAGCTCGCCGCCGCCGACCTGGTGGACGAGCTGTGCCTGGCCATCGCGCCTCGGCTGGTCGGTGGGGACTCCCGCCGGATCCTCGCCGGTGCGCCGGCCGGCGTGACCGGGTTCGTGCTGCACACGGTGTGTGAGGACGGCGGTCACCTGTTTCTGCGGCTGCGCCGCGTGACGGGTCGTTGAGTTCGGCGGTCCAGCGGATGAGCTAAGCAGCCGGTCGCTCATCGCAGGATCTACCTGGCTCCTCCGCGATGTTCAGAATCGCGGCGATGAGCCGCTGCGTGCGGGTCTGCGACTGCATCCAGGACGGCAGATCCAGCAAAGCCATGATCTCGTCGGCGAGCACCTCGCCGATCACTCCTGGCCACAACCGCTTGGCCTTCGCGGCGGCTGCCGCGGTCATCCGTTGCGAGGCGTACTGGTCGACTTCCTGCGAGACCGCGATGTGCTTGTCAGGCATCGGAGACCTCCTCACCCACTGGCCGTGGTCGGCTCGCGGAGTCGCCCCCAGTTCAGCACGCACAGGTTTCCATCCTGTGACGGACGGAGCTGTTCAGCCCATCAAGCGCGCCGGATGACGCGGTTCAGCTCGGCGACCGACCAGGCTTGGAAGGGACAACCGGTCGCGGCGTGGGGCGCGTCGCCGTCGGCGGTTTCGGAGACCGAACCCAGTCCCCACTCGGCCAGGTGCGCTGTCAGGCCGGCGAGCACGCCGTCGGCGGGGACGCCGGTGCGCCGGCAGGCGTCGAGGTAGGGACCGATCAGCCACGGCCAGACGGTGCCCTGGTGATAGGCGCTGTCGCGGTCGCGCATCCCCCCGCGGTGCCGGCCACGGTAGTCCGGTGAGCCGGGTGCGAGGCTGCGCAGCCCGAGCGGAGTGAGCAGCGGTGCGGCAAGCGCGCGGACCGCGCCGGGGTCTGTGAGCGGCGCATGGGCAGCGAGAACGCGAGCAGCTGGTTGGGTCGCATGGTGTCGTCATCGCCGGCCGGGCCGTCGACGACGTCATAGAGCCCGCCGCTGCCGGTGGGGTAGCGGGCGGCGAAGGACGAACGGGCGCGCTCGTGCAGCTCGGTGATCTCTGGAGCGTCCGAGCCGAGGCGCGCGTGCAGCGCCCGCAGCGCGGCGAGCCCGTTCACCCACAGCGCGTTGATCTCCACCGCCTTGCCGATGCGAGGCGTCACCCCGATCCCGTCGACCCGGGCATCCACCAGGTCAGGGCGTAGCTAGGTTGTCCCTGGCGCAGCAGCCCGTCGGCCGGGTCGACGCCGATGCCGTAGCGGGTGCCCAGCACGTGCGCCTTCACCACCCCGTCGAGCACCAGCGCCGTAGCGGCGGCGAGGTCGAGGTCACAGGTCGCCGCGACATGGCGGTCGACGGCGTGGGCAAACCACAGCGTGGCGTCGGCGGTGTTGTACTCCGTGGCGCCGGTGTCGGCGGTGTTGGCCAGCATCCCCTCGGAGACCGTCGCGGCGTACCCGCGCAGCAGCGCCCGCCCCTCGTCGACCCGACCGGTGGCCAGGAACAGCCCCTCGTAGGAGGTCATGGTGTCGCGCGACCACGCCCCGAACCACGGGTAGCCCGCGACGACGTCGGGCGGGGTGGTGACGAACGCGTCGGCAGCCAGCACCAGGCGCGCCGCGACCTCGTCGGTGGGGCCCGCGGTCGCCACCAGCGTGCGCGCCCGCTCGCGGGCGGCTGCCACTACACCGACCGCCGGCGGCGGCTTGGTCGCGAGATCGCCGGCCCAGGCCGACACCGGCAGCGTGGCGCCCGCGGTATCCAGGTCAGCGGTGAACCGGCCGGCCAGCCACACGTCCTCGTCAGCGTTGAGGCCGCGCTGCGCCTCCAGCCGCGCGTGCACGCCGCGGTACCAGTCCCCGGCCCCTGCCCAGCCGGGACCACGCAGCCAGAACGATCCCTCGACCACCGCCCCGCCATCAACCTGCTCGACCGGCAGCGGCCCGTTGGCGAAGCGCTCGCCGTGCGCGTCACGCCAGGTCACCAACATCTCCAGCGTCAGGCGCACCGGGCCGCCCGCGAGAAGCCGGTGCACCACCGCCAGCGACGCGCGGCCGTGGCGCATCGCCAATTCGCGCTCCAGCGCGACGTCGCCGACCCGCCACCGCCAGCGCGGCAACCCATCATCGAGGTCGAACGACTCGAGGAAGGTGTGCCCGTCGGGCGACACCGCGCCGCCCGCCCACTCGTGCACGCCGAGCCGCACCGAGGCGCCGGAGGGCAGCATCAGCACCAGATCCAGTGCCACCAGGCCCAACCGGCGAGCGGACGGGCCGCCGACCGCAGGCACCAGCAGACCGTGGTAGCGCCGGGTACGCAGGCCGGACATGGTGCCCATCGCGTAGCCACCGCAGCCGTCGGCCACCAGCCATTCCCGATCACCCCCCTCAGCGAGCGAGGTACACACGCAGGACCGAAGGCGATATGCAGGGGAGTCGTCACGACCACGCAGTGTCCCCTCGACGGCCGAACGTAACGCCCGCGCGGGCTGGTGTCTGACGAGCATGACTTCAGCGGAGCACCTCCGGCTTCAGCACGCAGACCAGGGCACGGCGGCCTGGCGGGCCTGGGGCCCGTATGTGTCCGAGCGGGCCTGGGGCACGGTCCGGGAGGACTACAGCGCCTACGGCGAGGCATGGGACTCCTTCCCGCACGACCACGCTCGTTCGCGGGTGTACCGCTGGAACGAGGACGGCATGGCCGGGGTCTGCGACGAGCGCCAGACATTCTGCCTCGCACTGGCCCTGTGGAACGGCGTCGATCCCATCCTCAAGGAACGGATGTTCGGGCTGACCGGGCCGGAGGGCAACCACGGCGAGGACGTCAAGGACTACTGGTGGTATCTGGATTCCACGCCCACCCACTCCTGGGTGACCTGGCGCTACCACTACCCGCAACGGCCCTTCCCCTACACCGACCTGGTCGAGGAGAACCGCCACCGGGGCAAGGACGCGCCGGAGTACGAGCTGGTAGACACCGGCGTGTTCGCCCAGGACGAGACCAACACCCAGCGGCTCTACGGCGTGCCGGGCCGCTCGGCGTACCCCAAGGACGGAATCAACGATCATGTCGTGACCGGTGCCGGGACCGTCAATCCCGGCGGTATCGGCACGAAGGGCGCGCTGTGGTACCGGCTCGACGTGCCGGCCGGTGGTCGGGCCATGATCCGGCTACGGCTGACCGCCGGCGACAACGCCGGTGACCTGGGGGAGGGGTATGACGCGGTGATGACGGCCCGCCGCGCAGAGGCCGACGACTTCTACCAAGCGCTGACCCCGGCCGAGGCGTCCGTTGACGACGCGCTGGTGCTGCGGCAGGCGATGGCCGGGATGCTGTGGGGCAAACAGTTCTTCCACTACGACGTGGCGCGCTGGCTGGACGGCGACCCGGCCGGTCCACCGCCGCCACCCCGGCGGCGGGACCGGCAGGCGCGTAACTCCTCCTGGCGGCACCTCAACAACGCTGACGTCATCTCGACGCCGGATCCGTGGGAATACCCCTGGTACGCCGCCTGGGATCTCGCTTTCCACTGCGTGCCGTTGGCGCGCCTGGACCCGACGTTCGCCAAGCACCAGCTGCTGTTGCTGCTGCGCGAGTGGTACATGCACCCGGGTGGTCAGCTGCCGGCATATGAGTGGGCATTCGGCGACGTCAATCCACCGGTGCACGCATGGGCCGCGCTGCGGGTTTTCGAGAACGACGGCTCACGTGACTTCGATTTCCTGGCCCGGGTGTTTCACAAGCTGCTGCTGAACTTCACCTGGTGGGTGAACCGCAAGGACAGCGAGGAGAACAACATTTTCGAGGGCGGTTTCCTCGGCCTGGACAACATCGGGCCGGTCGACCGGTCCAAAGCCCTGCCGGTTGCTGGAGTCCTGGAGCAGAGCGACGGCACCGCTTGGATGGCGATGTACTGCCTAAATCTGCTGGAGATGGCCTTGGTGCTCGCCGAGCACGACCGGGCCTATGAGGACCTCGCGACCAAGTTCTTCGAGCACTTCGCACTGATCGCCGCGGCGGCTCACGACTCGCTATGGGATCCGACCGACGGCTTTTTCTACGACGTGCTGTCCGCGGCTGACGGCCGGCGGATCCCGCTGCGGGTGCGGTCGATGGTGGGCCTGCTGCCGCTGTGCGCTACTACCACGTTGGGCAGCGCGGTCCTGCAGCGGCTGCCGGACTTCGCCGCTCGGATGCGCTGGTTTCTCACCCACCTGCCGCAGTACGCCGGCGTGGTGGGCGAGACCCACATCCGGGACGGCTTCGAGGGCCGGCTGCTGTCGATGGTGGGGCCAGAGCAGTTGCGACGGATCCTGGCGCCGATGCTGTCGGAGCAGGAGTTCCTGTCGCCGCACGGCCTTCGATCAGTGTCACGCCGCCATCGTGACGCGCCGTTCGTGCTCGACCTCCCCGAGCTGCACGCCTCGGTGGATTACGAGCCCGCCGAGTCGACCATCGGGCTGTTCGGCGGCAACTCCAACTGGCGTGGGCCGGTGTGGTTCCCCGTCAACTACCTGCTCGTCGAGGCGATCGGCCGGTTCGCCCAATTTTTCGGCGACGACTTCGTCGTCGAGCACCCGACTGGCTCCGGGGTGAAACGGACGCTGGCTGAAGTGGCCGCCGATCTCACTGACCGGTTGATCAGCACCTTCCGCAACGACTCCGCCGGACGGCGCCCAGTGTTCGGGGACTACGAGCTGTTCCAGACCGATCCGCACTGGCACGATCAGCTGTGGTTTCACGAGTACTTCCACGGAGACACCGGAGCCGGGCTGGGCGCCTCTCATCAGACCGGCTGGACCGGCCTCGTTGCGGCGTGCCTGCTGCACCGTCCCGACCCCGTTGAGTAAGTCACGTGCACCTGATCATGAAGGGCAGCCAGATACGCTGAGCCGGTGCCCGCCACTCCGCAATCGCCCCGCGCCGCGCTAGTCACCCTGGGCTGCGCCCGCAATGAGGTCGATTCGGAGGAACTGGCCGGCCGGCTGACCGAGGACGGTTGGCAACTCGTCGATCCCGACGGCGGTGCCGACGTGGTCGTAGTCAATACCTGCGGTTTCGTCGCCGCTGCCAAGAAAGACTCCATCGATACCCTGCTGGCTGCCGCCGACACGGGCGCCAAGGTCGTCGCGGTGGGTTGCCTGGCCGAGCGCTACGGCACCGAACTGGCGCGCAGCTTGCCAGAGGCCGACGCCGTCTTAGGGTTCGACGCCTACCCGGAGCTGGGTGGCCAGCTGCGCGAGGTACTGGCCGGCCGGCCGGTGCCGACCCATCAGCCGGTGGACCGCCGCACCCTGCTGCCGATCACCCCGGCGTCGCGGCCCGCGGCACTCGCTGCCGGCCCCGCGCTGCCCGGGCACGGCTGGGGGCCCCGGGTGCCGCGCCGCCGGTTGGATGATTCCCCGGTCGCCCCACTGAAGATCGCCTCAGGCTGCGATCGGCGCTGCGCGTTCTGTGCCATCCCCACCTTCCGCGGCGCCTTCGTCTCCCGCTCTGTTGACGAGGTGGTGGCGGAGGCGGCGTGGCTGGCCGGGTCAGGGGTACGGGAGCTGGTGCTGGTCAGTGAGAACTCCACGTCCTATGGCAAGGATCTGGGCCGCCCGGGCGCCTTGGAGGAGCTGCTGCGCCGGCTTTCGGTCATCGCCGGCATCCTGCGAATTCGGGTTTCTTACTTGCAACCCGCCGAGACCCGACCTGCGTTGGTGACCACGATCGCCGGCACTGTCGGAGTGGCCAGCTACTTCGACCTGTCCTTCCAGCACGCCAGCGAGCCGGTGCTGCGCCGCATGCGTCGGTTCGGCTCGCGCGAATCCTTCCTCGCCCTGTTGGACCAGATCCGGCAGCAGTCGCCCGCGGCGGGGGTGCGCAGCAACGTGATCGTCGGGTTCCCGGGGGAGACCACCGCCGACGTCGCGGAGCTGGAGCGGTTTCTCACCGAGGCACGGCTGGACGCGATCGGCGTATTCGGTTACTCCGACGAGGACGGCACAGAGGCTGCCGGCCTGCCCGGCCAGCACGACGAGGACACCATCGCCGAGCGCGTCACCCGGATCAGCCTGCTGGCCGAGCAGCTCACCGCTGCGCGAGCCGAGGAGCGCGTCGGGGAAACCGTGGACGTGCTGGTGGAGGATGTTGCAGCGCCGGACGCCGGCCCTGAGGGAGCCGAGACCATCGGGCGCGCCGAGCACCAAGCCCCTGAGGTGGATGGTGAGTGCCGGCTCACCGTGTCGGGAACGCAGCGATTCGCGATCGGTGACGTGGTGCGCGGCCGGGTGATCGCCGCACAGGGTGTGGATCTGATCGTCGAGCCGATGGAGTTGATCGCCCCGGCTGGCGGCGTGCCGTGAGCCCGCCGCCGGCAAGCAAAGTCCCGCTGTGGAACCTGGCCAACCTGGCGACCATGTCGCGGATGGTGCTGGTGCCGGTGTTCCTGCTCGCGTTGTTCACCCAGGGTGGCAGCGATCCGGCGTGGCGGGTCACCGCAGCGGTGATCTTCGGCGTCGCCTCACTCACCGACCGGCTCGATGGCGACCTGGCTCGCCGTCGAGGCCTGATCACCAAGTTCGGTACCATTGCCGATCCTATCGCCGACAAGGCACTCATCGGGGCGGCGTTGGTGGGCCTGAGCCTGCTGGGTGAGCTGGTGTGGTGGATCACCGTACTGATCGCTGTGCGGGAGCTGGGTGTCACTGCGCTGCGCTTCTGGGTTTTGCGGTATGGAGTGATCCCGGCTAGCCGTGGCGGCAAGGTGAAGGCCTTCGCGCAAGCCGTCGCGATCGAGTTCTACGTGCTGCCGGTCCCGGTGGTGATCCATCCGGTGCGCTGGGCGGCGATGGGAGTCGCGGTGCTGCTCACCGTTATCACCGGCGTCGACTACGTGGTGCGGGCGCTACGGCTGCGCGCCTCCGGTCGGCGAGCGGTGGTCCTGCCATGAAAACAGCACGTTCGCCCACGGCGGACGCCCGTCCAGCCGGCCGGTGAGTACGGTAGAGGGCAAGCAAGCCGGTTGACAAGGCCGGCCGACACCTGGGAGGAAACGCGATGACGCTGCTGCGGGAGGCCATCGGCGAGCGGTTGCGCCGGACGCGGACCTCGCAATGCCGCACGTTGCGTGAGGTGTCCCGGGTTGCCCGGGTGAGCCTGGGGTATCTCTCCGAGGTCGAGCGCGGTCGCAAGGAGCCATCCAGCGAACTGCTCGGATCCATCTGCGTCGCCCTCGACCTGCCGTTGGACGAGCTGCTGCGGCGGGTGGCTGATGATCTCGATCCGGTTTACCTACCTGACGTACCCGACACCCTTGCGGCTGAGCTGGTTGCGGCCTGACCCGGTGAGCTTCGGGCCACGTCAGGGGAACCCCGGTTCTCCCCGGGGTCGGTGGAAGCGCTGCCTCCCACCTGACACCATGGAGCTAACGCGCAGCTCTGCCCATTGGCTGCGGACTGGTCAAGAGGAGAGGCAGCGGAGAGATGGCCAACCCGTTTGTGAAGGCCTGGAAGTACCTCATGGCCTCGTTCTCGTCCAAGATCGACGAGCATGCCGATCCCAAGATACAGATCCAGCAGGCCATCGAGGATGCCCAGCGCCAGCATCAGGCGCTGTCACAGCAGGCGGCCGCCGTCATCGGCAATCAGCGCCAACTGGAGGTCAAGCTCAACCGGCAGCTTGGCGAGATCGAGAAGTACCAGTCTTCGGCCCGCCAGGCCTTGGTGCTCGCCGACGAAGCGCGGGGCCGCGGTGATCAGGTCAAGGCGCAACAGTACGAGCAGGCTGCGGAGTCCTTCGCCACCCAGCTGGTGACTGCGGAGCAGTCCGTCGAAGACCTCAAGACGCTGCACGACCAGGCCTTGCAGGCTGCGGGCCAGGCAAAGCAAGCAGTCGAGCGCAATGCGATGGTCCTGCAGCAGAAGATCGCGGAGCGGTCCAAGCTGTTGTCCCAGCTGGAGCAGGCGAAGATGCAGGAGCAGGTCTCTGCTTCGCTGCGGTCGATGAGCGAGCTGGCCGCGCCGGGTAATACGCCCTCCCTCGACGAAGTTCGGGACAAGATCGAGCGCCGCTACGCCAATGCCCTCGGGGCCGCTGAGCTGGCTCAAAACTCGGTGCAGGGCCGGATGCTGGAGGTGCAGCAGTCCACGCTGGACATGGCCGGCCGGTCCCGGCTGGAGCAGATTCGCGCCTCAATCAGCGGAGCGCCGATCGCGGGTGAGGTCACCGCTGGTGAACCCACGTCGCCGCCCGTCTCGCCACAGCAGGCCCTGCCACCGAACACCCAACCACAGCGCGGGCAGGGCTGATCCTGAGCCCGACGGTAATCCGGGTCGGGCTAGGTTCGTGCCAGATCAGTAGGGGCCAGATCAGTAGGGGCACGACGGCGCAGCTGGCTGGAGCGCAGCATCCTAGCCAGCAGCACATCGAAGGCCACCGTGAGCTCGCGCGCTCCCGGGGTGCCCCAGCGCTGGATCGGAAGTCCCGCACCCTGGGCATGTTGCACCGCCGCGCGGTCCGGTAGGACAGTGGGCAGCACGAGCGGTCCGAAGATCTCTCGTAGCTCGTTGATCCGGTAGATGTGCTCAGTGGAGCGCACCCGTACCCGGTTGAGCACCACGCCCAGAGGTTGAAGGTCGGGGTTGTGCTCGCGTTCGTGCTGCACGGCCTCGAACGCGCGTTGCACGCCGGCGACCGCGTAAATGGTCGGTTCGGTAACCAGCAGCGCCCGCTCTGCGGCGACCAACGCCGAACGGGTGAGCTGGCCCAGCGAGGGCGGGCAGTCCAGGAGTACCAGCCGGTACGGTGGCTCGTCGGCCACAGTGTCCAGCGTGGACAGCGCGTGGTCGAGCCGCCGGAGCCCGGCGTGGTCGGGATCCGGCCAGTTGTGCATCTCAGTCTCTTCGCCGCCGACCAGCACGTCCAGGCCGTCACCCCATGCGCTGGAGGCGATCGCATCCATGACTACCGAACGCCTGGGATTGGCCAGAACGTCGGCCAGCGTGGCCTTCGTAGCACCGGGATCCAAGGTGCCGGTGCAGTTGCCTTGCGGGTCGAGATCCACAACCAAGGTCCGGATCTTGCGCTGCAGGGCAGCCCCGGCCAGCCCGAGCACGACGGTGGTCTTGCCCACCCCGCCCTTGAGGCCGAGCACCGCAATGGTTCGCATCGGTGCAGCCTATGGGAGCCCTCTAAGGTGCTGTTCATGCGAGCCTGCGCGGTGCAACGGGCGCTGGAGGCCGAGGTCGCCGCGGCACGTCGGCGGCTGGGTGTCGCTCCCCGGGTACTGGACGTGGGCGGTGGCAGCGGTGTCTGGGCCGTGCCACTGGCCCGGTCCGGCTGCGTGGTGACAGTGGTGGAACCGTCTCCCAATGCGCTGGCCACCCTCAACCGCCGGGCCGCCGAGGCCGGCGTCCAACAGCTGGTCAGTCCGGTGCAGGGCGATGCCGACTCGCTGGCGGACGCTGTTGCAACAGGTAGCGCCGACCTCGTGCTCGGGCACGGCGTACTGGAGGTCGTCGAGGACCCCGCTGGGGCGCTCCGCGCATTAGCCGCCGCCACCGCGCCCGGCGGCGCGGTGTCGGTCCTGGTGGCCAACCGGTATGCGGCGGTGCTGATCCGCGCGCTGGCCGGTCGGTTGGCTGAGGCCCGGCGCGTGCTGGACGATCCAGACGGCAGGCTCGGTGCGGCCGATCCCGTATTACACCGCTTCGATACCGAGGGTCTCCTCGCGCTGCTTGCTGCCAGCGACCTGGCCGTCGAGCTGGTGCAAGGCGACGGGGTGGTCGCCGACCTGATACCGGGCGGTGTGCTGGAGGGCCAACCAGGAGCCGCCGACCAACTCGCCGAGCTGGAGCTGCTGGTGGCGAGCCGAGTACCCCTGCGTGACATCGCCAGTCGGTTGCACGCGTTGGCCCGGCGCCCGGCGACAACCGGCTAGCATGGACACCAATCGAACACACATTCGACTTGTCGCCGCTGGTAGGGGGTGTCATGGGCCGCAGTGCTGATCTACCCCGCGGCACTGATGTGTCCCACGCTAGCGCGGCCGACCGTGGTTGCCACGTGCTACACGTCGACATGGATGCCTTCTACGCTTCCGTCGAGGTCCGCGAACGTCCTGAGCTGGTCGGACGCCCCGTGGTGGTGGCCGGCGGCAGCAATCCGGCCGGAGACCGCGGCGTCGTGCTCTCGGCCAGTTACCAGGCTCGGGCGTTCGGGGTTCGCTCGGCAATGCCGGTTGCACAAGCACGCCGGCTGTGCCCGCAAGCAGAGTTCATCCCGCCGCATTTTCCGCGCTATGCGGAGGTCTCTCGCGGGGTGATGGCGCTGTTTCGTGAGGTCACCCCACTGGTCGAACCGCTGAGCCTGGACGAGGCCTTTCTCGACATCGCAGGCTCGTTGCGCAGGCTGGGGATGGGCCCGGCCGGAATCGGGGAGTGGATCCGCGGCCAGGTCTATGACGCTCACCGGGTGACCTGCTCGGTGGGGGTCGGGCCGAGTAAGTTCATCGCCAAGCTCGCCTCCGGGCTGTCCAAGCCCGACGGGTTGCTCGTGGTGCCCGCCGACGGGGTGCTCCAGTTTCTGCATCCGTTGCCGCTGTCCGCGTTGTGGGGAGTAGGCGAGCGCACCGCGCAGGCGTTGCGCAAGCTGGGGTGCGCCACGGTGGCCGACGTGGCCATCGCGCCACTGCCCGCCTTGCGGCGTGCCCTGGGTGTGGTGTGCGCCCAACACCTACACGAGCTCGCCAACGGCCGCGATGAGCGGCGGGTGGTGCCCAACATGCCGGAGAAGTCCGTGGGCGCGGAGGAGACCTTCGCCCACGACGTGGTGGACCGAGCGGTGCAGCGGCGCGAGTTGCTGCGGCTGGTCGAGCGCTGCACGGCTGCGCTGCGCAGCCGTGACCTGCGCGGTCGTAGAATCGTACTGAAGATCCGCTATCCCGATTTCACCACCATCAGCCGGTCCCGGACCCTGGCTGATCCGACCGACTCCGCACGCCGGGTGTTCGCGGTAGCCACAGAGCTGCTGGACGGTAACCTAACCCGCGGGACGGCGGTACGGTTGCTAGGAGTGCGGGTGGAACTAGTGGTCCGCGGGGCGGTGGGCGAGCAGCTCACCCTCGATGGCGACAGCGTCAGTACGTACTGGGCGGACGTAGAACGCGCGGCGGACGCTGCTCGATCCCGGTTCGGTGATGCTGCCGTGCGGCTGGCTACCCTGCTGGAGACACCAGGGCGATCCGGTTGCCGGCGAACGCAGTCCCCTGAATCGGGTAACCAGATCGGCTAGTCCATATCGCCGTGGGCTCGTATCCTCGACGTAGGAGACCACGGTAGGCGAGCGGTCGCGACAGGTACTACCGTCGGGGCCGGACACCATATCGACAACCGGAGTGCCGGAGGAGGAGCGATGCCACTCTCCGAGCACGAGCAGCGTCTGCTCGACCAGATAGAGCGCGCGCTCTATGCAGAGGACCCCAAGTTCGCGTCGAATGTCCGGGGCGCCCGGATGCGGAGCCTGTCTCACCGCCGCCGGATCCAGGGAATCGCACTTTTCTTGCTGGGACTGCTGCTACTCGTCGCCGGTGTCGTGCTCCCCTTCCGCCCGATTGGGATCCCAGTCATCAGCGTCCTCGGCTTCTTGGTGATGTTTGCTGGTGCTGTCGTCGCGATCTTCTCTCGTCGTACTGCTGGTGATGGCCGGCGCGCGGGAGCGGCGGGCCCATCGTCAGCCGGGCAAGGTCGCAGCACCCTGGCTCAGCGGATGGAGCAGCGGTTCCGTCGCCGCTTCGAGGAGCATTAGCCCAGCGCGTTAAGGGCGCCTGCGCAGTACAGAGCGCGGGAGCAGCCGGGCCATGCGCGTCAGTGGAGCGCACCGAGCCATGCTGGCGCGCACCACGTCGACCGCAGGCGGCAGCTCGCTGTCGAACGAGGTGCCGGATCGACCGGTGTTCGAGGGGCCGTGATTGACGCTGGCATACCAGGATCTCTCCACCGCGGCGACCAAGGCGCGCAGCCCGGCTTGCCCCGGTTCATCCAACGCGTGCTCGTCCGCCAACCGCTGCGCTGTTGCCCGTACGCTCTCGCCGACGCAGGGATCGACCCCGCGATCCACAGATTCGGCCAACACCTCGTCCCACGCAGCCGAGATCGCCTGCGGACCGCCGGCGTCGACCAGACGCAGCCGCCGCCGGCGGCGAAGCTCACGTACCCCCGACGGGGTGATCCCCGCTAGCAAACCGAGCACCAGCAGCCCGGTCACGCCTTGGCCGATCCTGGAGCCTGCTCCCGGGCGCACGGTGCGTTCGGGGTTGCCCGCGGGGGGCCGTGGCGCCGCTGAGGCGGGCGCGTATGGCGCCGGCGTGGGGATGCCCGCTACCGGCGGTCCTGGCGGCGGCGCTGTGTTGCTGGATAGGTCGGGGACAGTAGCCACATAACCTGGCATCACGGTGCGCCCGTCGGACAGCGGAGTCGAGTCGAACGGCAGCCACCCAGCGCCGGGAAACCAAGCCTCCACCCACGCGTGCGCGTCGTCGGTGGTGATCAACCGTGAGTCACCGGTGACGCTGCCGGGGGTGAAGCCGACCGCGACCCGGGCCGGCACGTGCAATGTCCGCAACATGATCGCCATCGCCGACGCGAACTGCTCGCAGTAGCCCCGGCGGCCGGTGAACAGGAAGTCCACCAAATCGTCCCCGCTGTTGCCTGGGGCGGTCCGCAGGTCATAACGGAACCCGTTACGAGGATCGGTGAACCACCGGTTGAGGGCGACCGTGGCATCGAACGCGGTACGGCTGCCCGCGGTGATCTGGGCAGCCAGCTGGGCGACCCGCTGGTCCACCCCACCGGTGTCGAGGTATCGCGGATCGACGGGGGTGCTTTGGGCACCGCCAGCGGGGGCCGGCGCCCGGAGCACCCGGGGGTCCGGCTCCGGAAGCACCCCCAGCTCAGTGTATGCCGCCGCGCGCTGGCGCCGATCGGAGAAGATTGTGGTCGCGTTGGGGTCGTACCTCCAGTCCGGAGCGACGCCCCCCAGCGCCAGCGGGTAGCCGAAGGCCGGCAGCCAGCTGTCCACGTAGTTGATCGGCTCGATCTGCACCTGCAGGGTGGCCCCGGATACCGGGGTCGCCACGCCGGCGGGAAGTGGCAACCGCTCAGTTCTCTCGTCGTGCGCCGGTAACGCGCCGTCCAGCGGGCCGATCTCCCAACCCATGCCAGGAGTGAACCGGCTTAGTGTCAGCGCCCGAAGGTAACTCCGTTGTGCCATCCCTCGAACCCGGAACAGTGGCACGGTATCTCCGGCGGACAGCTCCCCGCGCAGCGAGGTAAGGGGATTCAACCCGATTCTTCCCAACGATCGGCCAGCGGCAGCACCGGTGTGGATCGACCGCCCGGTACCCACTGCCGTCACCGTCGCTCCGACGACCAGGGCCACCACCATGGCACCGCCAGCCACCGCCACTGCGGCAGCGGGTACGGCACCGACGTTGCCACCCACACCGGCGGATTGTCCCCACACGAGCTGGCGGCGCCGGCTGTCGACGGCGAGCAGCAGGGCATAGCCCACGGCGCTCAGCGCGAAACTCCACCACGGCAGCATCCGGTCCGACACCGCGGCAGGCACGGTGACCACGCACAACAACACGAGCCCCGAGCAGGCGGGTGCGCCGGCTGAGACGACCAAGGCGTGCATCGCAACGGCCACCAGTCCGACGGCAACCACCACCAGGCAGAGCACCTCAGTGCTCTGCGCCATCGGGGGCACCCCGACCCGGATTTGTTGGGCGGCTCCTTCGAACAATGTCCATAGCTGCTCCGCCGAGGATGGTCCCGATAGCACGGCGAGCCAGCCTGCGGAGGTGAACACCGCAGTGACGAGTCCCACCAACGCGGCGAGCTGGCCGACCGCGACAACGATCGGTGGCATCCGTAGCCAGTCCAGCGCCACGCCGGCAGCGACCACGACGGCAATCGTGAGGACCACAAAGCCCCACCAGCGCGAGCCCGCGAGCACTCCCGTCAACGATGTCGCGGCGAGCACGACGGCCAGCCCGGCGGCCGCGGCGGGCAGTACTCGAGTTCTGAAGCCGGTCACCGCGGCGCCGCCAGCTTGCTGCGGGAACTGCTGCACAGCTGGTCCCATACCGAAGCAGGCGGCTGCTCCGGGCGGGCCACCACGACCGACCAGCCCGCCGCAACGAGCAGGCGGGCAGCGTGCGCCGGATCCGCTGCGACCGGACAAGATGAGCCGTTGCCCGCGATATCCCAGGCTGCGACGTCCAGCAGCACGGCGTGGCTGCGCCTACCGCGTGGGCGATGCGCAAGCAGCTGTTCGATGGCCACCGGTCCGAGGGCGCCGAGCACCGCCACCACGTCCTGTCGACCGGCCATCGCCGGGCCGCTGACGAGCTCACGCTGGTCGGTCGCGCGCAGCGCCGCGAGGACGTCGAGCGCAGTGTCGATGGTGTGGTCGGTCTGGTCGGCGGCACCAGCCAAGACCAGCCCGTCCGCAGTGATCAGCCGCGCCTGGCGACCGTGCCGCCGCAGATGCACATACACGCTGGCGGCCAGCGACACCGCGTATTCCAGGCTTGAGGCAGGTCCGCTGCCGCGGTGCGCCGCGGCCCGGTGGTCCAGCAGCACGGTGGCACGGCCGCGCTCCGGCCACTCCTCAACCCGGACCATCAGCTCGTCTCGCCGGGCCGTCGTGCGCCAGTGCACCTTGCGCAAGTCGTCACCGTGCCGGTAACTACGCACCACCACTTCGTCCTGGCCCGGGCCGGAGCCCACCCGGCCGGCCGCCACCTCGCTGGCACCCAGCTCACCGCCAGCGGGCAACCCGGTCAACGACACCACAGCGGGGATCACGACCAGCCTGCTGTGCCCGGCGAGCGTGGGACCGTACAGCGCTAGGTCGAGTGGATCAGTGATCCGCGCGATCAGCGGACCGAGCGAATGCACCCCGCGCTGCACCGGGCGCAGCGGATAACTCAGCTGTACCGCACCGATCCGCGGCAGCGGCGCGACTAGGGCGCCGCAGTTGCCGCCCAGTGCGTCAGGTACCACATCCTCGACCAGCAGCCGGGCGCACAACCGCCCGGTGCCGCGCAGGGTCAGGTGCACCTCGCAATCCCCGCCGACCGTGATGCGAGATGGCACCAGGTCTCGGTCTGCCCGCAGCTTGTGTCGTGTGTATCTCACGACCACGCTGGCTAACAGCGGAAGCATCATCGCGAACACCGCCATCCGCAGCAGGTCGCGTTCGTCGATCAGCACCGCGCACAGCGCCGCAGCGAGCCCGGCGGTGAGCAGGCACCGACCGCGCGTGGTGAAACCGGCGAACTGCCGGGGCACCTAGCTCACCCGAGGTGAACGGCGCCACGCCACCGCGCCGTTACGCTCGGGGCGTATCTCGGGGCGGTCGGGGATCCGGCCGTCGAGGCTGACCGGGGGTGGCCCGGTCGGCGCTTGCGGTACCGGCACTGCTGCCAACACCTCGCGCACCATGTCCTCCTGCGAGATCTGGTCCACCTGCGCCTGCGCGGTGAGCACCAGCCGGTGCGACAGCACCGGCTGCGCCATGGTCTGCACGTCGTCGGGTACCACGAAATCTCGGCCGGCCAGTGCAGCGGCCGCGCGGCTAGCGCGCATCAGCTGGAGCGTGGCGCGCGGTGAAGCGCCCAGCCGAAGCTCGGCCAGCCGTCGGGTTGCACTCACCACTTCCACCACGTAGCGGCGCAGGTCGGCGGACACGTGAATCAGGCGAACTGCCTGGCACAAGGCGCCCACCTCGACGGCGGTGGACACCGGCTCTAGGGCGGCGAACGGATCAGTGCCTGCATGCTCGTCGACCATCGCGAGCTCCGCGGCGAGGTCGGGGTAACCCAGCGAGATCCGGGCGGTGAACCGGTCACGCTGGGCTTCGGGTAGCGGGTAGGTGCCTTCCATCTCCACCGGGTTCTGGGTCGCAATCACCATGAACGGCCCGGTGAGCGGGTAACTGTGCCCGTCTACGGTGACTTGACGCTCTTCCATGCACTCCAGCAGCGCCGATTGGGTCTTGGGGGAGGCCCGGTTGATCTCATCGCCAACCACTACGTTGGCGAAAACCGGACCGGGTCGGAAGTCGAAATCTCCGGTGGTGCGATTGAACACCGAGACCCCGGTGATGTCGCTGGGCAGCAGGTCCGGGGTGAACTGGATTCGGGTGACCGTGCAGTCGATCGACCGGGCCAACGCCTTGGCCAGCGACGTCTTGCCCACCCCTGGAACGTCCTCGACCAGCAGGTGGCCTTCGGCCAGCAAAGTGATCATTGCGGTCCGGACTGCGCCGGGCTTGCCGACCAGTATCCGCTCGATGTTGCCCACGATCCGCTGCGCAACGGTGTGCACGTCGGTGACCGGCGGCGAACTTAGACCTCGGCTGCTCATGACTTGATCCTGACCATCGTCGCTGGTCGCTGGTGTACCGGGGGTCGGTCCACGACAGCGCTGCGTGGAGTGTGTCAAACCGTGACGCGGTGGCCACGCTGCGGGAGGCCTTTCCACGTTGGTGCTGATCCTCTTCGCCAGGCGGCGGTGCCTTCTCCCACTTCGCCCCACTTGTTGTGCCACCGACCGCATCGACCCGTCCGCAAGTGCGCCCGAAGACCTTGCGACGTGTCCCAGCTGGCGAGCAGCGCACGCCGCTTGGGTCGCCGCCCCACACCTCGCCACCCTTCTGAACTGGCCCGATATGCACTGTAGAGAACCACAGCGGGTGATCGTGCGTTGACAGTGGATGGAAGTGGGGTAGAGTGGCTCATGGTGGAGCACAAGGGTGCTTCATGGCCGTCCGTCGGCCTGGGAGGTGGGTGGCCGTGTTCCTTGGCACGCACACCCCGCGGCTCGACGACAAGGGGCGGCTGACGTTGCCAGCGAAGTTCCGGGACGCGCTCGCAGGGGGGTTGATGGTCACCAAAGGTCAGGATCACTGCCTCTTTGTCTTCCCGCGTGCTGAGTTCGAGGAGATGGCCCGCAAAGTGGCCCAGGCGCCGTTCACCAATGAGGCAGTGCGGGCATACCAGCGCTACCTGTTCGCCGGCACCGATGAACAACGCCCGGACGGGCAAGGCCGCATCTCGATCGCGGCCGAGCTGCGGCGCTACGCCGGGCTAAACAAGGACTGCGCGGTGATCGGGGCGATCAACCGTTTGGAGATCTGGGATAGCGCGGCTTGGCAGCGCTACCTGGAAGAACACGAGGAGTCCTACGCGCAGGCGCAGGAGGTGGTGTTGCCTGGCGTGATGTGACCCGGTACCACGAGGCCTCCGCCCGGAGGCGCATCGACCATGCTCACCAGATCAACGGCGATGCGCGACAACACGGACTAGCTCCAGCCCTGACGCACCTTCCCCGGCGCCAGGATCTGGCACCGGGCGGAGACCTGGCGGCACCGAGAGCGTTTCGGATCCGCGCCGGCAATCCCGGCCGCGTGGCGTAAGGAGAGTGCTGTGAGCGGAGGGAGGCTGGCGGTGGCTGACTGCTCGCAGCATGTCCCGGTCCTGCTGCACCGGTGCATGGAGCTGCTCGGGCCCGCGCTGGCAGATCGGCTGGCCGTGGTGCTCGATGCCACAGTGGGTCTGGGTGGGCACGCGGCCGCGCTACTCGAGGCGCATCCTGCGCTCACCTTGATCGGTCTCGACCGCGATCCGCAAGCGATCAGGGTAACCACCCAACAGCTGCGCGCGTACGCCGGTCGCCTTCACCTGGTACACGCCGTCTACGACGAGCTGCCTGACGTGCTGGCGAGCCTTGGCATCCAGCGTCTCGACGGTGTGCTGTTCGACCTGGGAGTGTCCTCGTTGCAGCTCGACGCCGTCGAGCGCGGTTTTTCCTATGCCCGCGACGCCCTGCTGGACATGCGAATGGATTCCAGCGCCGGGCCTACTGCAGCCGACGTTCTCAACGGCTACTCGCACGCGGACCTCAGCCGAGTGCTTCGGGAATACGGCGAGGAGCGCTTCGCCAGCCGCATCGCCGCTGCGGTCGTGGCGCAGCGGCCATTGCACACCACCGCCCAGTTGGTGGAGATCGTTTACCAGAGTGTGCCGGCGGCCACTCGCCGCCACGGTGGCCATCCCGCTAAGCGAACCTTCCAAGCCTTGCGGATCGAGGTCAATCGCGAGCTGGTAGCGCTGCGCGCGGCGATACCAGCAGCGCTGAATGTGCTCGCGGTCGGCGGGCGGCTGGTGGTGTTGTCTTACCACTCGCTGGAGGACCGGATCGTCAAACAGGCGCTAGCCGAGCTGACCACCTCGCGTACCCCGGTCGGTCTGCCGGTTGAGCTGCCCGACCACGGACCCCAGCTGCGCACGTTGACCCGTGGGGCCGAACGCGCCGACCTGGCCGAGACCGAGGTCAACCCACGGGCAGCGTCAGTGCGGCTGCGCGCCGTGCAGCGCATCGCGCCGGCTCCAGAACGCGGATCCGGCTGGCCGGAGCCGGCCCCGTGACGGCTGCCACCCGTACCGCGAAGTCGGTGGGTGGCCGGCCCACCGCGCCCACCCACCGCCGGGATACCAGCGACCAGCGGGGCCGCTCCCCGGCCGTCGCCCGCGCCTACGCTCGGCGTGCGCAGCGCACCGTGCCCCGCCATGGTTGCCCGGACAGGGCGGACGCCCGGACGCCGTTCGTGATGCTTGTGATGGCGCTGCTGGCGACGGCGTTGATAGCCACGTTGTGGTTGTCCACGGCCGCCACCGCGGACTCTTACCACCTGGAAAGCGCCCGAAAGACGGTCCGAAACCTGACCGAGCGTTCGGAAGGACTAAGTCGAGCGGTGGCCACCCTGGAGACCGCGCCTGAGCTGGCCCGCCGAGCCCGGGAGCTCGGCATGGTCCCGGCTGGAGATCCGGCCCGGCTGATCGTCGGGTCAGATGGCACCGTAACCCTGGTCGGCGAGCCCCGACGGGCTGTCGCACCACCACCGCCGCCACCCGCACCGGCGATAGCGCCCGTCCCGCCGGTGCCGACTCAACTGGTGTCGCCAGCACCCATCCAACCGCTGCCCGTCCAACCGGTACCGACCCAGCCGGGGCCCGTCCAACCGGTGCCGGCGCAGTGACCAGGGGCCGGTCCACCACGATGTCTCGCCGCCGCCGGAGACCTACCCGTTGGGCAGGTGGACTGCCCAGCCGCTTGGGCTTGGGTCGGGTGGTGCTCGTCCTCTCGCTGGTGGCTGCCGGACTGAAGCTGGCCGCCGTGCAGGGCCTCCAGGCGGCCGAACTTTCGGCACAGGCGGTGAACCAGCGCACCACCGTGCAGACGCTGCCTGCGCAACGCGGCACGATCACTGACCGCAACGGCACACCGCTGGCGTTCAGCGTGGAAGCCAAGGCTTTGTACGCTCAGCCGCAGCGGATCATCGCCGAACAGCGCGCGATGCGGGCCGACTCGGATCTGCACAAGCAGGCGATGGCCCACCGGGTCGCCGAAGTGCTCGGGCCGCCGGTGTCCGAGCAGGACGTCCTCAGCGAGCTGCGCAGCGATCGCACCACAGTGCTCCTGGCACCGTTGGTGACGCCAGCCCAGGCCAGAGCGATCCAGCAGGACTTTCCCGAGATCAGCGCCGAGCACCGCGAGATCCGGCAATACCCCGGCGGTGAGCTCGCAGCCAACGTCCTGGGAGTGGCGAACTGGCGAGCTGACGAGCGCAAAGTGCGGGGATTGGTCGGCCTGGAGAACTATGCCGACACTGTGCTGGCTGGCCGGGACGGTCGCCGGGTGGTGGACACCGCCGAAGGCTCGGACGCGGTCATCCCGGGCAGCGAGCGTGCCGAGCGGCCGCCGATATCGGGTACCGCGCTGGAGCTCACCCTCGACTCCGACCTGCAGTTCACTGTGGCGCAGATGCTCCGCGAGTACGCGAGAAAGTATCGCGCCAAAGGGGCCAGCGCAGTGGTGCTCGACGCGCACACCGGCGAGGTCTACGCGATGGCCAACGACATCACCTTCGATCCGAACAACCTTGCGGCGGCCACCCCCGAGTCGTTGGGCAATCCGGCGGTCTCGGCGCCCTTCGAACCGGGTTCGGTGAACAAGGTCGTCACCGCCGCCGCCGGTATTGAGACCGGCGTCGTCACGCCGGACACGGTGCTGCACGTCCCCGGCGAAGTGCGGGTCGCTGACCGGACCGTCCGAGACGCGTGGTCACACGGCACCGTGAACCTCACGTTCACCGGAGTGCTAGCTCTCTCGTCCAACATCGGCACGCTGCTGACCGCGCAGCGCGTCGGTGCGGACCGCTTCGTCGACATGCTCAACCGAATGGGGTTGGGCCAGCGCACCAGCGTGGGGTTGCCGGGGGAAAGCGCGGGTCGGGTGCCACCCCGCGACCAGTGGTCGGGCAGCACGTTCGCCAACCTGCCCATCGGCCAAGGCTTGTCGATGACCGTGCTGCAGATGGCCGGCATGTACCAGGCGATCGCCAATGACGGCCTGCGCATCCCGCCACGCATCGCCAGCGCCGAGATCGCTCCGGACGGCACCCGGACCGCGATTCCACAACCTGCCGGTGTCCGCGTGGTCAGCCCGCAGACCGCCCGTACGGTCCGGGACATGCTGCGAGCGGTCGTGCAGAACGAACGGGGACAGCGCGGTACCGGCGCGGAGGCGGCCCTGGACGGCTACCAGATCTCCGCCAAAACCGGCACCGCGCAGAAGGTCAACCCTGGCTGTGGTTGCTACAGCAACTCGAACTACTGGATCACCTTCGCTGGCATCCTGCCCGCCGACGCCCCGCGCTTCGTGGTAGGGATCATGCTCGACGACCCGGCCGTCGGCAGCGCCGCGCCGCTGTTTCACCAGATCGCCTCTTACCTGGCGGGGCGCTACCAGATCCCGCTGTCCCCGGGACCGAGTCCGCTCGCCACGCTCACTGCGCCTTGACGCCGGGCCCTGATAACGGCACTGATGCCGGTCCGCTCCCGATCACGCAGGGCAGCGCCGGTAGCCTTCGTGCCCGCTGAGCATCAGCAGACCCGCACCCGACCCAGGATCGTGACTGCTCCTGTGACTCCCTCGTTGGTCGAGACGCCACTGCGGCCCGCGCACACCGCGCCGACCGCAGTGCCCGCACTCGCCGCGCTCGTCGGCGCTACCGTGCAGGGCTGCTCAGCGGACCTCTCCGATCAGACAATGGTGACGGGCATCACGGTGCGCGGCCAGGCAACCCGTCCCGGTGATCTGTTCGTAGCGCTACCCAGCTTGATATCCGGCCGGGCGCATGGCGCCGACTTCGCCGGCATCGCGTGCAGTGCTGGTGCCGTCGCGGTGCTCACCGACCCCGCAGGTGCACGCCGTCCCGCGTTGGCTGCCGCGATCGCGTCCCGACCGAGGATCCCGGTGCTGGTGCACCCTGACCCGCGGTCGGTACTGGGTACCTTGTCTGCCCGCACCTACGGCAACCCCTCCACCCGGCTGGCAGTGCTCGGGATCACCGGAACCGCGGGCAAGACCACCACGGCGTATCTTCTCGAGGCCGGATTGCGTGCGGCGGGCGCGCACACCGGCCTGCTCGGCACCGTGGCGGCACGGATCGGCGAGGCACTGCTGCCTAGTACCTTCACCACTCCGGAGGCTCCGCAGCTGCAGGCTCTGCTGGCCTTGATGGTCGAACGCGGCGTCACCCACGTGCCCATCGAGGTATCCAGCCACGCGCTGGTGCTGGGACGCGTGAGCGGGACCATTTTCGCGGTCGGTGCGTTCACCAACCTGTCCCAGGATCACCTCGACTTCCACACCGACCTCGAGGACTACTTCGCCGCCAAGGCGATGCTGTTTGACGGGCGCGCCCGTGCCGAGGTGGTGTGCATCGATGATGTCTGGGGGCAGCGGCTGGTCACCGGGAAGACCACGACGGTCTCCCTGAGCGGCGACGCAACCTGGCACGCCACCGACGTCACTGCTCAGCATTCCGGAACCCAGGAGTTCCGGGCACTAGGACCAGACGGGTTCGACCAGCGCTTGGCGGTGCGGTTGCCCGGTGCCTTCAATGTGACCAACGCGCTGCTTGCGTTGGCCGTCGGGCACACCGCGGGTGCCGATCCGGTGCTGCTAGCTCGCGGTATCGCCACCGCCGAAGTGCCCGGCCGGATGCAGCGCGTGGACCGCGGTCAGGGTTTCCTCGCCCTGGTCGACTACGCCCACAAGCCCGCTGCGGTGGCCGCACTGCTCGACGCGGTGCGAACCCAGGTTCCCGGGCGGCTACTGGTGGTCCTGGGCTGCGGTGGGAACCGCGACACGGCCAAGCGGCCGCTGATGGGTGCGCAAGCGGCTCGCCGGGCCGACCTGCTGGTGGTCACCGACGACAATCCCCGCACCGAGGATCCGGCGGCGATCCGGGCGTCGATGCTCGCCGGGGCCGCGGTCGGCCCCGCCGAGGTGGTGGAGATCGGTGACCGCGCGGAGGCGATCGCCTACGTCGTCAAGCGGGCCCGGCCAGGGGATGCCGTGGTCGTCGCGGGCAAGGGCCACGAGAGCGTGCAAGAGGTGCACGGCGTCAAGCACCCGTTCGTCGATGCCGACGTACTCGCCGACCTGCTCGACGGGGTGCTCGGGGTCGGCCCATGATCGAGATGACGCTAGCCGAGGTAGCTAGTGCAGTAGGCGGTGTGCTGCACAGCGCCACGGGCACTGAGGCGGTCACCGCTGGGGTCGAATTCGACTCCCGCCGGGTCGAGCCGGGCGGCTTGTTCATCGCAGTGCCCGGCGAGCGGGTCGACGGGCACGACTTCGCCGCCGCTGCGATGGCTGCGGGCGCTGTCGGCGTACTCGCCGGGCGGCCCGTCGCTGTCCCCTCGGTGCTCGCCCCCCGGCTGGCGGGCGGCTCACGTTCGACGTCATACGCACTGGCCGCGGACACCGACGGCGCGGGCGCGGCGGTGCTGGCCGCGCTGTCCGCGCTGGCGCGGACCGTGGTGTACACACTGAGCCAGACCGGCCTGCAGGTGGTGGGCTTGACCGGTTCGTCGGGCAAGACGTCCACCAAGGACATGGTGGCCGCGCTGCTGGCTCCGCTGGGCCCCACCATCGCGCCACCCGGGTCGTTCAACAACGAGCTCGGCCATCCCTGGACCGCACTGCGCGCCGACGTCACCACCCGGCACCTGGTGCTGGAACTCTCCGCGCGGGCCTGCGGCCAGATCGCCGCCCTGTGCCAGGTGGCCCCACCGTCGATCGGGGTGGTGCTCAACGTCGGCTCAGCGCACCTTGGTGAGTTCGGTTCCCGGGACGCGGTAGCCACCGCCAAGGGCGAGCTGGTCGAGGCGCTGCCGGCGGCTGGGCTCGCGGTGCTCAACGCTGATGACCCGGTGGTGACCGCGATGGACCGGCGCACCTCGGCCCGTGTGGTGCGCTTCGGGCGGTCGCCGTCGGCCCAGGTGCGCGCCACCGAGCTCGTCCCCGACGGTCGCGGTTGCTTCTCGTTCCGACTGATCACACCGGTCGGCGAGGCTGGGGTGACGCTCACGGTGCCCGGGGAGCATCAGGTATCCAATGCCCTGGCCGCGGCTGCGGTGGCTGTCGAGCTGGGCGCCACCCCGGCGGGTATCGCCGCGGTGCTCGGGCGCTACCGGCCGGCGTCGCGCTGGCGGATGGAGGTCACCGACCGCCGCGACGGGGTGACCGTGGTCAACGATGCCTACAACGCCAACCCCGAGTCGGTCGCGGCGGCGTTGCGGGCGCTGGTCGCGATGGCCGGCACCGAGCGACGCACCTGGGCGGTACTCGGTCCGCTGGCCGAACTCGGCGAGGCCACCGCGCAGGCGTACCGGATGATCGGCGCGCTCACGGTGAGCCTCGGCGTCAACCGGCTCGTCGTGGTGGGGGAGCAGGCCCGGCCACTATGGTCATCGACGGCATGGTCCTCGACTGGCGTGCCGGCTCCGGCATTGGTGCCTAATGCGGCCGCCGCGCTGGAGCTTTTGCACGGCGAGCTCGCTCCCGGGGACGTGGTGCTGATCAAGGCATCCCGGACGGTAGGGCTGGAACGGATCGCCGATGGTCTGCTCGACGCCGAGGAGAGCAACCGGTGAGCACGATTCTGGTCGCCTCCGGGATCGCGCTGCTCGCTTCCATCCTCTTCACGCCGTATCTCATCCGGCTGTTCACCCGGCAGGGCTTCGGCCAGGAGATCCGGCAGGAGGGACCGCACTCTCACCAGAGCAAACGGGGCACGCCCACCATGGGCGGAGTGGCCATCTTGCTGGCGATGTGGAGTGGTTACCTGGTCGCGCACCTCACCGTCACCCGGCATGGCATCACCGCGTCGGCCCTGCTGGTGTTGCTGCTCACCACGGTGCTCGGAGTGGTCGGCTTCCTGGATGACCTGATCAAGGTTCGCCGGCAACGCAACCTGGGCCTGAACAAGACCGCCAAGCTCGTCGGGCAGCTGGTCGCCGCGGTGTTGTTCGGCATCCTGGCGATGGGTTTCCGGGACACCGATGGCATCTCCCCGGCGTCGATTCACCTGTCCTTCGTACGGGATGTCGCCGTGGTGTCCTTCGGCATCGTCGGATTCGTAGTCTTCAGCTACCTGCTGGTGTCTGCTTGGTCGAATGCGGTGAACCTGGCCGATGGTTTGGACGGTCTGGCAGCGGGCGCGGCGGCGATGGTGCTGGTGACCTATGTGATCGTCTCGTTCTGGCAGTACACCCAGGACTGCACGCTCAATCCGGTCCCCGGCTGCTACACGGTGCGTGATCCGCTCGACGTGGCTGTGGTGGCCGCCGCCGCGGTTGGTGGCTGTATCGGGTTTCTGTGGTGGAACGCCCCGCCGGCGAAAATCTTCATGGGCGACACCGGATCGTTGGCCATCGGTGGGCTGCTGGCCGGCCTGTCCGTGGTCACTCGAACCGAACTGCTTCTCGTCGTGATCGGTGGGCTGTTCGTCGTCGAGGCGATGTCGGTGGTGATCCAGGTAGCGGTCTTTCGGACCACTAGGCGCCGGCCGTTCCGGATGGCTCCGTTTCACCACCATTTCGAGCTCGCAGGATGGCCCGAGACCACTGTGATCATCCGATTTTGGCTACTCGCGGCCATTTGCTGTGCGCTGGGTGCCGGGGTGTTCTACAGCGAATGGTTGACTGCGGCCGGGGGATGAACGTGCGCTGTGCTGCTGACCTCGCTGGGGCCCGGGTGCTGGTCGCCGGAGCACGGGTCACGGGTGCTTCGGCCGCCCGATTGCTCGCGGAGCTGGGCGCCGAGGTCACGGTCACCGATTCATCGCCGACACAGCTACAGGCGCTGGCTGGTATCCCAGGACTTGATGGTGCCGGACGCCGCCTCGTCGGATTGGTCGCGCCGCCACCGGGTACCGATCTCGTGGTGACCAGCCCCGGTTTTCGGCCGGATGCTCCGCTGATGGTGGCCGCACAACGCACTGGCGTGCCGGTGATCGGGGACGTGACGCTGGCCCACTGGATCGACTGTGCGCAGTCGGAGCCAGCCCAGTGGCTGGTGGTCACGGGCACCAACGGCAAGACCACCACGGTGGGAATGCTCGAATCGATCCTGCGCGCCGCCGGTGTCGACGCCGTCGCGTGTGGAAACGTCGGGTTCCCGGTGCTGGATGCGGTGCGCGCCGGTCACCGGGTGCTCGCCGTGGAGCTGTCGTCCTTCCAGTTGCACTGGTCGCCCGAGCTGAACCCGCGGGCCGCCACGGTGCTCAACGTCTCCGCCGACCACCTGGACTGGCACGGCGATCTGGCGGGGTATGCCGCGGCCAAGGGCAGCGTGTACGCCCGGGCCATCACAGCGGTGGTCAACGCCGACGATGAGTGGTCAACTCGGCTGGCTGCCGGGCACGGCGGGGTCGAGTTCACCACCAGTGAGCCGGCAGCCGGTCAACTGGGCGTGATTGGTGACCAACTGGTGGACCGGGCTTTCGGCCATGCTGGTGGCGGTACCGTGCTCGCGCAGATCACCGACGTCCGGCCCACCGGGCGGCACAACCTTGCCAACGCGTTGGCCGCCGCGGCGTTGGCCCGCTGCGTCGGGGCCACAACGCCGGCCGTTGCCCAAGGGTTACGTGTCTTCACCCCTGGTGGGCACCGTGGAGTGCCAGTCGGCGAGCACGCTGGGGTGTGTTACCTCGACGATTCCAAGGCCACCAACCCGCATGCGGCGCGAGCCTCACTGCTGGCCAGGCACCGGGTGGTCTGGGTGGCCGGTGGCCTACTCAAGGGCGTTGAGGTCGACGAACTGATCATGGAAGCTCGCGATCGGCTGGTCGGCGCTGTGCTGCTCGGCGCCGACCGGGAAGTGATCGCCGCCGCGCTGACGCGACACGCACCCAACCTCCCGGTGCGGGTGGTGGATTCGGGAGACGATGGGGCCATGATGGAGGTGGTGGCAGCAGCAGCTGACCTGGCCAGGCCAGGTGACGTCGTGCTACTTGCCCCGGCAGCGGCGTCGATGGACATGTTCACTGACTACGCGCATCGTGGCCGGGTGTTCGCCGCCGCCGTCGCCGCGCTGGACGTCCGGTGAGTAGCTCAACCCGGCGCGGTACGTCGATGTCTGATCGACGGGGAACGCATCGACCGCGGGGTGAACAGTCGCAGGGCGCTCGGTCGCGGTCAGGTCGGTCGGCACCGGTTCGATGGGCGGCCGCTCGGGACGGGCTCACCGCCTGGTTGGCCCGGCCGCTCACCTCCTTGCACCTGGTGCTCGCAGTTTTCGGCCTGTTGATCCTGTTCGGCCTGGTGATGGTGCTCTCAGCCTCCAACGTGGAGTCCTACACCCGGGCCGGCTCCTCCTATGCGGTGTTCTTCCAGCAACTGGCGTACTGCGGGCTCGGGCTGGTGTTGTTCTGGCTGGGATTACGGATGCCGGTGCGGATGCTGCGCGGCACCAGTGGACTGTTCCTCGTCGTGTGCGTCGTATTGCTGGCTATGGTGCTCAGCCCGCTCGGTGCGGAGATCAACGGAGCGCAGAAGTGGCTCCGGTTGGGACCGCTTTCCCTGCAACCTTCCGAGCCGACGAAACTCGCGCTGGCACTGTGGGGCGCGCACGTACTGATCACCAAACGGGCCCTGTTGCACCAGTGGCGGCACCTGCTGATGCCGCTGGTCCCGATGGCCGTCGCGATCTTTGCGCTGGTGATGTTGCAGCCTGATCTGGGTACCACGATCACGCTGGCCGTCGTGCTACTCGCGCTGCTGTGGTTCGGCGGTGCGCCGCTTGAGCTGTTCGGCGCAATCGTGATCGCCGCCGCCACCGGGGCGGTCGCGATGGCCAGCCTCGCCGGCTACCGATCGATGCGAATCCAATCGTTCCTGCACCCGGGCTCCGATCCGCAGGGTGCGGCGTACCAGGCTCGTCAGGCGATGTTCTCATTGGCTGACGGCGGCTGGTGGGGGGTGGGGCTCGGACAGGGCAGCGCCAAATGGGACTACCTGCCCAACGCGCACAACGACTTCATCTTCGCGATCATCGGCGAGGAGCTGGGCTTTCTGGGCTGCCTGGTGGTGCTGCTGCTGTTCGGCACGCTCGCCTATGTCGGGATTCGGATCGCGGCGCGCAACACCGACCCTTGGATCAAGCTGGTGGCCGCGACCGTGACCACCTGGCTCGTTGGTCAGGCCGCGATCAACATCGGCTACGTTGTCGGCTTGCTGCCCATTACCGGGATCCCGCTGCCGCTGATCTCCTCCGGAGGCACCTCCATCGCATTGACGATGCTGGCCTTCGGGTTGCTGGCCAACTTCGCCCGGCACGAACCGCAGGCGGTGTCCGCGTTGCGTCACGAGTTCGCCCGATCCGGGCACCACGGTGCGCTGTCGCGACTGTTGCAGCTGCGCCCCCCGGTGCCCTACGTGCCCGCGCCGCGGTCCCGCGCCGGGGGTTGGCCCACCCCGTCCAGCCGGGGCAGGCGGTGAAAGCGATATCTGTGGTGATCGCCGGGGGCGGCACCGCGGGACACGTCGAACCAGCGTTGGCGCTGGCTGACGCAGTGCGCCGGGCGGCACCGGAGGCGGAGATCACTGCGCTGGGCACCCAGCGTGGGCTGGAGACCACCCTGGTGCCGCAGCGTGGCTACCCCCTGGAGCTCATTCCCGCGGTGCCGCTGCCACGACGTCCGAGCGCGGATCTGCTTCGGCTGCCGGTGCGGATCCACGCCGCGGTGGGACGGGTCCGGGAAGTGCTCGACGCGGTTGCCGCCGACGTCGTGGTCGGCTTCGGCGGCTACGTCGCGCTGCCGGCCTACCTGGCCGCGCGAGGTCGGGTGCCGATCGTCGTGCACGAGGCCAACGCCCGGGCGGGGCTGGCCAACAAGATCGGGGCGCGCTTCGCCGACCGCGTCCTCGTCGCGGTACCCGACAGCGGACTGCCCCGAGCCGAGGTGATCGGAATCCCGCTGCGGCAGGCGATCTCGTCGCTGGACCGACCCGCGTTACGGGCCCAGGCTCGGGAGTACTTCGGCCTGGACCCGACGGCGCCGACCCTGCTGGTGACCGGTGGTTCGCAGGGCGCCCGCTCGCTGAACACCGCGGTGTCGGGCGCGGCGGCCGAGCTCGGCGCTGCCGGCATCGGGGTGCTGCACGCGTATGGGCGACTCAACACCGTGGAGGTGGCGGTGGTGGCGGGGGCACCGCGCTACGTCGCGGTGCCCTACCTGGAGCGGATGGATCTGGCGCTGGCCGCTGCTGATCTCGCGATCTGCCGGGCGGGCGCGATCACCGTCGCTGAGCTGTCCGCCGTCGGCCTTCCCGCGTTGTATGTGCCGCTGCCGCACGGTAACGGGGAGCAGGCGCTCAATGCCCGTCCGCTGGTACTAACCGGTGGCGCGGTGCTGGTGGCAGATGGTGACCTCACGCCGGCCAGGGTCGTCAAGGAGGTGGTGGGGATTTTCACCGATCCACGCCGGCTCGCGGAGATGAGTGCGGCCGCTCGGGTAGCCGGTCATCCGCACGCTGACGAGGTGCTGGCCGCGATCGTGTTGGAGGCTGGTCGGTGACGGCTGGAGCTGCCTCCCCATCGGTGACCACCCCTGCGCTGCCACCGCAGCTGGCCCGCGCCCACTTGATCGGGATCGGCGGTGCCGGGATGAGCGGGGTGGCCCGGATCGTGCTCGCTCGCGGTGGTGCGGTGTCCGGTTCAGACGCCAAGGACTCGGGGGCACTACTTGCGCTGCGGGAGTTAGGCGCGAAGGTGACCGTTGGGCACGCCGCAGCCAACCTCGACCAGCTCGGTGCCACCCCTACCGCGATCATCAGCACCAAGGCGGTGCACCAGACCGATCCAAACAATCCGGAACTCGTCGAGGGTGCCCGGCGCGGTATCCCGGTGATCCACCGCTCGGCGGCGCTGGCCGCCCTGATGAGCGGCTACCGCGTCGCCTGCGTCACCGGTACCGCCGGCAAGACCTCCACCACCTCGATGCTCACGGTTGCGTTGCGGCATTGTGGCGCCGACCCGTCGTTTCTCATCGGTGGCGATCTCACTGGCTCTGGCACCGGCGCCCACCACGGTCGCGGCGACATCTTCGTGGCCGAAGCCGACGAGAGTGACGCCAGCTTCCTGGCCTACTCGCCCGATGTGGCCGTCGTCACCAATGTCGAGGCCGATCACCTGGACCACCACGGCACCGTCGAGGCCTACACCGCCTGTTTCGATGCTTTCGTGGCCCGCCTGGCCCCGGACGGGGTGCTGATCGCCAACGCTGATGATCCCGGCTCCGCCGCGCTGGCGGACCGAGCCGCCGCGTCCGGGGTGCGAGTGCGCCGCTACGGCCGGCTTGCTGCCGCGGCGGCCGACGCCCGACTGCTGGCATATACCCCCGGCGGTGAGCGGGGTAGCGCCACCGTGGCGTTGCCCGGATCGGATGGCGCATCGCACCAGGCTCAGGTCCCGATCGCGGTCCCCGGGGAGCACATGGCCAGCAACGCCGTCGCGGCATTGTTGGCCGGCCTGGAGCTGGGTGCACCGCTGCCTGGTCTGCTGGCGGGGCTGGCCGGATTCGGCGGGGTCCGCCGCCGGTTCGAGCTCATCGGACAGGCGGCCGGCGCGCGGGTCTACGACGACTACGCCCACCATCCAACGAAGGTGGCGGCCGCGCTGCGTGGCGCTCGCCAGGTGGTGGGGCAGGGGCGGCTGCTGGTGGCGTTCCAGCCGCACCTGTACTCCCGCACCCGGGACTTCGCCGCCGAGTTCGGTACCGCGCTGGCGCTGGCCGACGTGGTGCTGTTGTTGGACGTCTACGGGGCCCGGGAGGATCCCTTGCCTGGCGTCACCGGTGCGCTGATCGCGCAAGCGGTGCCGTTGCCGGCGGATTGTGTGCTCTACGAGCCGTGCTGGGCCGATGTGCCCGGACGGCTGGCTGATCTGGTGCGACCCGGTGACGTGGTGGTCACGATGGGAGCCGGGGACGTGACGATGCTTG
>JBHEMR010000198.1:0-3892 GCA_046262495.1 Pseudonocardiaceae bacterium | reverse complement strand
TTTCTGGCCAGTCGCCAGCGGCAGCGGTGACACAACATGCGCCCGGTGGTCAATGACACCCTCCATGCGAGGTACTTGCGCTGGCATCGGTGAGAAGGTGGTGACAGTGTTGGTTATCTCTACTACTCTTGCGGGATCGAGCAGATGCACGGGCTAACGAGAGTGCGGCGCGACCGTCTGGTTCGAGAAGCGGGAGGAGATGCCATGAACCATGAAGTCGTACGGTCCATCTTCCGCATCTGCGCCGAGCGGCGGAGTCGAGCTATTCCTTCCCCGGATGACTAAGAGCCGGTTACTGCGGTATTGACAGAGCCGGTTACTGCGGTATTGACAGTCTGGTGCTAGCGGGGGATCCGGAAGTCACCGTTGTTTAACACTAGCTGGAGGTGAGGGGGCACTCTAGCCACTTTCCTGTAATTGGTTTGTGCTGCCCTAAGTCACCGAATTCTGGACATCCACGGAGCGTCTATGGAGCGGCGTCAAGCGATCGTCTGGGCTGGTTCGATCGCCATGACGGGATGTGCCAGCGCGCTCGCGCTGGGCGCGCTTGTCGGAGGGTTCGGCCTCGGGCCCTCGCCGGCGTTGGCGATTCAGGTTGCCACCTCTGGGTCGGCGGAGGCCATCCCAGGGCAGGTCGACTCGCTGGCGTGGTGGTACGTGGCCCGCGCGTCAGGGCTCTTAGCCTGGGCTCTGCTCGCGGCCTCGGTGATAGGCGGACTGGTGCTCGGTACGCAGCTCGCGTGGGGACGCAGTCGTAGGTGGACGCAAAGTCTCCACGAGTTCCTCGGGCCCCTTGCAGTGGTCTTCACCGTCGTTCACCTGGCCAGCGTGCTCGCCTCCGACCAGTTGCGGATCGGCGTGCAGGAGCTGATCGTCCCGTTTGTCCGGCCGGACAACCCGGTGGCCCAGGGTTGCGGGGTGCTGGCCGTCTACCTCCTCACCGCGCTCGCGCTGACTTCTTCGGCGCGGGCCGTACTGCCCTGGCGATGGTGGCGCCGGCTGCATCTGCTGGCGTTCCCCCTGTTCGGCCTTGCCAGTGCGCACACCGTCCTTGCCGGTAGTGACGTCACCCACCCGATCTTGCACTGGGCGAGCCTTGTGGTGGGCCTGGTGATCCTGTTTCTGGCGGCGTTGCGCGTCCTCACCGTGCGACCGGCTGGCACAGCCGCAGTGGCGCCCGTGAATCCCCGGGACACGGAGATGGTTCTACCTTTCGTGCCGCCGCCGAGGACGGCGAATCCTGCTCCGGCATCCGCCACCGGGATGCGACTGCTAATCGGCCAGACGACGTGGGAGGCCGACAACGTCTTGTCATTGCGGCTGAATTCTTCTGACGGGACGCCGTTGCCGAGCTGGGAGCCAGGAGCGCACATCGAGCTGGCCTTGCCCTCGGGCCGGCGCCGGCAGTACTCGCTGTGCGGTGACCCGAGCGACACCCATTCATACCGGATCGCAATTTTGCAGGTTCCCGGTGGGCGTGGCGGGTCGGTGGAAGTGCACACCGACGCCCGAGCTGGCCAGCTGATCACCGTTGAGGGGCCGCGGAACCATTTTCCGCTGGTGCCCAGCCCGGCCTACTTGTTCATCGCCGGCGGGATCGGCATCACCGCGTTGATGGCGATGGTGGCCCGGGTGGCCGCCGCGGGTGGCGAATGGAAATTGGTCTATGCCGGCCGACGCCGAGCCAGCATGGCTTTCCTCGAGGAGATCCGCGCGTTGGGTCCCGACCGGGTCGAGGTCATGCCCGCAGACGAACGTGGCCGGCCCGACCTGGACGCGATCATCGGTACTGCGTCGACGGGCACCGCTGTCTACTGCTGCGGCCCGGACCGGATGCTGGATGCGGTGCAGGAGCGGGTCGCCACGCGGCCGGATCTGCGCCTGCACAGTGAGCCTTTCGCCGGCACTGCCGCTGGTGGGGGCGCCGCACTCTACGTTGAGCTACGCCGCACCGGGCGTATCGTCAACGTGCCCCCCGACCGGACTGTCCTGCAGGCTATCCGCGACGTCACTCCCGCGGTCTCGACCGGATGTGAGCAAGGGGTCTGTGGTGCATGCCGCACCGCGGTCCTCGCCGGCGAACCCGACCACCGCGACAAACTGCTCAGCAGTGCGGAGCGCGCGGCTGGCGCGATGCTCATCTGCGTCTCCCGTGCCCGCGGCGAGCGGCTCATCCTCGACCTGTGAACGGCGACTGGTCTTAACGTTTGTGTAATGTCCCTCTCTTCTCGTACTGGGCGATGGTGGCGACACCGCGAGGGTAGACAAGCCGGGCGATCCCTATGATCGTCCCGACGATCAGCCTCTGTACCAGGCCGATGATCTAGATTATGAAGACAGCAACGGGGCTTACATGGATGACCTAAGTGACTTCGTGCTCGACCGGCTCGTCGACGACGAGCGGCGATTCGAGGCAGGCGAACTTCCATACCTCGACGAAGCCGAGCGCCGCGGCCGGCTACGCATCATGCGCACCGACGATCACCACGGGTTGCTGCTGGTGGGCGGCCCGGTTCAGGCGACGGAGGACCGTGTTCCCGTGCCATTTGCCGAGAAGGCCGCATTCCTCCGCAAGGAGATTCATCACCAGCACGACGACACCACGCTGGGGTTGGTGGCCTCGGTGTACGACGCGCATCCGATTGGCGGGAGGAGCGGCGGCCGTGACTCATAGCTGCACGGTCGTGGTCAGGGCCACGATCGAGGGTCGGCGTGGCGTCGAGCCAAAGCCGAACCGCACCGGCGGGAGGACCTCGGCCATGGTCCCGAGGTCGGCCCCCTGCCAGCTGGCGGTGACGGACACCAATGGATGGAGGTCCCAAGCCCCGTACCACTCCCTGCGCCCGGCGCCGGCGCTACCTCGGGTGCGCACACCGGGGAGCACCGCTCGGACCAGCGGGTCCACCAGAGACGCCCACGCCGGGGCAGTGGCCACTCGGCGCGGCACGGTTCGCAGAAGTAGCCCCAGCCAGCCTCTCGGTCCGACGACCAGGTCGGCTCGCAGCCGTCCGGCCACCACGGCCACCCGCCCCGGCTGGCGGATCACGTTCACCGGTGTGACTTCGACGGAATCGAAGCGATAGGTGCTGGCGACGAACCGGGCTACCTCGTCGCTCGGGGCGATCAACGATCGCGTTCCATCGGGTGTTTCGATCATGACATCGCTGATGGGACCGAAAGGTGACACCGGCCATCGTCCGACGACGATGCGGTGGCCCGAGGTCGTGCCGAAGGCGGCGATCTCGCCATCAAAGCGCCAGCGCAAGGCTGTGATCGGTCGCAGCGGACGACGCGGGATCATCGAGGCGATGATCCCAGGTCGAGGCCGCTGTCGACGAGCCGTCCACCCAGCTGTGAAGGAGTGCCGATGATCAGCACGATCGAGCTTACTGACCAGGGCAGTGCGCTGGTTTATACATTCGACGACGTGATGCTCTACCACGGGCCGGGTTCCCCGGGCGGGGTAGCGCACGCCGTGAAGGTGATGGAGAGGGCGCTGCCACTGCTTGAGCCTGACGGCCTGCCGGAGCGGCGCGAGATCGAGGTGCACACGGCTTTCGCCGGACCCGGTGCGCGCGATGCGTTCGAAATGGTCATCCGTGCGGTGACCGAGGGCCGGTATGTCGTCGACGATGCGTTAGCGCGTCCCGAACGGGGTCCGACGCACGAGCGCTTCGTTTTCCGGCTCCGCTACCGCGGACGAAGCGTGACGGTGGCTCTTCGTGACGGGTACGTGGGAACGGAGTTCATTGCGCTGGCGGGGATGGAGCAGCGGACGGCTGAGCAGGAGAACCGCTTGACCGTCCTGAAGCGTGAGATGGCTGAGCTGTTGCTCGCAACGCCTGCGGCCGAGGTCTACGACGTGGATAACGAGGGTTGACCATCTCATACG
>JBHEMR010000197.1:0-5385 GCA_046262495.1 Pseudonocardiaceae bacterium | reverse complement strand
GATTACTCCTCAGTGGCCTACTGGTACCAGGCCGAGCCACACTTGCCCTTCGACCTCGATCCCCTCGAACAGCGCGTTCCACGAACACGATGATTGCGACAGACCGCCCCGGCGGTGCCGGAGATGGCTGTTATGTTCCGGCCAGCGACGCCGCCCCGATACGGCCTCGGAGCACGGCCAGGCTCACGGACCACGACCTGGCGTCGTTCTCCGCCTTCGGTCACTCCCACCTCACCGCAGCAACCACGAAGATCACGGTACCGGCAGGGCGACGCGGTGACCCCGGTGCTGCAAGGTCTTGTCACCGGAGGTTCTCCAGGGTCGCTCGGGCGCCGTGCGCATGCAGGGACGCCAGCGATGCACGGTAGAGGGCGGTGAAGCGCTCGTCATCGATGAGGTCACCGAAGATTTCCCGATCCGCAATGAAGGCGAGCGGATCCGCGCGCTGGCGGCGCGCATTGGCCATCAGCGTGTCCTTCAAGCGATCGACCACCTCGATCGGCTGGCCCTGCTCGTCTATTCCTTCTGCATAACGCGCCCAACTGGCCACTACTGCGGCCGACCGGGTGATCTCACCGCCAGCGGCCAGGTTTTGCCGAATAACCGGCAGGACCCATTTCGGGATTCGGTCGGAACTCTCCGCGCATAGCCGCGCAACGGTGTCACGAACGTTCGGGTTGGCGAATCGGGCGATCAGGTTCTGCTTGTAGTCCGCCAGGTCGATCCCGAGGACGGGCCGCAGGGTCGGCGTCGCCTCCTTATCCATATAGGCGAGGAGAAAGTTCTGGAACAGGACGTCGCTGCACACGTCATGCACCATTCGGTATCCCGTGAGGTAGCCGAAGTAGCACAGCGCCTGGTGGCTGGCGTTGAGCAAACGCAGTTTCATCAGCTCGTAGGGTTCGACGTCACTCACAAGTTGCACACCGACGTCTTCCCATGGCGGACGACTGCCGCCGAAGTCATCCTCCAACACCCACTGGGTGAAGGGCTCGCAGACAACCGGCCACTGATCGTCGATCCCGAACCGTCGGCTGATCTCGGCCTTGTCCTCCTCGGTGGTCACCGGCGTGATCCGGTCGACCATCGAGTTCGGGAATCGGACCTGCTGCTCGACCCAGGCACCGAGTTCGGGATCCCGCAGCGCGGCGAAGGCGCCGAAGCTCCGGCGCGCGGCATCACCGTTGCCCTGGATATTGTCGCAAGACATCATGGTGAACGGCGGCAGATGGCGCCGGCGCCGGCGGACCAGCGCCTCGGTTATCAACCCGAAAATCGTCTTCGGGACCGCTCCCGGCGCCAGGTCGTGCACGACATCAGGGTTGCTCGCGGCGAACTCCCCGGTGACTGCGTGGAAGTTGTAGCCACCCTCGGTCACCGTCAACGACACGATTCGGGTGCGCTCGTCGGCCAACTTCTCGATGACTACTTCCGGATCGTCCGGCGCGAACAGGTACTGCACAATCGAGCCGATGATCCGGGCCTCGACAGACCCGCCTGAATGTTTGACCACCAGGGTGTAGAGGCAATCCTGCGCCGCCATCACTTCTTTCATTCTGAGATCAGAAGGCAGCACGCCGACCCCGCAGATCCCCCAGTCCAGCGCCTTACCATCGCCCATGAGGCGGTCGAGGTACATGGCCTCATGCGATCGGTGGAACCCACCCACGCCAAAATGTACTATGCCCACTTGCACCCGGTCACGACGATAGGGCGGTGTCGGCACTGACGCGGGCAGCGACGACACCGATGTCGCATTGAGCGGCTGCATTGTTGAGATCCTTTCAGTAGCGCTGCCTCGCCATGGTGAGCTCACGCGCTTGCGCGTAACGGGCCCGAATCGACTCGATGACGTCGCTTTCGTAGGTCTCGACTCCCGTCCGCGTCCAGCGCGGCGGCTCGGTGCTTCCGCTGAAAGCCCACGCGGCCTGCCGAGCAGCCCCGTCTGCGACGTACTCCCCCGGGGGCGGCACCAGCACTGAACGGCCCAACACAGTGGGCGCGATTCGCCGAACCGCACCGGACCGCGCACCGCCACCGATGAGGAACACCCGCTCGACCCGGGCATCGGCCGCGACTAGGGCGTCGATGCCGTCCGCCAGGCCGCACAGCAACCCCTCGACCGCAGCGCGCGCCAAGTGCGCCGCGGTCGCCGTCGACAGGCGCAGCCCGTGGACGGCCCCGGTGGCGTCCGGTCGGTCCGGGGTCCGTTCACCTTCCAGATACGGCACGACCACGACACCGCCGGCGCCGGGCGGAGCCGAGAGCGCGAGCCGGGACAGCTCGTCGTGGTCGACGCGGAGCATCGTAGCGACGGCGTCGAGGACTCGGGCCGCGTTGAGCGTGGCCACCAGCGGGAGGAAACGGCCGGTGGCATCGGCGAATCCGGCGACGGTGCCCGACGGGTCGGCAGCGGGGGCGTCGCTCACGGAGCAAACCACGCCGGAGGTGCCGATCGAGACGACCACGTCGCCGGGGCGGGTATCGAGTCCGAGGGTCGCTGCGGCGTTGTCGCCGGTGCCCGGGCCCAGCAGCGGACCTTCGGCCATCGTGCCGGCCGGCTCGGACGGTCCGAGCACTCGCGGCACGGCGGCGTCGTGGCCGAGCGCGCGTACCAGCAGATCGTCGCGGTAGGCGCCGCTCGCGGCGGACCAGTAGCCGGTTCCGCTGGCGTCCCCGCGGTCGGTCCGCAATGCCTGCAGAGCGGGATCGGCGCCGAGGCGCCAGGTCAGCCAGTCGTGCGGCAGGCACACTACCGCCGTCTGGGCCGCGGCGGCGGGTTCGTGCTGCGCGAGCCAGCGCAGCTTGGTCACGGTGAAGGACGCGACGGGAACGATGCCCACCGCCTCCGCCCATGCCCGGCGTCCCGCCGCGCCGCCACCCAGCTCGCTGATCAGGTCAAGCGCAGCGTCGGCGGACCGGGTGTCGTTCCACAGCAGAGCCGGCCGCACCACCCGGCCGGTTTCATCAAGGCACACCATGCCGTGCTGCTGGGCACCCACAGCCACCGCTGCGACGTCGACTAGGCCGCCGGCCTCGTTCAGCGCCGCATGCAGCGCCGTCCACCACGCGTCGGGGTGTACCTCGGTGCCGTCCGGGTGCGCGCCACGCCCGTGCCGGACCAACTCGCCGGTCTCCGCGTCGCGGATGACGACCTTGCACGACTGCGTCGACGAGTCGACGCCCGCAACGAGGGTCACGTGCTCAGCTACTTGCCACGGTCGTTTCTCACACCGCGACGGCCTCGCCCAGAACCTGGTCCTGGATCCGGAGCTTCAGGCCGCCTACCGTGGCGACCTGGGTGAAGATCCCAAGCAAGTCTTCGACCTCCAGCGCGAATCCGGCCATCTCGAAGTAACCATGACCAGGGTCCATATCGATCAACAAATCCAAATCGCTATCCGCGTCTGCCTCGCCGCGGGCCACCGAACCGAACGCGAACTGTGGTGACCAGGGTACCCGGGACTTGACCTTGACCAAGGGGCAAGCCCGAGTCTTGCGGTTGTCGAGCATGGTGCTCGGCGACGAGGAGGATCGCGGGTATGGCGCTGTTGACGATCGGTGCGTTCGCCGGGGCGTCACGCTTGTCACCGAAAGCCCTGCGTCTCTATGACGACCTCGGGTTGCTTCGCCCGGCCAGAACCGACCCGCTCACCGGGTACCGCTGGTATGCGCCCGAGCAGCTCGCCCAAGCCCATCTGGTGGCGTGGCTGCGCCGGCTCGGCATGCCGCTGGCGCGGATCAGAGTGGTCTGCGCGCCGATCGCGGACTCATCCGTGATCGCAACCAGGACGTCGCCTGGGCCGATGATGGTTTTGCTCGCCGTCGCCGATGGCTTCGGGCCGTCGACGGAAACCGCGCTGGCTAGCGCGTCGGCGATCGATGCGCTAGCAACCACCCGAAGGTCGCGTCTGCCGCCGGCATCGCGGTTAGCTGATCGCGGGGCGGCGCCTCACCCGAGAAAGGTGTCGTACAGCAAGTACACGTTCAGCGCGATGATTGTGGTGGCGATGCCGCTCGCCGCCGCAGTGGTGATCGGGCGGTTGACGAACGGGCCCATGACATCCGCGCGGCGAGTGAGCAGAACCATCGGCACCAGGGCGAACGGGATGCCGAAGGACAGCACGATTTGAGATGCCACCAGGCTGTCGGTGGCGGGCAGCCCCAGCCCCAGCACCACGAGTGCGGGGAGCATCGTCACTCCGCGGCGGAGGAACAGCGGGATGCGGCGGTGGATGAAGCCCTGCATGACCACCTGGCCCGCGTAGGTGCCCACGCTCGATGACGACAGCCCCGAGGCGAGCAGCGCGACCGCGAAAGCCAGCGCCGCGCCGCCGCCGACGAGCTTGCCGAGACCGGAGTGCGCCGCCTGAATCGAGTCGACCACCGAGTTGTCGGTGCGGTTGAACAGCGAGGCGGCGATGAACAGCATCGCCATGTTGGTCAGGCCGGCGACGCCGAGCCCGAGCAGGACGTCGAGCCGCTGGAAGCGCAGCATCTCACGGCGCTCGCCATCGTCGCGGCAGATCACCCGGGACTTGGTCAACGCCGAGTGCAGGTAGACCACATGCGGCATCACGGTGGCACCGATGATCCCGGCGGCCAGCAGCACGCCATCGCTACTGACAAAGCCCGGTACCAGACCGGACGCGATGGCCGCCGGGTCGGCGCCGACCATCAACAGGTCGTAGGAGAACCCGAGAAACACGATGCCGAGCAGGCCGCTGATCGCCAGCTCGAAGCGTCGATACCCACGCTGCTCAAGCGCCAGGATCGCGAACGCGACGATGGCCGTCAGCAGGCCGGACGGGAACAGCGGCACGTGGAACAACAGGTTCAACCCGACCGCGGCCCCGACGAACTCGGCCAGATCGGTGGCCATCGCAACCAGCTCGGCCTGCACCCACAGGCCCACAGACACCCGGCGGGGAAGGTGCTCGCGGCACAGCTCGGGCAAGTCACGGCCGGTGGCGACGCCGGTCTTCGCGGACAGATACTGCACCAGCATGGCCATCAGGTTGGCCAGCACGATCACCCACACCAGCGCGTACCCGTACCGGGCGCCAGCCGAGAAATTCGTGGCGAAGTTGCCGGGGTCGATGTACGCGACCGCAGCGACGAAGGCTGGGCCGAGTAGCGCCACCACGCCGCGCAACCGTCCGCGAGATCGCAGCTCGCGCAGCGCGCTCGACGGAGCCGTCTGCTCGCGCAGCGCGCTCGACTGTGCTGCCGCCAGGAAGCCAGCTGGAGAGCCCAGCGGCAGCGGCTCAACCGACTCCCGGTTAACCTGCTCCAGGCTCACCCGACCGACGGGCCGAGCCCGAGCGACTGCGGCGTGCTGGAATCCGGCGACGGCTGACGCAGCCCCTCGTCAAGCTCCCCGTA
>JBHEMR010000196.1:0-6346 GCA_046262495.1 Pseudonocardiaceae bacterium | reverse complement strand
CTCACCGTGCCCTGGTGGTTGCGGCTGATGCGGGCATTGGGCGAGGAACGCCGGGCCCGGATCCGCACTGAGGAGCGGGCCGAAATCGCCGCGCACCTGCACGACTCAGTACTGCAGACGCTCGCGTTGATCCAGCAGCAGTCCGATTCAGCCCGGGAGGTCCGCCGGCTGGCTCGCGGCCAGGAGCGGGAGCTTCGTTCCTGGCTCTACGGACCGCAGGGCTACGGGACGGTGGCGCAGACCCACACCGAGGCACCAGCCTTCGCCGCGACGGTGCACGCCGCTGCCGGCGAGGTAGAGGACACCTACGCGGTGACCATGCAGGTCGTCGTGGTGGGCGACTGCGCCCTGGAGGACCCGCTGCCCTCGCTGGTGCAAGCCAGCCGTGAGGCGATGGTCAATGCGGCCAAACATGCCGGGGTCACTGAGGTCAGCGTGTATGCCGAGGTCGAGCCCGGGCAGGTGCACGTTTTTGTCCGAGACCGCGGCGTTGGGTTCGATCCGGCGGCCGTCGCCGCCGATCGGCACGGGTTGGCCGACTCGATCCGCGGCAGGATGCAACGTCACGGGGGTACGGTGACTCTGCGCACGTCGCCCGGTGAAGGCACTGAGGTCCAACTGGCCGTCGCTCGCCGGAAGGGCGGAGAAGAGGCATGACTGCCGAGACGAGCGGAGAGCAAACCCTCCGGGTCTTCCTGGTGGACGATCACGCACTGTTTCGCACCGGGGTGAAAGCCGAGCTGACCCGTGCCGGTGCCGCCGACCCGGACGGACCGCCGGTTGTGGTGGTCGGCGAAGGGGGATCAGTGCAAGAAGCGGTCACCGGGATCGGGCACCTTCGCCCTGATGTCGTACTCCTCGACGTCCATATGCCCGACGGGGGCGGTGCCGAGGTGCTGCGCCAGGTTCGCCCCGAAGCGCCCGACGTGGTGTTCCTCGCGCTGTCGGTGTCGGACGCGGCTGAAGACGTGATCGCGGTGATCCGGGCCGGAGCCCGCGGGTACGTCACCAAGACGATCTCCGGACGGGACTTGGCAACGGCAGTGCGCCGGGTGCACGCTGGCGACCCGGTGTTCTCTCCGCGGCTGGCCGGTTTCGTCCTCGACGCCTTTGCCCAACGACCCGGGGCGGCGCCGGTCGGCGACCCGGAGGTGGATCTACTCACCCCTCGAGAGCGCGACGTGCTGCGTCTGTTGGCCCGCGGCTACGCCTATAAGGAGATCGCCGCTGAGCTGTTCATCTCGATCAAGACAGTGGAGACGCACGTCTCGTCAGTACTGCGAAAAACTCAACTGTCCAACCGCTACGAACTGTCCCGCTGGGCAACCGACCGCCGGCTCGTGTAGCCCCAGGATTACCGAGCCGTTTAGCCGTCAGGTTTCGCGACAGCGGCGAGGGTGGACCCCCCGATCCGGGCGGCCGATTGGATCAGCACCCGGCCGTCGGGTGAGTTACCCATGGTGAGCCGGTAACGCTCCAAGGTTCGATTCCGGTTCGTCGGTTCGAACACCAGAGTCACCAGCACGGTGTTGCCTTGCACGGCAACCGGCCCGCGGATACTGAGTCGGTTGATCCCGTTCCAGAATTCGGTGTAGTGCCCGAAGCCCTGAGCGCGTTCGGCGGTGCCGAGGTACTGCCATGCCACGGTGGTGTCCTGAGGTAGCAAGCCGTAGTAGCTGCGGACCGTCTGCTCCAACTGCGCTGGTTGCGCTTGGGCTGGTGGTGACGGCGTGGCGGGTACCGGCTTGGGTAGGGCACTGGCGTCGGGCACCGGTGGAGTTGCGGGTGTGGCTACTGTCAGCTGGCCACGACCGGCGGTAGGCACGGCCACTTGCGAAACCACGCCAAGGACGACGGCGAGCACGACAAGGCAGCCAGCGGCTGCGAACAGCACCGCCGGTCGCCGCCACCGGAGCACTCCATGGGTCGCTGGCCTCCTCACCGCCGTAATGCCTCGCGGCGGAATGGCGGGCAGATCGACCGCGGTCAGCATCGTCGAGACGGGTGCAGCGGGAGTGCGCGAGCGCAGCGGCTCGGAGGTTGGCGGTCCGGCCATCGAGCGATCGACTACCGCGCCGAGTGCCGTCATCGCTTGCGCCATGGTGGGACGCGCCGCTGGATCGTCCGCCAACAACTGCATCAAGACGGTGGACAACGGCCCGGCTTGCTGCGCGGGCCGTACCCGGCCTTCGGTGACGGTGCGCAACATCGCCAGGGTGTTGTCATCCAGCCCGAAGGGCGGTACACCTTCCACCGCAACGTAGAGCGTCGAGCCCAGCGAGAATACGTCGCTCGCGGGTGCAGGCGCCTCGCCACGGGCCACCTCGGGAGCGAAGTACGCGGGGGTGCCCGCAAGCACTCCGGTGCTCGTCACCGTGGCGTCCCAGGTCGCCCGGGAGATCCCGAAATCGGTGATCTTGACGATCCCGTCCGCACCGAGCAGCACGTTTCCCGGCTTGACATCCCGGTGCACGATCCCCGCTTCGTGGGCCGCGGTCAGTGCGGCGGCGACCTGCTGGCCGATCCTGGCCGCCTCGTTCGGCGCCAGCGTCCCGTACTCGGCGAGAACTGCGGCGAGGCTGCGCGAAGGCAGGTACTCCATCACCAGCCAGGGCACCAGATGGCTGCCGGCACCGGTGCCCGTGTCGAGAGCCACGTCGTAAACGCAGATGGCGTGCGGGTGCTGCAACCGGGCTGCGATGCGGCCCTCGCGCATCGCCCGATCCGTGGCCGTCTGTGCTTCCGCCTGCGCCAAGCCGGGCGCAATCAGCAGCTCCTTGAGCGCTACCGTACGGTTGAGCCGTTCGTCGTGCGCTCGCCAGACCGCGCCCATCGCACCAGTGGCGACGCACTGCTCCAGGCGGTAGCGACCGGCGACGAGCCGGTTATCGGGGTTCACCTACGGCGCTCCTCGCTCACCACCTCAGGCTAGGCCCTTCGCTACTTGACCAACCCGTCCTTCGCCGGGGCATCGGTGTCCGGTAGCTCCAGCAGGACGGGCGGTGTCCGCCGCTACCGCCCAGCAGGTCAGTCGCCGCTGCGGTAGCGGATCCGGGTGCTCTGTAGGGCCTGGTAGCCCACTAGGCCGCTACCGGCCCCGGCCAGGATGGCCAAGATGTCGGCAGCTGGGCCGCCGGCGGCCAGCAACAGGGCGAGTAGCGCTACGCCCAGGGTGACCGCAGCCACCGGAACCCGGCTGCGGACGTACTGGTTGACCGGTTCACCGCCGGCCCGCCGGTTGGCGGCGGCCCCGAGCATCGCGAGATATCCACCGTGCGCAACCGCGGCAAGTAAGCCGGCCAACGCGGCGAGGACAGCAATCAGATTGAGCACCATGCAGCCAGTGTGCCTCGATGGCCGAGGGCAGTGCCGCGGTGCTCAGTGGCCGAGCCGACCACGCCCGAGGCGCAGCAGCAGCATTGCCAGCTCATGGCCCTCGGTGCCCAGCTCGCGGTAGCGGTCGAGGACGGCCATCTCGCGGCCGTGCACCACCCGCGGACCTCCGGCGGCTCGGCGGGCGCTGCCGATCGCCTGGGATACCGCGGTGCGTCGCTGTACCAGCCGCAGGATCTCGGCGTCAAGGTAGTCGATCTCGGTGCGCAGCGCGGCGAGGTCGGTGACGGTCTCGTCTCTGCCGTCGGCCTGACGGCCGCCGACTGAGGGGGCTGTCGCGCTGGTCGCGTGTTGCGACATCTCGGTGATCTCCCGATTCTGTCCCGGGCCCGCGTTCCCCGGCAGCAACGACGCCCCGGGTCCGTGGACTCCGGGGCGTCGTGGTCTGTGTGCGAGCGTCACACCATCACGGGCACCGGATTCGGTACCCGTAGAAAAAGCGGTGACAACTCATCACGACATGAAGTCTGCCACGTGGCGTGCTCCGCCGTCCACCTTCTGCGGCGTCGACCGCGCGCGGTGCACTGGCGAGAATGCGCGTGCAGTGCACGCTGAGAACGTCGGTGTCTCCCGGTACCGTGGTCGCCACGATGAGTGCTTCTACCGCTGCCCCGCCACAGGACCTGCTCGCCGGGCTGAACTCGCAGCAACGCGCGGCGGTGGAGCACGCCGGTTCTCCGCTGCTCATCATCGCGGGAGCCGGGTCAGGTAAGACCCGAGTGCTCGCCCACCGCATCGCCTACCTGCTCGCCCAGCGCGGTGTCACCCCCGGGCAAGTCCTGGCGATCACGTTCACGAACAAGGCAGCCGCGGAGATGAGGCAGCGGGTCACCGCGCTGGTCGGCCGGCGCGCCGCGGTCATGTGGGTGTCGACGTTCCACTCGATGTGCGTCCGAATCCTGCGCCGGGAGGCGAGTCATCTTGCCGGGCTGACGTCGAACTTCTCCATCTACGACTCCGACGACACCCGCCGCCTGATCACGATGGTGGCCCGCGACCTGGACCTGGACCCGAAGCGCTACCCGGCCCGCACGCTGGCGGCGAAGATCTCCAACCTGAAGAACGATCTCGTTGATCCCGATTCGGCGGCCAGCGCAGCGGGCAACGACCTCGAGCGCCGGGTGGTGGAGGTCTACGCCGGCTACGAGCAGCGGCTGAGTATGTCCAACGCTCTGGACTTCGACGATCTGATCATGCGCACCGTTGAGCTGCTGCAGACGCTCCCCGACGTCGCCGAGCACTATCGGCGCCGGTTCCGCCACATCCTGGTCGACGAGTACCAGGACACCAACCACGCGCAGTACACCCTGGTCCGCGAACTGGTAGCACCCGCGGCCGAGGGCGAGGTGGCCGGCGAGCTGTGTGTCGTGGGCGATGCCGACCAGTCCATCTACGCCTTCCGGGGCGCCACCATCCGCAACATCGAGGAGTTCGAGCGGGACTTCCCGACCGCCCGGACGATCTTGTTGGAGCAGAACTACCGGTCCACTCAGACAATCCTGTCCGCGGCGAACGCCGTAATCGCCCGCAACTCCGGCCGGCGGGACAAGCGGTTGTGGTCAGCCGCCGGGGATGGTGAACTGATCGTCGGCTATGTCGCCGACAACGAGCATGACGAGGCGGCGTTCGTCGCATCGGAGATCGACCAGCTGGTCGATAGCGGCGCCGCACGGTTCGCTGACGTGGCCGTGTTCTACCGAACCAACAACTCCTCCCGCGTTTTCGAGGAGATGTTCATCCGGCTCGGGCTGCCCTACAAGGTGGTCGGTGGCGTGCGTTTCTACGAGCGTCGCGAGGTTCGCGACGCGCTGGCCTATCTGCGGGTGTTGGCCAATCCTGAGGACACCGTGTCGCTGCGCCGAATCCTCAACACGCCACGCCGCGGGATCGGCGACCGCGCGGAGGCCGTGGTGGCCACCCACGCCGAGCGCGAGCAGATTTCGTTCGCTGCGGCGCTGCGGGCCGCCGCGGCCGGCCGGGAGATCCCGCTGCTCAACCCGAGATCCCGCAATGCGATCACGGCGTTCGTGGCGCTGATCGATGAGCTGCGGGGCAAGGTTGCGGCGGGCGAGGAGGTCGCGGAGGTTCTCGAGGCGGTGCTGGAGCGCACCGGCTACCGGGCCGAGCTGGACGCCTCGGAAGATCCGCAGGATGGTTCCCGGCTGGACAACCTCACTGAGCTGGTGACGGTGGCGCGGGAGTTTACTAGCGAGCCTGCGCCGATCATCCCGGTCGATGACGGTGGCGCCGAGCCGGGGTCGCTCGCCGCGTTTCTGGAGCGCGTGGCGTTGGTCGCCGACGCCGACCAGATCCCGGACGACGACGGCGCCTCCGGTGGTGTGGTGACCTTGATGACCCTGCACACCGCCAAGGGCCTGGAGTTCCCGGTGGTGTTCCTCACCGGCTGGGAAGACGGGATGTTTCCGCATCTCCGCGCGCTGGGCGATCCTGTCGAACTCGCCGAGGAGCGCCGGCTCGCCTACGTCGGGTTGACCCGGGCCCAGCACCGGCTCTACCTGTCCCGGGCGATCACCCGCTCTGCCTGGGGGCAACCGATGACCAATCCGGCATCGCGTTTCCTGGCCGATGTGCCAGAGTCACTGGTGACCTGGCGGCGCGAGGAACCCGGCCGCGCCAGCCCGGTCGGGCGCACGGTTTTCGGTCGTAGCGGACGGGGCGGTGCCGACGTCACCGGCGGTGACTCGGCGCAGGCTGGCGTGGCGGCCCAGGGTCTGCGCTCGACCCCCTTCCGGGGCTGGCAGAACACCCCCGCCCTGTCGCTCGACGTAGGAGATCGGGTCACCCACGATAAGTACGGTCTGGGCACCGTGGTGGCCACCGACGGCAGCGGCCCCAGGGCCACCGCGACCATCGATTTCGGTTCGGCTGGGAAAATCCGCCTGATGCTCATCGGCGGCGTGCCCCTAGCGAAGCTGTAGCGGGGTGACCCGCA
>JBHEMR010000195.1:0-13595 GCA_046262495.1 Pseudonocardiaceae bacterium | reverse complement strand
CAACTTCGAGCTGGCCAACGAGTGGGGGAACCTGGTCAACCGCTCCATCGCGATGGCGCACCGCAACGTCGGCGCCGTGCCGACCCCAGCCGCGCTGCAGGCCGTCGACTCTGAGCTGCTGGCCACCTCGCGGGCGGCTTTCGACACCGTCGGGGGGCTGCTGGAGCGCAATCGAGTCAAGGCGGCGATCGGCGAGGCGATGCGAGTGGTGAGCGCGGCGAACAAGTACCTGTCCGAGCAGGAACCGTGGAAGCGCGCTGACGATCCGCAGCGCCGGGACACCATCCTGCATACCGCGCTGCAGGTCGTCTCCGACGCCAACACACTGCTCACCCCGTTCCTGCCGCACGCCGCCCAGCAGGTGCACGAGCAGCTCGGCGGCACCGGCGTGTGGTCGGCCCAGCCGCAGATCCAGACGGTCAGTGAGGTCGTCGACGGCACCGGCCCCGACTACCCCGTGATCACCGGCGACTACGCCGCAGAACAGGGCCGCTGGACCAGTGTCCCGATTGAGCCAGGCCGCCCCCTCACCAAACCCACCCCCCTGTTCACCAAACTCGACCCCGGCCTGCGCGACACCGGCCCTACCTGGGCCCCCATCCAGTCGTGAGTGCGAAACGGTGTCATAGCACTTAATGCCACTCACGAGCGGCTTGCCGCCACCTCCGCCGCCGTTGCCGGCGCCGGTCATCGACGCGCACACACATCTGGACGCGTGCGGTGCAACCGATCCGGCGGGGGTTCGAGCGGCGCTAGACCGGGCGGCGGCGGTGGGGGTCGCGGCGGTGGTGACGGTAGCTGATGACATGGCATCGGCCCGATGGGTGGTGTCGGCATCGAGCTGGGACGAGCGGGTGTTCGCGGCGGTGGCGCTGCACCCCACCCGCACCGCGACGATGACCGACACCGACCGCGCCGAGCTCGAGCAGCTTGTGCGGCAACCCCGGGTGGTGGCCGTGGGGGAGACCGGCCTGGATTACTACTGGACACAGCGCGATGCGAACTGCTCGCAACCCGAGGCGCAACGGGAGTCCTACCGCTGGCACATCGACCTCGCCAAGCGGGTCGGCAAGCCGCTCATGATCCACGATCGGGACGCCCACGACGATGTGCTTGCGGTGCTCGAGCAGGAAGGGCCCCCACAGACCGTAATCTTCCACTGCTTCTCCGGGGATGCCGTTATGGCGCAGATCTGCGTCGATGCCGGATATGTACTGTCCTTTTCCGGCACGGTGACTTTCCGCAACGCCCATGCGTTACGCGAGGCGGCGGTGCTGGTCCCGGACGGGCAGCTGTTGGTGGAGACCGACGCACCGTTCCTCACCCCGCATCCACACCGGGGAAAGCCCAACGAGCCGGTCAACCTGCCCTACACCGTCCGAGATCTCGCCGCGCTGCGCGGCCAAGACGTGGCCGAGCTGGCGGCGTCAAGCTGTGCCAACGCACGGCGCGTCTTCGGGTTCGGGCCTCCCGCTCCCATAAAACACTTCGGTGCGACCGATACCGCTGGACGTTCCTGACCGCTCAGTCGGCGACACTTCCCAACAAATGTTTGCGCCCTCGGCTACAAACCGTTACCGTTCCGTCACTGTCAGCCGGGATGGGGTAGTTCCGGCACGAGGATGTGGATCACTGCCGGCGGCGTCACGGCCGTGCGGGCAAGGATCCGTCGGGATGAGCCTGCCTTCTCATGTGGAGGTGAGCGTCTACTCCCGGTCGTTCTCGTGCTTCCCCTGCCCGGAACTGCGACGACTGGACATCGGTGACCACTCGTACGTTCGTCAAAGGCGCCGTGGTAGCTACCATGCTGGCATTGACAACCGGTACTGCCTCGGCACTCACCATGGACAAGACCATCACCGTCACGGTGGACGATGAGCAGCGGACCATCCACACATTCGCTTCCTCGGTCGCGGGGGCACTGGAATCCGCGGGGCTGCGGGTCGATGAGCAAGACGCGCTGGCTCCCACCGCGAACAGCGTCGTAGAGGACGGCAGCCGGATCGTGCTCAAGCGGGCTCGGCCGCTGGCCCTCACCGTCGACGGAACCCAGCATGAGGTCTGGACCACCGCCCTCACCGTCGATACCGCGCTGCGGCAGGTGGGGATGAGTGCCCCGGACCTGGAGCTGTCAGCTGATAGGACCCGGCGCATCCCGCTGGAGGGGATGGCGCTGGTGGTGCGCAACACCAAACCGATCACCCTACTCGACGGTGGCCTGCCGCCGAAGACGATCCAGTCCACTGCGCTGTCGGTCGGTGATCTGCTGACCCAGCAAGGAGTTCCGTTGCAGGACCGCGACCTGGTCACCCCGGCGCGCAACTCGCCCGTGCTGCCTGGAATGACAGTGCAGGTGACCCGGGTGCTCACCGAGGAACGTACTTTCAAGCAACTCGTCGCGCCCCCGGTGAAGAAGGTCAGAGATCCCCGGCTGCCGATCGGCAGTGAGATCGTTGAAGATCCTGGTGCCCCGGGCGAGCAAATCGTCACGTTCCGGGTCACCCTGGCCAATGGTCAAGAAGCCGACCGCAAGCAGCTCGCCGCCCAGGAGGTCACTCCGGCGCGGCCGGCCCGGATCCGGGTAGGCGCGAAGGGGTCCTCCGCGAAGGGGTCCTCGCAGCAGTACACCGCCACTGGGGCCACCGTGTGGGACCAGCTGGCCCGATGCGAGTCCGGCGGCAACTGGGCCGCCAACTCGGGCAACGGTTACTACGGAGGCCTGCAGTTCGACAAGGCCACGTGGAGCGCGAACGGCGGTAACCAATACGCCCCATACCCGCACCAGGCAAGCCGCGAGGAACAGATAGAGATCGCCCAGCGGGTCCGCAACGCCCGTGGCAACTACCGCGCCTGGCCAACCTGCTCGGCCCAGGTCGGCTTGGCCTAGTCTCGCCCGTCATGGAGACATATCGGGGCAATTGGGCGCCTCGTTACCCAGACATGGCTCCATGACGGGGTTGCTCGGGCCAGCTGAGCTGCGTGCGCTGGCTGAGCGGCTTGGGGTGCGGCCGATGAAGCGGCTTGGGCAGAACTTCGTGCATGACGCGAACACGGTGCGCCGGATCGTGGTGGCGGCTGACTTGGCCCCCGACGATGTCGTGCTGGAAGTCGGCCCCGGGCTGGGCTCGCTGACCCTGGCGTTGCTGGGCGCGGTGGACCGGGTGCTGACCGTGGAGGTGGATCCACTGCTGGCCGGCGCGTTGCCCGCCACGGTGGCTGACCGCGTCCCGGAACGGGCTGATGCGCTACGGATACTGACCGCGGACGCTCTTCACGTGCGGCGGGCGCAGATCATCGAGGCGGCTGGGGGCCTGGAACCCACCGCGCTGGTCGCGAATCTGCCCTACAACGTCGGTGTTCCCGTACTGCTGCACCTGCTCGCCGAGGTGCCGAGCCTGCGCCGCGGCCTGGTGATGGTGCAGGCCGAGGTGGCCGATCGGCTGGCCGCCCCGCCAGGCAGCAGATGCTACGGCGCGCCCAGTGTCAAGGCGGCCTGGTTCGCCGAGGTGCGCCGCGCCGGGCCGGTGCCCCGCGCGGTGTTCTGGCCAGTGCCCAACGTGGACTCCGGCCTGGTTGCCCTGACCAGCCGCCCGCCACCCTCGACAGTGCCGAGGCAAGAGGTCTTCGCACTGGTCGATGCCGCCTTCGCGCAGCGCCGCAAGACGTTGCGGGCCGCCTTGGCCGGCTGGGCCGGTTCGGCAGCCTCCGCCGAGCAGCTGCTCCGGGCGGCCGGGGTGGATCCCAGCGCTCGCGGCGAGCAACTCACCGTCAGCGACTTTGCGAACATCGCCCGTGAACGGCGATAGGGGCGATAGCTCGCATTGCCACTCACGGGGCCGTCCGTGGACGGCCCGTTATCCTGGTTGGTGTGCTCGCTGTGGTGCCGCAACCGGTTACCGTGCGCGTCCCGGCCAAGGTGAACCTGCACCTGGCTGTGGGTGGCCGGCGCGGCGACGGCTACCACGAGCTGACCAGCGTCTTTCAGGCGCTGTCGATACTCGACGAGGTGACCGTCGCGGCCGCCGACGAGCCCGGAGTGCAGGTATACGGTGAGGGTGCCGCGACGGTGCCCACCGACGACCGTAACCTGGCGTGGCGGGCGGTCCTGCTGCTCGCCACGCATGTTGGACGACGGCCTTCGGTGCGGGTGGTCCTGCGCAAAGCCATCCCGGTGGCCGGTGGCATGGCGGGCGGCAGCGCCGACGCGGCAGGCACTCTGGTCGCCCTGGCCGGCCTGTGGCGCTTGGATATCACTCGCGAAGAGCTGACCGTACTGGCTGCTGGGCTGGGTAGCGATGTGCCGTTCGCGTTGTGCGGCGGCACCGCGATGGGCACCGGGCGCGGCGAGTCCTTGGTGCCGGTGCTGGCGCGACACACGTTTCATTGGGTGATCGCGCTGGACCACCGCGGCCTGTCCACACCGGAGGTCTACCGGGAGTTGGACCGGCTGCGCCGCGGTGCTCCCCAGTCGTTACCGCGGCTCGGCGACGTTGAGCCGCTGCTGGAGGCACTGGCGTCGGGGGATCCTCGGCGGCTCGCATTGCTGCTCGGAAACGATTTGCAGGCCGCCGCGGTGTCACTGCGGCCCGCGCTGCGCCGGACGCTGCGCGCCGGGGTCGACGCCGGGGCGTTGGCCGGCATCGTGTCGGGATCGGGACCTAGCTGTGCGTTCCTGTGCACCGACGGTGACGCCGCGGTCCGGGTCGCCGCTGAACTGGCCGGTGCCGGCGTGTGCCGCACCGTCCGGGTAGCCAGTGGCCCGGTGCCCGGTGCCCGAATTGTGGAGGATCCGCACCCAGTGTCGCCCAACCCTGGGCCGCCTAACGAACCCCTGGCGCACGCCTGATGGCCAACCTGGTCAACCTGGAGGCTGTCTCGAAGTCCTACGGGATCCGTCCGTTGTTATCCGATGTGTCGCTCGGCGTCGATGAGGGTGATCGGATCGGCGTGGTGGGACTCAACGGTGGTGGTAAGACGACGCTGATCGAGGTGCTTGCTGGGCTCGAGGCGCCGGACACCGGTCGGGTCAGCCAGACCAGGGGCCTGCGCACCGCGGTGCTCACCCAGCGAATCGAACTGCCCGAGCAGGCCACCGTGCGCCACGCGGTGCTGGATCCGCTAGGGGTCACCTCTGAGTACGAGTGGGCCGCCGATCCCCGGGTGCGCGGCATTCTTGACGGGCTGGGGATCACGGCACTGGGACTGGACCGGCCGGTGGCCGGGCTCTCCGGTGGGGAACGGCGCCGGGTGGCGCTGGCTGCGGTGTTGGTACCCGAGCTCGACCTGGTGATGCTCGACGAGCCGACCAACCACCTCGACGTCGAGGGGGTGCGGTGGCTCGCCGAGCACCTGCTGGCGCGACGCTGCGCGGTGGTGGTCGTGACCCACGACCGGTGGTTCCTCGATACCGTATGCACCCGTACCTGGGAGGTCGCCGACGGCCGGGTGGACGGCTACGACGGCGGCTACGCGGACTGGGTCTACGCCAGGGCCGAGCGACTACGGTTGGCCGGCGCGGCGGAGGATCGTCGGCGCAACCTGGCCCGCAAGGAGCTCGCGTGGCTGCGCCGTGGGCCGCCGGCGCGCAGCTCCAAACCGCGCTACCGCATCGAGGTCGCCGAGGCGCTCATCGCCGATGTCCCGCCGCCGCGGGACAACATCGAACTGCTCGCTTTCGCGAAACGCAGGCTGGGCCGCACCGTGCTGGAGCTGGAGGACGTCACGGTAACGATCGGCGGCCGGCGGCTGCTGGACGCCGAGACATGGCGAATCGGTCCGGGGGAGCGCATCGGGCTGGTCGGAATCAACGGCTCGGGCAAGACGACGTTGCTGCGGCTGCTCGCGGGGGAGCGGGAACCGGACGCCGGTCGCCGCGTGCAGGGTCAGACTGTCCACCTGGCGCACCTGCACCAGGAACTGGAGGATCTACCCGAATCGCTGCGGGTGCTGGAGGCGGTGGAGGAGGTCGCCTCCCGCATCACGTTGGGTCGCCGGGAGCTGTCCGCTTCGCAGCTGGCCGAGCGGCTTGGGTTCCCCCCGTCGCGGCAGTGGACGGCGGTGGCGGATCTATCCGGCGGGGAGCGGCGGCGGCTGCAACTGACCAGGCTGTTGATGGCTGAGCCGAACGTGCTGCTGCTCGACGAGCCCACCAACGATCTCGACATCGATACGTTGCAACAGCTGGAGGATCTGCTCGACGGTTGGCCGGGTTCGCTGGTCGTGGTGTCGCACGATCGCTACTTCGTCGATCGGGTCTGTGACACCGTGGTCGCGCTTCTCGGTGATGGGCGGATCACCCCCCTGCCCGGTGGCATCGAGGAATACCTGTCCCGGCGCGATAGCGCCCCGACTGCCCAGCCCGGATCCTCTTACGAGGCGCCGAAGGAAGCCGCGCAGCTGCGGGGCGCCCGCAAGGAGCTGGCTCGGCTAGAACGTCAATTGGAACGCTTGTCCGGGCGAGAAGCGCAGCTTCAGCAGCAGATCACCCAGCAGGCCGCCGATCCCGTGGCGTTCCGGGAGCTCGACGGTGAACTGCGGGTGGTACTCGCTGCGAAAAACGAGCTGGAGACCCGCTGGCTGGAAGTCGCCGACGCCGCCGGTTGATCGCCACCGGGTGCGGGTTTGCCCAGCACAGCCGTAAGGTGGCCGTTTGTGAGCAGGTTCCTCGACACTCTGGTGGCACACTGCGCGCCGGATTCCCCGACCCGGTCGGACCGAGGCATGACCACCGGTGAGCCCACCCAGCCGCGTCGTGTCAGCTGGACGCAAGTCCACCACAAGGCTCTGCGCGCTGCCGGGTATCTGGTGGGCACCGCCGCGCCCGGTGTGCAACACGGTGACGCGGTGGCGGTGTTGGCTGGTGACCCCGCGTTGATCGCCCCCGCGGTGCAGGGCGTCTGGCTAGCCGGTGGCAGCGTGACCATGCTGCACCAACCCACTCACCGGGCCGATCTGGCGAGTTGGGCGGCGGACACCATCAGGGTGCTTAGCATGATCGACGCCAAGCTGGTGCTGCTTGGGGCGCCCTTCGACCAGCTCGCCCCGCTGCTGCACCAGCGCGGGATCAGCTACTTGATGCTCGCCAACCTCGACGATTCGGCCGTCCGACCGCTGAGCGCGCCGGTGCCGGTGGGCGAGGACGACACCGCGCTGCTGCAGCTCACCTCGGGCTCCAGCGCCGAACCCAAGGCCGTCCGGATCACCCACGGCAACCTATACGCCAACATGACCGCGATGGTGCAGGCTGGGGCACTAGACCCGGTCAACGACGTGATGGTGTCCTGGCTGCCGCTGTTCCACGACATGGGGATGGTCGGGTTGCTCACCGTCCCGATGGCGCTGGGGCTGGAGCTGGTGAAGGTGACCCCGACGGATTTCATGTCTCGCCCGTTGCTGTGGGCCGAGTTGATCAGCCAGTACCACGGCACGATTACCGCTTCGCCGAACTTCGGCTACGCTCTGCTGGCCCGGCGGCTGGCCAGCACCGATGAGCACTTCGACCTGTCCAGCCTGCGCTTTGCCCTCAACGGTGCCGAGCCCATCGAACCGACGGCGGTACGGGCCTTTACCAGCGCGGGAGCCCGGTTCGGGCTGCAGGAGACCTGCATGGTGTGCGCCTACGGGATGGCCGAGGCAACGCTCGCGGTTTCATTCGCTCCGCTAGGGGTCGGGATGCAGGTGGACAACGTGAATGCCCATGCTCTGGAGACCGGGCGCCGAGCCATCGTGGCCGAGCCATCGGACCGGGACGTCCGGACCTTTCCCCGGTTGGGACCGCCGTTGCCCGGGATGGAGGTGCAGGTGCTCGCCGAGGACGGTCGCCCGCTCGCTGAGCGCGAGGTCGGCCGGCTCCAACTGCGCGGCGAGTCGGTGACCCACCAGTATCTGACCACGGCCGGACCTCTGCCTACCCAGGATTCCGACGGATGGTTGGACACCGGCGACGAGGGCTACCTCACTGAGGGTGAGGTAGTGGTCTGCGGGCGGCGCAAGGACGTCATCATCATGGGCGGGCGCAACATCTACCCCCTCGACATCGAGCGCGCCGCCGGGCTGGTCGACGGGGTCCGGCCGGGCAACGTGGCGGCCGTGCGGATGGATGCCGGCGCCCGAAGGGAGTCGTTCGCGGTGGCCGTGGAGTCCAAACTGGCCGGCGACGTTGACGCCGAGCGCATCCTGCGCAAGGAGGTCATCTCGCGGGTGGTCGATGCGATAGGCCTGCGACCCGCCGCCGTGGTGGTGCTCCCACCCGCCGCCCTACCCAAGACCCCCTCGGGAAAGCTGCGCCGCGCCGCCGTCCGCGACCGCATCGCCGAATATTTGTGATGAATGCGGGTGGGTAACGGTGCCCGCTCAGTGCACCTGGTTCTGGGTGGCGGCCAGGCCCTGGGTGAGTAGCTGCTCGACGGCGTCGGCGCAGCGGTCCACCAGAAAGTCCAGCTCGCGGCGCTGCTCGGCGGTGAAGTTCCGTAGTACGAAATCAGCCGGGTCCATCCGTCCCGGCGGTCGGCCGATACCGAAACGCACCCGCAGGTAATCCCGGCTGCCCAGACATTCCGAGACCGAGCGGAGCCCGTTGTGGCCGCCTTCGCCGCCGCCGCGCTTGAGTTTCAGTACGCCGTAGTCGAGGTCCAGGTCGTCGTGGATGACCACCACATCGGTCGGTGGGACCTTGTAGTACCGCGCCGTCGCAGCGACCGGGGGCCCGGAGATATTCATGAAGGAGCGCGGGCGCGCCAGCACCACCCGACGCCCGGCCAGGCGCGTTTCCAGCACGTCGGCCCCAGCCTTGTGCGAGGTATAACGCCCACCTACGCGCTGAGCCAGCTCGTCGAGCACCATGAATCCGACGTTGTGCCGGTTGCTGGCGTAGCCGGAGCCCGGGTTGCCCAGACCCACGATCAGCGCGAGCTCCCCGGCGACCCGGTCGGTGCTGGCCTCAACGGTCACGGCGTGGTCGAAAACCCCTGTCAGTCCTGATCGTCCGCAGCCCCAGCTCCAGTCGGCGCCGGTTCTTCACCGCTGGCCTCGGTTTCGAGGTCTGCGGTGGTCGGTGCCGCGACGATGTTGGCCACGAGGTACTCCGGGTCGGTCCGGAGCTCCACACCCGGCGGCAGTGGGACATCGGCGGCCAACACCCGCGTACCAATCGCGGCGCCCTCAACGGAGACCTCGATCTCTTCGGGGATCGACATCGCATCCGCTTCGACCTGCAGGCTCACCAGCTCCTGGGTGACCAGCGTGTCTGGGGCGGCGTTGCCGGTGACGACCAGGTAGACGTCCACCACGACCTTCTCGCCGCGCCGGATGATCAGCAGGTCGACGTGTTCGATATGTCGCCGGATCGGGTGCACGGTGACGGTCTTAGTCAGCGCGAGTTGTGCCTGACCGTCCAGGTCGATGCTGAGCACGGCGTTGCTGCCCTGCTCGCGCACCACCCTGGCGAACTCCAGCGCTGGCAGCGCCACATGCTGCGGGTCGCTGCCGTGCCCGTAGAGCACCGCGGGGATCTTGCCGGCGCGTCGGGTACGGCGGGCGGCGCCTTTGCCGAACTCGGTGCGCGGCTCGGCTGCCAGACGGACCTCGGACACGGTAGGACTCCTTAGCAGCTTCGAGGCGCGACGCCGGTGGACGTGGCGCGAGATCGGGGTCGGCCCTGCGGCGCTGGCGAGGCCGCCCTCGTGACCGCCGAGCGGGCACGCATAAGCACGGCACCGCCGCGTCGATCACGAAGAGCGCCAGCTCTCCCTCGCCGGGCAACCGCTCAAGTATAAGGGAGGCACGTTCACCGGCCGGCCACCAGGGTGGTCTCAGGCGATGCCGTCGAACAGGCTGGTCACCGAGCCGTCATCGAAGACGGCGTGGATCGCCTGGGCCAGCAGCGGCGCGATGGACAGCACCGTCAGTCCGGGGAAGCGCTTGTGGTCCGGGATGGGCAAGGTATTGGTGAAGATGACCTCGCGGGCGCCGCAGGCGGCCAGTCGCTGGCTAGCGGGCTCTGACAGCACTCCGTGGGTGGCGGCGACGACTACGTCGGTCGCGCCGTCGTCGAGCAGCGCCCGCACGGCGCCGGCCACCGTGCTGCCGGTGTCGATCATGTCGTCGATCACCACGCAGAGCCGACCCTCGATGTCGCCGACCACCCGGTTGGCGACCGCCTTGTTGGGCACGCGGGGGTTTCGAGTCTTGTGGATGAACGCCAGCGGCGTGCCACCGAGCGTCTCGGCCCACCGCTCAGCCAACCGCACCCGGCCGGAGTCCGGCGACACCACGGCCAGCTCACGTTCGGCGTAGGTGGTCTTGACGTGGTCGGCGAGCACCGGCAAGGCGAACAGATGATCCACCGGCCCGTCGAAGAAGCCTTGGATCTGCGAGGTGTGCAAGTCCACCGTCATGATTCGGTTCGCGCCGGCGACCTTGAACATGTCCGCAATGAGGCGGGCGGAGATGGGCTCGCGCCCGCGGTGCTTCTTGTCCTGACGGCTGTAGCCCCAGAACGGCATCACGACGGTGATCCGCTTGGCCGACGCGCGCTTGAGCGCGTCCACCATGATCAGCTGCTCCATGATGGCGTCGTTGATCGGAGCGGCGTGCGCCTGCACCACGAAGGCGTCGCAACCGCGGACCGACTCTTCGAACCGGACGAAGATCTCACCGTTGGCGAAGGCGTAAGCCGACTGCGGGGTAACCGCGATGTCGAGGTGCTTGGCCACCTCCTCGGCCAGCTCGGGATGGTAGCGCCCGGAGAAGAGCATCAGGCTCTTCTTTGGAATCGCCGACATCGTGGAAAGGGTCATGCTCGCTCCTGCCGCGTCTGGCCACCGTAGGTCCGGTCGGACCGTTGCGCATGCTGGGCGAGCTTCGCTGCATCAGCGGCCGGGGTTCCCGGGCGCTGCCGGCTGACCCATCCTTCGACATTGCGCTGACGCCCACGGGCTACGGCCAGCGCCCCGGGCGGTACGTCCTGGGTGATCACCGAACCGGCCCCGGTGTAGGCACCGTCGCCGATGGTCACCGGGGCCACGAACATGTTGTCGGCCCCCGTCCGCGCGTGCGCGCCCACAGTGCTGTGGTGTTTGGCCACCCCGTCGTAGTTGACGAACACGGTGGCTGCGCCGATGTTGCTGCCCTCGCCGATCGTCGCGTCCCCGACGTAGCTCAGATGCGGAACTTTCGCGCCAGCGCCCAGCTCGGCGTTCTTGGTCTCCACGAAAGTGCCGACCTTGGCCCGCTCACCGATCCGGCTGCCCGGCCGTAAATAGGCGAATGGACCGATCTGCGCCCGATCGGCCACCACCGCACCGATGGCATGGGTGCGAACCACGGTGGCGCCCGCGCCGATGGTGCATGCCGACAGGGTCGAGTCCGGTCCGATCGTCGCGCCGGGACCCACCACGGTCCCGGCATGCAGCTGCACCCCCGGATGCAGCACGACGTCCGGGGCGAGTGCGATGTCGGCGTCCAGCCACACCGTGGCCGTGTCGATGACAGTGACACCGGCTCGCATCCAGTGTTCCAGCAGCCGCCGGTTGTACTCTGCCCCCAGGGCGGCCAGCTGCACCCGATCATTGACTCCGGCCACCAACCACGGGTCCGCGCACTGGTGCGCGCCGACCGCCCGTCCGCCGGCGCGCACCAGTCCCAGAACATCAGTGAGGTACAGCTCGGCCTGGCTGTTAGCCGGGGCGAGCTGACCCAGCGCGTCGCGCAACGCCCCGGCGTCGAAGGCGAAGACCCCGGAGTTGATCTCGCAGATGGCGCGCTGAGTTGTGGTGGCGTCCCGGTGTTCGACGATGCCGGTGACCGCACCCGAGCCGTCGCGCAGCACCCGCCCGTAGCCGGTCGGGTCTCCCACTACCGCGGACAAGACGGTCACGGCGTGCCCGGCGCGGTGGTGCTCGGCGATCAGCCCGGCCAGCGTGGCAGCGTCCAGCAACGGCACGTCCCCGTAACTGACTAGCACCGTCCCGGACAGCCCGGCGGGCAGGACGTCCAACGCAGTGCTGACCGCGTGGCCGGTGCCGCGCTGCTCGGCTTGCACAGCGGGCCGCACTTCGCGTCCCAGGGCGGCTGCCAGCGACTGCAGGTGGGCCGCCACCGCGTCTCGACCGTGGCCGATGACCACGACCAGGTGCTCGGGTACCAGCCCGGCGGCGGCGCGCACTGCGTGCTCCAGCAGGGGCCGCCCGGCCAGCGGGTGCAGCACCTTGGGGATCGCCGAGCGCATCCGGGTGCCCTCGCCGGCGGCCAGCACGATCGCCGTCGTGAGGCTCCCGTCTGGGAGCATCGGCCTGTCCTTCCCCATCCTGGTGCAGTCGATCCCCGGTAGCGCGGATCCTACTGGGCTGCGCGCCTGGCGACAGCGGGCGCCGTCGCATTTGTTAGTCGGCCAGGCGTGATAGGTCTGGGTGGATGATGCCGGAGAGCAGCAGCGCGGCGATGGTCGGCGCCGCGTCGGTGGGTGTTGGTGAGCCGGTGAGGCGGCGCGTTGCCTGCCCGCGCCTCGCCAGAGTGAAGCAGTGCACGCTCGAAAGGCGGCTTCCGCGCTCAGTGGAGAGCCGTGAAACCGTTTAGCCTTGAAGGGACATGCGATGAGCGCTCCCGATGAGCCTTCGCCAAACGCCATTCTTATGCAGATGCTTTTGCGGCGGCCTGATACAGCAATGCATCCGGGTCGTCGCCAAGCTGGCAGTCCCCGATCTGCTTGCCGAGGGGCTGCACAGCACCCGTGAGCTCGCGGCGAGGACCGGCATGCACGAGCCGTCGCGAGCTCTTCAACCGCGCCATGACGAGTTATTTACTGGCGGCCATCCCGGCGATCGTCGAGGCGTACGACTTCTCGACGGTCGCCACTCTCGTCGAATGTCGGCGGAGGTTACGGGAGCTTGCTGGCGAGCATCCTGACAGCCAACCCTCGAGTTCGGGGAGTCCTGTTCGATCTGTCCTCGGTGATCGACGGCACCGACGAGCTGCTCACCCGTGCAGGCGTTGCCGACCGTGTCGAGAAGCTGGCCGGTGACTTCTTTCACTCCGTCCCACGAGGCGCGGACGTCTACATCATGAAGAACATGATTCACGATTGGGACGACGATCAAGCGGTCAAGATCCTCCCTAACACGCGTGCGGCCATGTCTGCAAACGGCAAGGTGCTGATCGTCGACCTGCTGATCTCGGAAGGCAACCAGCCGGGGATGGAAAAGCTGATAGACGTCCAGATGCTGGTTTCGACAGGTGGCATGGAGCGTACAGAGGCTGAGTTCCGCGAGCTGCTGGCGGCGGCCGGTCTCCGGCTGAGAAAGATCATTCCAACCCGGTCGCCGATGAACATCATCGAAGCCGTGCGCTTTAGCGACCTCATGTGGGGGCGACGCTGCCACCGATCGAGATCAGTAGCCGCGCGGTCACAGCACCACCAACATCACGATGAACACCTATGCCCATGTGCTCGACGACTCCAAGCATCGACTGACAGCCCGGATGGATTGGGCTGCTCGGCGAGAACTGATGTCAACCGGAGGTGTCAGGAGCGCAGTGGTGATCCGGTCCTGACCTGCCGCTCCGCCGCCAGGATTCGAACCTGGACCATCGGAACCAAA
>JBHEMR010000194.1:0-4827 GCA_046262495.1 Pseudonocardiaceae bacterium | reverse complement strand
GCCGTCCCGCAACGCCGAGCCGGTGAGCAGGTGCAAACCGACACCAGCGAAGGCGAGTAGCAAGCCGACGAGCGCCGCGGTGTCCTCGAAAAAACGATCTTGATGGTCGGGTCATCGGTGGTGCGCAGGTACTCGATCAGGCTTTGACTTTCTGCATCCCGCTCACGGCGGATCTGATGCACGGCTCGGATCCAGGAGGTGCCCTCGATCGCGAAGGACAGAGCAAGCACCAGGAAGGCGACCCACGCCAGGGTCTGCTCCTCACCCCCGCCAAAGATCGCGTGCACGCCTTCATACACCGAAAACAGCGCGCCCGTTACGAATATTGACACAGCAGCGATGAGCGGCCAGAAAAATCGAACCTTGCCGTAGCCGAACGGGTGCCGCCGGTCGGCCGGTCGTTCCGAGTGCCGCAGCGCGGCCAGCAGTAGTCCCTCCGTAGTTGAGTCGGCGACCGAATGCGCCGCCTCGGCCAGCATCGCGGCCGATCCGGTCAGCACCCCGGCGACCACCTTCATCGCGGCGATCGACAGGTTGGCCACGAGCGCGACGACCACGGTCAGCGTACTTTCCCCGCTGCCAGAGCCGTGTCCAGCTGTTTCCGGACGATGGGCTGGTTCCACCTACGCGGTCCTCATAAGTCGGTTCACCGTCGCCGGTTGGCGCGGCGGCGTGACACGCCAGTGTCGCTCGCGATACCGAGACCCAGACTGAACTGTTCGGAGTCTCGAGGCAGGTAACGGCGGCGTCGACCCAAACCCGAACACCGCCGCCGGCGGCAACGCTCGGGTCCTAGGATCGCCGGATGGTCGTCCCCGTTACCGGTCTCGACGCGAGCGACGCCCTGCGGATGCTCCAACGGGTCTTCGGCTATGACACGTTCCGGGGAGCGCAGCAGGAGGTCATCAACCACGTCACCGCTGGCGGCGATGCGCTCGTGCTCATGCCGACCGGCGGCGGCAAGTCGCTGTGCTACCAGATCCCGGCGCTCGTACGAGAAGGCGTCGGCGTCGTCATCTCGCCGCTCATTGCCCTGATGCAGGACCAAGTCGACGCCCTGACGGCGCTTGGCGTCCAGGCCGGGTTCCTCAACTCCACCCAGCAGCCCTCCGAGCGGCGCAAGGTCGAGTCCGCCTTCCTGGCGGGTGAGCTGGACCTGCTCTACCTAGCGCCGGAACGCCTGCGCGTGGAGTCGACGGGCAGCCTTCTCGATCGCGGCACGATCTCGCTGTTCGCCATCGATGAGGCGCACTGCGTGGCCCAGTGGGGACACGACTTCCGGCCCGACTACCTCGCGCTGTCCGCGCTGCACCAGCGGTGGCCCACCGTTCCCCGGATCGCGCTGACCGCAACGGCCACCAAGGCTACCCACGCCGAGATCGCGTCCCGGCTGAACCTGGCCGACGCCCGTCATTTCGTGGCGAGCTTCGATCGTCCGAACATCCAGTACCGCATCGTAGGCAAGAACGAACCCAGGCGACAGCTCCTGGAGCTGCTGCGCAGCGAGCACGCCGGCGACGCAGGCATCGTCTACTGCCTGTCGCGGGCTTCGGTTGAAAAGACCGCGGAGTTTCTGGTGCGAAACGGGATCGAGGCACTGCCGTACCACGCAGGGCTCGACGCGCATACCAGAGCCGGGAACCAAGCGCGCTTCCTGCGCGAGGACGGCTTAGTCATGGTCGCCACGATCGCGTTCGGGATGGGCATCGACAAGCCTGACGTGCGCTTCGTCGCCCATCTTGACCTGCCCAAATCCGTTGAAGGCTACTATCAGGAAACCGGCCGGGCCGGACGGGACGGCTTGGCCTCCACCGCGTGGCTAGCCTACGGGTTGGCCGACGTCGTGCAACAGCGCAAGTTAATCGACGGTTCTGAGGGGGACGGCCCGCACCGCCGGCGCCTCACCGCCCACCTCGACGCCATGCTGGCGCTGTGCGAGACGGTCGAGTGCCGCCGCGGCCAGCTACTCGCCTACTTCGGCCAGCACGCCACCGCGTGCGGCAACTGCGACACCTGCCTGTCCCCACCGGAAACGTGGGATGGCACGATCGCCGCGCAGAAGCTGCTCTCCACGGTATTGCGGCTCGACCGGGAACGTCACCAGAAGTTCGGCGCCGGCCAGATTATCGACATCCTGCTAGGCAAGACGACGCCCAAGGTCACCCAGTTCGGCCACGAGAGTCTGACCGTGTTCGGCATCGGCACGGAGCTGCGAGAGAGCGAGTGGCGCGGAGTGGCGCGCCAACTGCTGGCCCAGGGCCTGCTCGCCGTCGAGGGCGACTACGGCACGTTGGTGCTGACCGACTCCAGCGGCCAGGTGTTGAGCCGGCAGCGCCAGGTCCTGCTGCGCCGCGAACCCGAACGAGCGACGGCTGCAGACAAGGCCGCTAAGCCACGCCCGGCCGCACCCGCTGAGCTACCCGAGACTGCTGTGCCGGTGTTCGAACGGCTTCGTGCCTGGCGCGCCGCCACGGCGAAAGAGCAGGGCGTACCCGCCTACGTGATCTTCCACGACGCAACGTTGCGCCAGATCGCCACCCAGCTGCCGTTGACTCTCGCCGAGCTTGGCACCGTCAGCGGTGTCGGCGAGACCAAGCTGGCGCGTTACGGCCAGCAGATCCTGGACACCCTAGCTGGTTCGGTGCCCGAAGCCCGCTGAGCGGACCGCGCGCGGCGCGGCAGTGTGTCAGACAGTGAAGCCCAAAGCCCTCAGTTGCTCTCGGCCGTCCTCGGTGATCTTGTCTGGACCCCATGGCGGTATCCATACCCAGTTGATCCGCACATCGTCAACCAGCCCCCCGCCGGGGCCACCGGTCAGCGCGGCACGGGTCTGGTCCTCGATGACATCGGTCAGCGGGCACGCCGCGGAAGTCAGCGTCATGTCCAGGGTGGCGATGTTGCCCTCGTCGACCCGGATGTCGTAGACCAGACCCAGGTCGACAACGTTGATCCCCAGCTCCGGGTCGACCACATCGCGCATGGCCTCCTCGAGATCGTCGACGGCGGCCAGGTCGCCGTCCGGGCGGGTCGTCGGAACCTGCGGCATACCAGCCGCTCCGCGCACGACCTCGGATTCCTCGTTCTGACTCACTGTGCCTCCGCTCGCTGGGCACCGTTATCTGGGCTACCGGCCTCGGCCCGACCGACCGCGTCTTTGAACGCCATCCAGCCCAGTAAGGCACATTTCACCCGGGACGGATACTGCGATACGCCGGCGAAGGCGACCGCGTCTTCCAGTACTTCCTCATCGGGCTCGACCTTCCCGCGACTCTGGACCATCTTCACGAAGGCGTCCATCCTGGACGTCGATTCGGCGACGGTCCGACCGACCACCAGGTCGGTGAGCACCGACGTCGCCGCCTGGCTGATCGAACAACCGATCGCGTCGTAGGACACGTCGGCAACTCGATCGCCGTCGAGCGCCACTCGCAGCGTCACCTCGTCCCCGCAAGTGGGGTTGACCTGGAAGGACTCGGCATCGAAGGGTTCCCGAAGGCCGCTGCGGTGCGGATGACGGTAGTGATCCAGGATGATCTCCTGATACATCTGCTCCAGTTTCATGCGCCCACCTGGAAGAAACGGCGGGCCTCGTGCACGCCGTCCAACAGGGCGTCGACCTCGGCGGGCATGTTGTACACCGCAAAACTGGCCCGCACCGTCGCGGCGATCCCGAAGCGGCGGTGCAACGGCCAGGCACAGTGGTGGCCGACCCGCACTGCGATGCCCATGTCGTCCAGGACTTGTCCCGCGTCATGTGCATGCACGTCGTCGAGCACAAAGGACACCGCTCCACCTCGATCCACGCACTCGGTCGGGCCGATGATCCGCACCCCATCGATATCCGACAATCCGACCAGCGCTTGCTTGGTCAGGGCATATTCATGCGCGGCGATGCGGTCCATTCCCACCGCCGACAGGTAGTCCACCGCCGCACCCAGCCCGACGGCTTGAGAAGTCATGGGCACGCCGGCCTCGAAACGCTGCGGCGGCGGGGCATAGGTGGAGCCCTCCATCTTCACCAGCTCGATCATCGACCCGCCGGTGAGGAATGGCGGCAGCGCCTCGAGCAGCTCACGGCGCCCGTAGAGCACACCGACCCCGGAGGGGCCCAGCATCTTGTGCCCGGAGAACGCCGCGAAGTCGACATCCAGCGCCGAGAAGTCGACCGGTGCGTGCGGCACCGACTGGCAGGCATCCAGCACGGTCAGCGCCCCGACCGCACGGGCTCGCTGGACCACCTCCGCTACCGGTGGGACGGTGCCCATCACGTTGGACTGGTGGGTGAAGGCCACCACCTTGGTGCGCTCGGACAGCTCCAGCGAATCGAGGTCCAGGCGGCCGCCAGCGGTGACCCGATACCAGCGCAACGTGGCACCGGTGCGCCGGCACAGCTCCTGCCAGGGCACCAGGTTGGCGTGGTGCTCCATCTCCGTTATCACGATCTCGTCACCGGGCGCGACGACGAAGCGCTGCGCCGCTCCCCCGCTCACCGCCGAGTTGCTCAGCGCGTAGGCGACCAGGTTGATCCCCTCGGTGGCGTTCTTGGTGAACACCACCTCGTCGGGCTGGACGCCGACGAACGCGGCGATCCGGGCCCGCGCCGACTCGTAGGCGTCGGTAGCCTCCTCGGCGAGCTGGTGCGCACCGCGGTGCACTGCGGCGTTGTGCTGCTCAAGGAAGGAACGTTCGGCGTCGAGGACCTGCCGCGGCCGTTGCGAGGTGGCCCCGGAGTCCAGATAGACCAGCGGTCGACCATCCCGCACGGTCCGGGACAGGATAGGGAAGTCGGCGCGAATCTTCTCCAGCTCACAGGCCGAGAGCTGACCG
>JBHEMR010000193.1:0-3516 GCA_046262495.1 Pseudonocardiaceae bacterium | reverse complement strand
CGATGTCAAACACGAGCTGCTCACCGTGCCGCCGGGGCCGGTAGTCAGTGCACAAGCGGCCGCCGCGATGGCCGAGGGCGTTCGGCGGCTCCTGCGGGCCGACGTCGCGGTGGCGGTGACGGGGGCGGGCGGCCCGGACGGGCAAGACGGCCAACCGCCCGGCACAGTGTTCCTTGCCCTGTCTGACGGCGTGGAGACGCACGTCAAGCACCGCTATGTCGATTGCGACGATCCTGCCGAGGTATGTGCCGAAGCGGTCACCGAGGCGCTTCGGCTGCTGCACCGGCACCTGCACGCGGGTGCAGCAGCTCGCCACAGCTAGGTCGCCGAATTCACCCCAGCAGTGCCGAAGACCTCGGCGACCTTGCGCGCGCGAAGCTCCTCGAGGATGTCGACCTGCCGGCGGCCCCGGTCCAGTAGCCCATCTAGGCGCTCGAGGTCTAGACGGCCGTCGTGTTGCGCCAGCTCGCGCAGCGTGCGCCAGCCCAGCGCCTTGTGCTCCACTGCGAGCCGCAGACCTTCCAGCTCGACTACGATGCTCAGCGGAGAGCGGCCCCGGACGTAGCCGTTAGGCTTCAGGCGCCCTACCTTCTCCCCCACCCAGGCCCCATATGCCTTGTAGCGCCGAACCGGAACGCCGAGTGCGGCCATCATGTCGCGCAGCGCGGCGCGATCGCCGACGATCTCGGCCGTCAACCGCTCGATCGCGGCACCGATATCCGAGTCCCGGTACGTCCCGAGCACCCGACGAGCCAATTCGACCTCCACGGTCAGGCCGGCCAGGTGATCGTTGAGGTAGATACCGAGCAGGTCCGGCTTAGAGCTGGCCTTAGTTGTCGTGCCAGCTTTTGTCCCATCTGCACGTCCAGCCATGCTGCCTCCTGACACCCGATGTGCTGCTTGGAGTTCTTAATACCCAACTAGGCCCGATCAATGCGCCGTGCCGGCCACCGTCTGCCTCAGGCATGACCGATCTCGTTCATGGACGCCGACGAGGCCTGCAACCTCAAGTACCACGACCGACTAGAACGCCTACACATCAGTGCACCTACGGCGCCCGGTCGGCTGCCACGCCCGGGTGGGGCGCGGGCGACCCTGGTCGATTTGCGGGATGCGGCCCGCTACCGCACCTACTTCGCACCGTTGACGTCATCGCCCCTGCCTGACCCGGCAGTAATTCTGGGCGCTGGACACTCTTGCCTGCGCAGCAGGACGGTAGCTGAATTTTTGCTGGGGACGGGGTCCGGTGACCCTTCCATAACGGTCGCGACCCATACCGATCGAATTGTGGATGATCACGTTTTGGGTGACTTCGACAACATTTCTTGTCGTCACAGTCACCTCATTAGTGATCTTGGTGGGTCTGCCGCGGTGCGGCGGGCTCATTCCCCCACAATGGTGATGGCCGTCACGCTCACCGCGGCGGCGATCCGCTACAACGGCGGCGCATGGAGGGGGCTGGGATGCGAATTAAACCTTTTGAACACGCTCGATCGGGTGATTCGCCGACACGTCGGAGGGTTCACAAATCCGGCATATCGCGTTCGCAAAGGGCCTTCTTAATCTGTGGTTAACCTGCGGAAACATCCAGCCTTGTTGCACTGGGTAACAGTTTCACTAGTTGACCCCTGCCTGACGGGACCTGTTGTCAACCCCTTGCATCGCCCATGGCGATCCGTACGGTCGACGTTGTCCTGCTCGAAGGAGCCACCTTGGTGCGGGAATCCGGACCCGGTGCGCAAAACCCTGTCCCTCGGTCCCGGATACCGCAAGCTCACCCTGAATCGGGACGGGGGCGCAGCCTGGCGATCGGTCGACGCGGGCCCGAATCCCGCGCAATTGCCGACACCAGGAATCGTGTGCGCGGTTCACGGAGAATAAGATGACGAGGACCTCCCGATTACTCGCACGTATTGGTATCGCTGCGGCCGCACTGACGGCTCCACTAGTATTGGCAGCCCCAGCCCTGGCGTCCCCGATGCACCAGGATCCGTGGGATGCCGTCGCGCAGTGCGAAAGCGGCGGTAACTGGAGTACCAACACCGGAAATGGGTATTCCGGCGGGCTGCAATTCGCCCCCAGCACGTGGCGGTCTTTCGGTGGCGGGGCCTACGCAAACACCGCCAGCGGGGCCACCCGGGCACAGCAGATCGCCATCGCCGAAAAGGTACTCCGCGCGCAGGGTTGGAAAGCCTGGCCAACCTGTTCCAGAAGGGCCGGGGTTCGCTGACACCGACACCCGGGCAGGGGGTTGGCTGTCACCGGCCGCAAGGACCGGCTGCAAGGGTCGCTTCTGCCACCGACTGCACCACACTCACCACTGCCGACCTCTGAGCCCCCGCTGGATCGAAGTGCTGGCCCCGAAGGGGGCTCTGGTGCAGAGTTGCCCGGATGAGCAGCACCGTCACCGATCCCCGCACCGACCGGGCGTTCTTCGGACATCCGCGCGGGCTGGCCAACCTGTTCGGCGTCGAGATGTGGGAGCGCTTCTCCTACTACGGGATGCTCGCCTCCCTGACGCTGTACCTGTTCTACGCGGCGACTGGTAACAACCCCGGCCTCGGGCTGCCGAAGTCCACGGCCACCAGCCTGGTCGGCGCCTACGGCGGATTGGTCTACGTCTCGACTATCGCAGGCGCCTGGATGGCCGACCGGGTACTCGGCGCCGAACGGACGTTGTTCTACAGCGCGGTTCTGGTGATGACCGGGCACATCGCACTCGCGGTGCTGCCGGGTTTCGTGGGCGTCGGCGTGGGTCTGGCGTGTGTCGCCTTGGGCAGTGGTGGGGTCAAGGGCAACGCCACCGCCGTCGTCGGAACGTTGTATGCGGAAAACGACGACCGTCGCGACGCCGGTTTCTCTCTGTTCTACATGGGGATCAACACCGGCGCATTGCTCGGTCCGTTGCTGACCGGGCTCGCCCGGACCACGCTCGGTTTCCATTACGCCTTCGGCGTGGCCGCAATCGGCATGGCCGCTGGGCTGGTCCAGTACACGATCGGGCGCCGCAACCTGGGCACCGAGGCGAACATCGTGCCCAACCCGCTGCCCCGCTCGAGATGGACCATGGTCGTCGGCGTCGCCGCTGTAATCGCTGCTGTGGTGATCTTTCTGGTGATGACCGGCGTGATCACCGCCGCCAACCTGTCCGACGTCGTCGTTGTCGTGTGTGGGATAGCCGCAGTGGTGTACTTCGCCGTCATCCTGACCAGCTCGAAGATCACGGTGGTCGAGCGCAGTCGGATGCTCTCGTTCATCCCCCTGTTCGTCACCAACGCGGTGTTCTGGTCGCTGTATCAGCAGCAGTTCACGGTGGTGGAGATTTACGCCGACGGGCGAACGGACCGAAACCTCTTCGGCTGGCAGATGCCCACGGAGTGGGTGCAGTCGTTTAACCCCGTGTTCATCATCCTGCTCGCGCCCATGTTCGCGCTGCTATGGATCAAACTCGGGTCCCGCCAGCCCTCGACACCGATCAAATTCGCGCTCGGCACCATGATCATGGGCCTGGCCTTC
>JBHEMR010000192.1:0-69236 GCA_046262495.1 Pseudonocardiaceae bacterium | reverse complement strand
GTACCCGAATAGTCGAACTCACACCCCTGTCCGATCACAATCGGCCCAGACCCCACTACCAAAACATGCGAAATATCAGATCTCCGCCCCATCAGCCGATCCCCCCTCGAGCGCTATTCGGAGCCGAATCGCGATGCTCGGCCATGAGTCGGCAGAAGCGGTCGAAAAGATACGCGGCGTCGTGTGGGCCGGCGGCTGCTTCGGGGTGGTATTGGACGCTGAAGGCTGGGGTGTCCTGGCAGGTGAGGCCTTCGACGGTGTTGTCGTTGGGGCAGAAGTGGCTTACTACCGCGGTGCCGAAGTCGGATTCGAAGCGCTCGCCCGGCTCCCCCATGACTGCGAAACCGTGGTTCTGCGAGGTGATCGACACCCGCCCGGTGGCCTGCTCGACAACCGGGACGTTGATGCCGCGGTGCCCGTAGCGCATTTTGTAGGTGCTCCGCCCCAGAGCCCGGCCGAGAATCTGGTTACCGAAGCAGATCCCGAACAGCGGCACCCGCCGCTCCAGCACTTCGCGGGTCAGCGAGACCGCGTGGTCCGCGGTGACCGGATCGCCCGGGCCGTTGGACAGAAACACCCCGTCGGGAGACAGCTCTAACACCTGCTCCAGGGTGGCCGCGGCCGGCAGGACGTGCGTCTCGATCCCTAGCGCAGCTAGCATCCGCGGCGTGTTGGACTTGATCCCTAAATCCAGCGCCACCACCCGAAAACGGTGCTTGGCCGTGGCCGCCACGGTGTAGGACTCGGCGACGGTCACCTCCCCGACTAGGTCCGCCCCGGCCATCGACGGACTGGCCAGCACCCGCGCCAGCAGCTGCGTCGAGTCGGTCAAGGCGTCACCGGAGAAGATGCCGGCCCGCATCGAGCCGTGCTCCCGAAGCCGGCGAGTCAGGGCGCGGGTGTCCAGCCCGGAGATACCGACGACGCCTTGACGGGACAGCTCTTCGCCCAGCGGCCGCACCGAGCGCCAGTTGGACGGCAGCCGGGCCGGGTCGCGGACCACGTAGCCGGCCACCCAGATCCGCCGTGACTCGTCGTCCTCGTCGTTCCAGCCGGTGTTGCCGATGTGCGGCGCGGTCTGCACCACGATCTGACCGCGGTAGGACGGGTCGGTGAGGGTCTCCTGGTATCCGGTCATTCCGGTGGCGAACACCGCCTCGCCCAGCGTCTGACCTACCGCGCCGTAGGTTTCGCCGCGCACGATCGTGCCGTCCTCCAGCACCAGCAGCGCCAGCCTGCGCGCTACCGCCGTTGTTTTCATCGAAACAGCACCTTCCCGTCCTCAGCGGTGATCGCGCCGCGCAGCATGGTGACCAGCACCCGGCCTGGTAGTTCCATCCCCTCAAAGGGGGTGTTATGCGCGAGGCTGGCCAGCTGCGCCCCGCGCACCGTCCAGGTAGCGTCTGGATCTATCAAGATCAGGTTGGCTGGCTCCCCGACCGCGATCGCACGGCCTTGACCAGTCGCCCCTCCGATGCGGGCCGGACGCTCGCTCATCACCCGGGCCACCCCCCGCCAGTCCAGCAGGCCGGGGCGCACCATGGTGGCCATCACCACTGACAGGGCGGTCTGCAGTCCCAGCATTCCGGGCCGGGCCGCGGACCACTCGCAGTCCTTGTCCTGGCCGGCGTGCGGCGCGTGGTCGGTGGCCACACAGTCCACGATCCCGTCGGCCAGCGCGGCCCGCAGCGCCGCAGTGTCGACAGCGGTGCGCAGCGGTGGGTTGACCTTGTTGACCGGGTCATAGCCCGCTAGGCGCTCATCGGTGAGCAGCAAGTGGTGCGGGGTAACCTCGGCCGACACCCGGATTCCGGATTTTTTGGCCCACCGCAGCACTTCCACCGTACCTGCGGTGGACACGTGGCAGATATGCAACGCCGCCGCGGCGTCCCGGGCGAGCAGACAGTCTCGCGCCACAATCGACTCCTCCGCGGCGGCAGGCCAGCCGGCCAGCCCCAACCGGGCGGCGATTTCTCCCTCGTGAGCCTGGGCGCCAGCGGTGAGTCGGGGATCCTCAGCGTGCTGGGCGATCACCCCGTCCAGCCCTCGAACGTACTCCAGGGCGCGACGCATCAGCAGTGAGTCGTGCACGCACACGCCGTCGTCGGAGAACATCCGCACCGTCGCCGCGGACGCGGCCATGGCGCCCAGCTCAGCGAGCCGCTCACCGCGGAGGCCGGCGGTGACCGCGCCGACCGGATGCACGTCGACCAACCCCACCTCACGGCCGCGCCGGTACACGTGCTCGACGACCACCGCGGTGTCGGCCACCGGATCGGTGTTGGCCATCGCGAACACCGCGGTGTAACCACCCAGCGCCGCGGCTGCAGAGCCAGTGGCGATCGTCTCAGCGTCCTCCCGACCGGGTTCGCGCAAGTGCGCGTGCAGATCGACCAGGCCGGGCAGCGCAACCAGGCCCCCGCCGTCGAGCACCTCGGTTCCGGTGCCGTCCAGGCGGGCGCCCAGCTCGGCGATCACCCCGCCGCGAACCAACAGGTCGACAGGGTCGTCCGCGCCATAGGGCCGGATCCCGCGCAACAGCAGGGGTCTCGTCATGTCTGACCCTCTTGGCCTGCCAGGAGGTGGTAGAGCACGGCCATCCGCACGTGCACCCCGTTACGGACCTGTTCGTTGATCGCGGCGCGGGGCGAGTCGGCAACCGAGTGCGCGATTTCCATGCCACGCAGCATCGGCCCTGGATGAAGTACTACAGCGTGCTCGGGCAACAACGCCAGACGCGCCTCGGTGAGCCCGTATGTGATCGAGTACTCCCGGGCGGAGGGAAAGAACTGGCCGCGCATTCGTTCGGCCTGCACCCGCAGCATCATCACCGCGTCGCTTCCGGGTAACGCGGCATCGAGGTCATGTCCGACCGTGACCGGCCAGCCGCGATCGTCTCGTATGCCCCACTTCTCGATACCCCAGGGCAGCAGAGTGGCCGGAGCGACGAGATGGACACGGGCACCCAGCGTGATCAAAAGGTCAATGTTCGAGCGGGCGACCCTGCTGTGCAGCACGTCGCCTACGATGGTGACGGTCCGCCCATTCAGGGTGCCCAAACGGTCACGTAGTGTAGCCGCATCTAACAGTGCCTGGGTCGGATGCTGATGGCTGCCATCGCCAGCGTTGATCACGTGCGTGGGCACCCAGGTGGCGAGGCGATGAGCCGCACCCGAGGCCGGGTGGCGGATCACCACGCAGTCTGCGCCCATCGCGGCGAGCGTGAACGCGGTATCGCGCAGCGATTCACCTTTGGCCACCGACGAGTCACCGGCAGAGATGTTGACTACATCGGCACTCATCCACTTGCCGGCGATTTCGAAGGACGCGCGGGTGCGTGTGGACTGCTCATAGAACAACGTGACCACGGTGCGCCCGCGCAGCGTGGGTAACTTCCGCACCTCCCGACCCAGCAACGACTGTTTGAGCGCCTCGGCGGTGTCGAGTAACGCGGTGGCGGCATCTCGCGGTAGATCAGCAGTGCTCAGCAGATGCCTCACCGCTGGCTCCGGCGGATCACAACGGCATCGGTGCCGTCCGTCTCGACGAGTAGCACACCAACCTCCTCGTCCCGAGATGTCGGCAGGTTTTTGCCTACATAGTCAGCACGAAGTGGCAGTTCACGATGGCCGCGGTCGACCAACACGGCGAGTTGCACTGCCCGGGGTCGGCCATACTCACGCAGCGCGTCCAACGCCGCTGCAATGGTCCGGCCGCTATAGAGCACGTCGTCGACCAGGACGACGAGCACATCGTCGAGCCCACCAGCGGGCAGCTCAGTAGTCTGCAACGCCCGGGTCGGACGCCGCCGAAGGTCGTCCCGGTAAAGGGTGATGTCGAGGGTTCCCAAGCGTGGCGAAGAACCGCCGAACTCCCGGATCCGCTCCGCCAACCGGTGCGCCAGTGGGACGCCGCGAGTAGGGATGCCGACCAGCACCACCGGCTCGGGAGCGGTGCGTTCGATGATCTGATGAGCCATCCGGGCGACGATGCGCGTGACCTCGGCCGCCGACAGCAGCTCACGCTGCCGCGGGGGCCCTGCCTCGCCCACCGCGCCCGTCCCGGACGGGGACGACACGGTGGACCTCCTTCCCCGCCTCGCTGGACGGGCCTTAAAGGACGTCAGGTGCCGGACCGGCGCCGGACCCAGACGGACATTATCACCGGGATTGCCGGAAGGTGCCGCCGCGCTACCGCTGCCCCGTCCGGGTGGTGTGCGTAACTCTGCGCGGTCTTCGACCCCCAATGGCTTGACCTGCGGGGTTACGCAGCGCAGCATTACTCTCCGTATCACCTTGATTTTCGCGGGGCACCCCAAGGCGTTGGCTGGTCGGGGTCTGAAGAAGGAGAAGGGGCCAGATGGGCGACTACGCCAAGGCGTTGGGATCTAAACTGCGCGGCATCCGACAGCAGCAGGGTTTGTCGCTGCACGGTGTTGAGCAAAAGTCGGCGGGCCGTTGGAAAGCTGTGGTGGTCGGCTCTTACGAGCGCGGCGACCGGGCGGTCACGGTGCAGAAGCTCGCCGAGCTTGCGGACTTTTACGGTGTCCCAGTACCTGAGCTGCTGCCTGAGGGTCGAGTACCCTCCGGCAGCGAGCCAGCCACCAAGATCGTCATCAATCTGGAGCGCCTGCAGCAGCTCCCAGTTGACAAGGTGGGTCCGCTGGCCCGCTACGCCGCGACGATCCAAAGCCAGCGCGGCGATTACAACGGCAAGGTGCTGTCCATCCGCACCGAAGACCTACGCTCACTGGCGATCATTTACGACATGTCGCCGGGCGATCTCACCGAGCAGCTGATCGGCTGGGGGGTGCTGCCTCCCGAGGCGCGTCCGGTGAAGGACAAAGAAGAGGCCTGACTGAAAACCGATCGCCGCTCACGAGCTGCGCGGTAGCGCGGCCAGGGCGCCGAGCACTCCATTGACGAAGCGGGGCGAGTCGTCGGTGGACAGTAACTTGGCGAGCTCGATCGCCTCGTCGATGGCAACGGCATCGTCAACCTCAGCAGAGAACAATAATTCGTACACGCCCAGGCGGAGCACCGCCCGATCGACAGCGGGCATCCGGGCCAACGCCCAACCATGGGCTTGCTCGGCGAGCAACCGATCGATGTCGTCAGCGTGCTCAACCACCCCGTGCACCAACGAGATCGTGTACTCGCTGACCGGTGCCGACTCCGGCGCTCCCACCCGATCGGCGAGCAGCGCCATCGGGTCCAGCCCGCGCAGGTCGGATTCGAAGAGGATGTCGACAGCGCGTTTGCGGGCTTTGCTGCGGGCGCCCACGTCAACTGCTGACGCGGCCGAGGTAGCGGCCGTCCCGGGTGTCGACTTTGACCCTGTCGCCGGTGCTGACGAACAGCGGTACCTGGATCTCGGCGCCGGTCTGCACTGTGGCGGGCTTGGTGCCTCCGGTCGACCGGTCCCCCTGCAGACCCGGGTCGGTGTGCGAGATCACCAACTCCACCGAAGTGGGCAGCTCGATATACAGCGGGGTGCCATCGTGGACCGCTACCAGCACGGTTTGGTTGTCCAATAGGTATTTCGCCGCGTCTCCGACCACGTTGCCGGGTACGGTGATCTGGTCGTATGTGTCGGCATCCATGAAAACAAAATCGGTGCCATCGGCGTACAGATAGGTCATATCGCGCCGGTCGACGGTCGCGGTCTCGACCTTGGTACCCGCGTTGAACGTCTTGTCGACGACCTTGCCGGATAGCACATTTTTCAGGGTGGTGCGGACGAAAGCGCCGCCTTTGCCCGGTTTGACGTGCTGAAACTTCACGACCGACCACAGCTGGCCGTCGAGGTTGAGTACAAGCCCGTTCTGCAGCTCGTTGGTGCTGGCCACGTCAGCCCTTCGTTCTCGATCAGGTCACGGTTAGCAGGTCACTGTCAGCAGGGCACGACCACGAGATCCTTCGTGGTCAGGGTGAGGAGTTCTGGCTCGCCGCCGGAAACGACGAGAGTGTCCTCGATGCGCACGCCGCCCCGCCCGGCCAGGTAGACACCCGGCTCGACGGTGACCGCCATGCCTGCTGCCAGTGTACCGACTCCAAACTGCGACAACGCCGGAGCCTCGTGGATCTGCAGGCCGACGCCGTGGCCGAGGCCGTGCACGAAGTCCTCGCCATGCCCGGCGTGTGCGATGACCTCCCGGGCGGCCGCATCCACGTCACGGAGCTGCGCGCCAGTCCGCAGCGCTGCGCGACCAGCCGCCTGCGCCGCAGCGACCAGTTCATAGAGATCCCGCTGCCACTGCGCTGGTTGACCGAGCACCACGGTGCGCGTCATGTCGGAGTGGTAACCCTCGACCAGCGCACCGAAGTCCATCTTCAGCAGATCGCCGCTGCGCAACACGGCGTCGGTCGGGCGATGGTGTGGTATCGCTGAGTTCGCGCCGGTCGCCACGATGGTCTCGAACGACGGACCGGCAGCCCCAGCCGCCACCATCCGGGCCTCCAGGTCACGAGCCACCTCGCGCTCCGTACGGCCCGGGCACAGCCCACCCTCGCCGAGCAGTCCGGCCAAGGCGGTATCGGCCGCCGCGCAGGCCTCGCGGAGCACAGCGACCTCCGCATCGTCTTTGATCAACCGCAGTGCCTCCACCGGCCGCGACGTGGCGACCAGCGCGTCCGCCCTGGTGACCTTCGCCAGCGCCGCGTGCCCGTCGACGGTCACCACATGGCTTTCAAATCCCAGCCGCCCAATCCCGGCCTCGGCGGCCAGTGTGGCCAGCCGCAGGTGACACGATCTTTCAATCAGCCACCGCAGGTCGGGCACCTGCCGCTGCGACTGGGTACGGTAGCGGCCATCGGTGCAGAACACGCTTGCTTCGTCACCGCCAGCGTGCACCAGTAGGGCGCTGTTCGATCCGGTAAATCCCGTGAGATAGCGGACGTTGAGTGCATCGGTGACCAGCAGCGCGTCGAGCTCGGACTGACGCAGCCGCTCGCGGAGCGCTTCCCGGCGCCGGCAATAGGACATGAACTACAGACGCTAGCGGGTCGCGCCGCGGTCTCAGCTGCTGGCGCGACCGGCGATCCAGCGCAGCGCGAGCGAATAGCCCGATATGCCCAAGCCGACGATAACCCCGGAGGCGATGGCCGACAGGTAGCTGTGGTGTCGGAACGGCTCGCGTGCGTGCACGTTGCTGATGTGCACCTCCACCAGTGGCGCCGACAGCTCCGCGGCGGCGTCGCGGACCGCGAGCGAGTAATGCGTCCACGCCCCGGCGTTTAGCACCACCGGGGTGGCGGTGTCGGCGGCCTCGTGCAGCCAGCTCATCATGACGCCCTCATGGTCGGTCTGCCGGACGTCCACTTCCAGTTCCAGCTCGGCTCCGACCCGCTGGCACAGCGATACGAGGTCGCTGTAACTCGTCGTGCCGTAAACATCGGGCTCGCGGCTCCCGAGCCGGTCCAGGTTCGGCCCGTTGAGCACCAGCACCTTCATTGCGAGTTCTCCATCTCGCCGGCCACCGCGGCATAGGCTCCGGCGAGCAGCGCAGGGGTGGGATCTTCCAGCCGCCCCGGCTTAGCCAGACCGTCGAGGACCACAAAGCGCAGTGCCCCGGACCGCGCCTTCTTGTCGTTACGCATACCTTCCAGTAACTCCGGAAGCGCGTTGGAGTCATATCCGGTGGGCAGCCCGATTGAGCTGAGCACGGCGCGGTGCCGCTGCGCGGTGGCGTCGTCCAATCGTCCGGCAAGTCGGCCCAGCTCCGCCGCGAAGATCATGCCAACGCTCACCGCGGCGCCGTGGCGCCAGCGGTAGCCCTCCCGACGCTCCAGCGCGTGGCCCAGTGTGTGCCCGTAGTTGAGCACCTCACGCAGATGAGATTCTTTCAGGTCAGCGGCCACCACGTCGGCCTTGACCTGGATCGCGCGACCGACCAGTTCCGCCAGTACCGGCCCGGATGGGTCCAGTGCGGCCTCGGGGTCCGCCTCGATCAGCTCCAGGATCACTGGATCGGCGATGAACCCGGCCTTGACCACTTCCGCCATTCCGGCGACCAGCTCGGCTCGTGGCAACGTCGCGAGTGCTACCAGGTCTACCACCACCGCAGCAGGCTCATGAAACGCACCGACCAAGTTCTTGCCCGCGTCGGTGTTGATCCCGGTCTTGCCGCCCACCGCGGCATCGACCATCGCCAATAGCGTGGTTGGAACCTGGACCACCCGGACCCCACGCAGCCAGTTAGCAGCGACGAACCCGGCAAGATCGGTCACCGCCCCGCCGCCGAAGCCGATTAAGGTGCCGGTGCGGTCCAGGCCCACCTGCCCCAGCACGTCCCAGCAGAATCCCGCCACCGCCAGCTTCTTGCCATCCTCGGCGTCGGGCACCTCGATGCGAAAAGCCTGCGAGCCGAGGTGCTCCAACACAGTGCGCAGCGCCTCGGCGCCCTCGACCAGCGTCGGCTGGTGCACGATCGCCACGGCGCCGCTGCCCACCGCGTCGAGCAGCTCAGCCCGCAAATACCGCCCGACGATGACGTCGTAGGGCTGCGCCGTCGCAACTCGAATCCGCCGCGGCTCAGTATCACCAGGCTGGTCCGGCTCGCCGGTCTCTGTCATCGGCGCTCCTTCATGGTCGGAAACCTACGGTCTAGCGAGCACCCCCGACAGCTCCGATAGCGTCCAGCACATCCTTGGCAACCTCGTCCGGACGACGACCGTCGGTGGCCACCTCGGCAGTGGCGACCTGCCGGTACAGGGGTAACCGGGCATTGAGTAGGGCGGCGAACGTCGCCCGTGGGTTGACTCCGGCGAGCAGCGGGCGCGCCGTTGACATTCCCGTGCGGCGTACCCCCTCGGCCATCCCGACCGACAGGAACACCACGCGGCGCCCGCGAAGCCTGGTCCGCGTCCCCTCCGAGAGCACCGCCCCGCCGCCCAATGCCAGCACTCCGGTGCACCCGGCCAGTGCGTCCGCCACCTCAGCTTCCTCAAGCTCCCTGAACACTGGCTCCCCGTCGGTGATGAAGATTTCGGAGATGCTGCGACCTGCGCGGGCGACGATGAGATCGTCGACATCGGTGAAGTCGACCCCGATCCGGTCCCCCAGCAGCCGGCCTACTGTGGATTTACCAGCCCCGGGTGGACCCACCAGCACCACAGCGGGTCCCTGCGCGTCGCTCACCAGCGCCAGCGTAGTCGGACCGTCGCCGGAAAGTGCCCCGCCACAGACTGTTCTGCCTCCCGAGCTCAACAGCAGAGCTGTCCGGGCGCCGGTGAACATATCTGCTGTTGAACTCGGGAGGCTCAGTGCTGTTGCGGATCAACCGTGGCGACTTGCGTCTTGGTAGGACTGGACATTGCGGACGGTCTCGGGCAAGGCGTCACCGCCGAACTTCTCCAGGGCGGCGTCGGCAAGTACGAGGGCGACCATCGCCTCGGCCACCACACCTGCGGCGGGCACCGCGCAGACGTCGGAACGCTGGTTGATCGCAACGGCCGCCTCGCCGGTGCTGACGTCCACTGTGGCTAGCGCGCGAGGCACCGTGGAGATCGGTTTCATCGCCACCCGAACGCGCAGCACCTCTCCATTGGTCATGCCACCTTCTAGGCCACCGGCCCGGTTAGTGCGCCGCACCACACCGTCGGGCCCAGGAACCATCTCGTCGTGAGCAGCACTGCCCCGTCGGCGCGCGGTGGCAAACCCGTCGCCGACCTCCACACCTTTCATCGCTTGGATGCCCATCAGCGCGCCGGCCAGCCGAGCGTCCAACCGCCGGTCGGCGTGCACGAAGGAGCCCAGTCCCACTGGGAGCCCATACGCCACAACCTCGACCACGCCGCCCAGCGTGTCACCGTCCCGTTTCGCCGCATCCACTTCGGCGATCATCGCGGCTGAGGCATCTGCGGTGAACGCGCGGACCGGACTGGAATCGATCCGCTCCAGGTCATCGGGTCCGGGCAACACGTCCACAGGGGCGTCTACCTGCCCCAACGACACCACATGAGATAGCAATTCAACACCTAATGCCTGTAGCAGAAACGCCTTGGCCACAGTGCCCAGCGCGACCCGGGCAGCGGTCTCCCGCGCACTGGCCCGCTCCAGCACCGGGCGAGCGTCGTCGAAGCCGTACTTGGTCATGCCAGCGAGGTCGGCGTGCCCAGGCCGGGGTCGGGTCAGCGGCGCGTTGCGCGATTGCGCGGCCAGCACGTCCGGGTCCACCGGATCGGCCGCCATCACCGTCTCCCATTTGGGCCACTCGGTGTTGCCGATTCGGATCGCCACCGGCCCGCCCAACGTTCGGCCGTGCCGGATACCTCCGAGGAGATCGACCTCGTCGGCCTCGAACTTCATCCTGGCGCCACGCCCGTAACCAAGCCGGCGACGGGCCAGCTCAGCCTGGATGTCCTTGGAGGTCACCTCAACCCCGGCGACCATGCCCTCCAGCACAGCCACCAGAGCGGGACCATGCGATTCCCCAGCAGTGATCCACCGCAACATGGCGCCATCGTGCCACGCACACTCGGCCCATGACGCTGCCGCATCGTCTGCGAGATCCGTCGTGAACTCGACGCCACCGACGTTCCGCTCGCTAAGAACGTGGGCCCTGTCGAGTTCACGACGCGCACCTTGATTGCAGTTGCAGTGTCAGGCCTCAGCGACGGCGGTAGCTGCGGTCAGGGACGCCGGCGCGGGTGCGCCACGCAGCGCCCGATGCACCGCCGCGCCGACCACCACCAGCGCGGCGACGAACAGCAGCGCGAGGTACTGCAGCACCCAACTGGTTCCCGCCGGGTCGTACACCGCCCGCCGTGGCCAGGCGATGTTCACCATCATCGCTATGCCGTAGGCCACCGCGATCAGGTTCACCGCTAGCCCCCAGCGACCGAGCGAGAAGCCGCCCGGCTGCTTCGGCGGCAGGCGCCGGCCCAGTCGGGCACCTAAGGCCGGCACCGTGACCAGCAGATACGCCAGATACACGATGACCACCGAGGTGCTGGTGACTGCCGCGAACGCCGCCGGATTACCCAGGTTGATCAGCAGCACGCCGATCGCGAGTGCCCCCACCGCGATGCCGGTGAGGATCGGCGTCCCGGTTTGCGGGCTGACCCGGGCCAGCAACCTCCCGCCGGGCAGCCGGCCATCACGCGCCATGCTGAACATCACCCGCGACGCCGAATTTTGGATCGCCAGACAGGCAGACACGATAGAGATCGCAACCACCGCGAGCAGCGCGCGACCGAGCGTCGAATCGAGCTGGCTGGTGATGACATAGGCGATGCCGCCGCTGGACAGCTGACCGTCGGTCAACGAAGGCGCCGCCATCAGTGCAGCCACGATCATGAACCCGCCACCGACGAAGGAGACCAACAGTGCCCGCAGGATCGCCGAAGGCACCACCCGCCGTGGCGCAGCCGTCTCCTCGGACAGCTCCGCGGCGCTGTCGAAGCCGTACATGACATAAGCCGCCATCAACGTGGAAGCGAGGAAGGCGTACAGATACGGGCTATTCCCGGATACGTTCAGCGTCTTGGTGACCACCTCGGGGCCTCGTTGCGCATGGCCGAAGAGCAACACCAGCAGCAACACCACACCAACTAGCTCGCAGGTCACACCGATCCCGTTGATCAACGCCATGAAGCGCACCCCGACGGCGCTGATCACGGTGGCCAGCGCAATGAGCACTGAGCCCAGCAGGATCCCGTTGGCCGCGCCGGACGCCGAAGTGATCGACGGGTCGGTGCCGACGATCTGGAACCCCGACCACACCGAGGGCAGCACGACCTGCAAGGCGATGCCGATGGCGGCCACGCTGACGATGTACCCGATCATCATCGCCCAGCCGGCGAACCAGCCGACAGTCTCACCGGCCAGTCGGCGCGACCACTGGTAGATACACCCGGCCAGCGGCCAGCTCACCGCCAGCTCAGCGAAGACCAATGCCACGCACAATTGCCCGACGAACACCATCGGCCAGGTCCAGAAGAACGTCGGACCGCCGAAGGAGTAGCCCAGGGCAAAGAGCTGGAACACCGTGGTGAGAATGGAGACGAAGGAGAATCCAGCGGCGAAGGAAGAGAAGGCACCGAGCCGACGGTGTAGCTCCTGCCGGTAGCCGATGCTGCGCAGATCCTCGGCGTCCGGGCCGCCGGTCGGGCTCGTGGTGAGGATCGGGGTACTCATGTCGACGCCTTTCGTGGTAGGTGACCGGCGCGCACAAGGCAACCGAGGGTGTCGCAGATGACCCGGGTCGCGATGAGCGCAGTGATCTCCGCGTTGTCGTAGGGCGGGGAGCACTCCACGACTTCGATGCCTGACAACGGGCACGCGGCGATGAGTTGAATGAACTTGAGCACCTCGCGGGGCAGGAAGCCGCCGGGCTCAGGCCATCCCGTGCCGGGCACGAACGCGGCGTCGAGGCAGTCGACGTCGAAGGACAGCCAGACGGCGTCGGTGCCGTCCCACGCGACATCGAGGGCATGCTGCGCGGCTTCCCCAATACCCATCTCCACGCAGTCGGTTACGGTCATGATCGTGGTGCCGCGCTCCCGGCCGACCTGCACCCCGGGACGCGGCGCCTGCCAACCGCCGATGCCGATCTGCACCAGGTTCTGCGGCGGCACGTTGGGGATGTCCGTGGCGTGAAACCACGGCGTGGTGTGCATCCGCTCGTCGAGGTCGGTTTCCTGGGTGTCGACGTGGCGATCGAAGTGGATGATGCCGAGCTTGCCGCCACCTAGGTGTTCCGCGACCGCGCGGGTGGTCGGGTAGCCGATGGAATGGTCGCCACCCAGTACCACCGGAAAGGCGCCGGAGGCGAAGACGTGCCCGACCGCCTTGGAGATCTGGTCGAAAGTCTTCTCGATGTTGCCGGGGATGGTGAACACGTCGCCGAGATCGGCAATGGTGATCGACTCTCGCAGATCGACGCCGAGCTCGAAACTGTACGGCCCGTACAACGCGGAGATTTTGCGGATGCCCTGGGGACCGAAGCGGGTTCCGGATCGGTAGGTGGTGCCCCCGTCGAAGGGGGCGCCGAGCACCGCCACGTCGTACTCGCCGCAGCGGCGGACGTCCTCGACGTAAGGGGCCTTGAGAAAGGTGTTGATGCCAGCGAAATGCGGCAACTCGCCACGGGAGAAGGTGGGGATCCTTCGGTCGACGATCGAGTCAGCGCCTTGTAGGCCCAATTCGAGGCCCCTGGCGATCTCCTGTTCCCATTTCGTCGTCGGCAGCGCTGCTTCCGCCTCGACGGCGTATCGCGCCTCCGGGCCGTAGTTGTTGTGCAGTTCCTCCACGGTGCGGCCTCCGCGTCCACGGCGCCCGGCGGCGAGGCAGCCGGGCGTGGCTGACCTCCCGGGCTTCTATCCCGCCGTGGAGCGGGCAGTGCACTGCCCGCCTGCACCTCTCGGTCCAGACCCGCTGCGGGCAGCGACGGAACCCTAGGTGCGCCTCACTCACACGAGTGAGTCAGAACTATCACACGACACCACTGTGACCATCTTGTAACCGATCGGTTTCAGTCGTATCACCTGCTGTCGCAAAACCGGCGCCTACCGCTTCGCCGCGGTCCTATGGTCTACCGCCAACGGCGGCGCCATCACCTTGAACTTCCCCGCCGCGCCTACCACCGCGATATCCACCCCCGATGGTCTACCCGAAGCGCTGCGCGCTAAGCCCGACGCCGCCTACGGAACCGGCGCCCTCGGCGACGTGCTCGCCGTGTCCCCGACGAGGCAGACGTCCGCAGCCTGGATCCGGATCTCACCGCGCTGAGCCACCTCGCCCGCCGCGACGGCGCCCGCGCGGTCATCGCCACCGCCCTGGCCCCCTACTGGTCAGGCCGCCTGGGCCGGGACGGCCTCACCGGACTGCAAGCCTCCGCCCGGACGGGCCTGGTCCGCACCGCCGTCCACGGCGACCGGGTCCACCTCACCGGTCACGCGATCACCGTCTTCGACGGCACACTTCATCACACCGCATGGTAAGAACGCCGGCCAGCAGATCGCGCCCGCGCGGCACGGTCTAGCAGCGTCGACACGGCTACGGGGTTATCGCCGAGGGCGAGCAATAGCCAGCCTGGACCATCCAGCGCTGAACACCCCCAACGCAGTCCCGGTTCCTCGCCGGCGCTCTGCGGTGGGTCGCAGGCCCCCTCCCCCACGACCGCGAGCATTCCGACGACGCGGGCGCCGCCAGTGCCGGCGGGGCCCGCGAGTGCAGGGTCAGCACCGTCCAGCAGCAGGGTGTGCACCAGCAGGGGAGCGCCCTCCAGCTCGATCGCGAGCTCGCCGACAAAGCGGCCGCCGCGCTGGCCTGCTCGCCCGAGCACCACCTCCTCGCGCAGGACTGCGCAGGCCCCCCGCTGCAGGGCAACGGTGATCCGACTGTGCAGCTCCGCACCATCGCAGACGACGGTCGGCTCGGGCTGCCAGTCCAGGACGGCACCACGTGCAAGCGCCGCAGCCACAGTCCACCGCGCGGCCGCCGCAGGGCGGCCCGCCTGCACCACCATGGCTGCCGTCGAGCGCAGCTGCAGGGATGAGCCGGCGCCGAGGTGGACGTCCAACGCCAGGTCGTCGCCGCCCAGCGGACCACCAGCGGCCTGCACTAGGTGCACCCGGTGTGGACCGGTCGGGCGCAGCACCACCGGTGCGGCGCTGCGCCACCGCAGACGGGGTGCCTCAGGTCCGGGTTCGACCGTGAGCTCGGCCCGGCCCCTCACCGGCAGCCCCTCACCGCGGCACGGCTGACCGCAGTTGGCTGAGTAGCCACGTCACCACCGGTCCCGCGTCGGGCTGCTCCCGCAGGGAGATCAGGACGGTAGGCCGGCCGCCTCGAACTGCCACGGCATCCCGGCGCATCACGTCCAGGTCCGCGCCCACCAACGGGGCGAGATCGGTCTTGTTGACCACTAGTAGGTCGGAGCGGGTGACTCCAGGTCCACCCTTGCGGGGCACCTTGTCGCCACCGGCGACGTCGAGGACGAAGATCTGCGCATCGATCAGGCCGTAGCTGAAAATGGCGGTGAGATTGTCCCCGCCGCTTTCCACCAACACCAGGTCGGGGTCGTAGCGCGCGGTGAGCTCCTCCACCGCGTCGAGGTTGGCCGTGATGTCATCGCGGATTGCGGTATGCGGGCAGCAGCCGGTGCGCACCGCCCTTATTCGCTCGCGGGGCAGCACCCCGTGGGTACGCAGGAAGTCGGCGTCTTCGGTGGTGTAGATGTCATTGGTGACTACCACCAGCGACAGCTCGTCGCGCAGCGTTCGGCATAGCGCCGCCACCAGCGCGGTTTTGCCGCTGCCGACCGGCCCTCCGATGCCGATCCGCAAGGCCCGATGCTCACGAGGCAAAGAGAGTCACCTCCGTGCGGGCGTGCAGTTCGGCCAGCAGCTCCGGCAGTGGGGTACCAGTGCTAGGCAGCAGCCGGGTGTCCTGCTGGACAACGGCCTCGCGCCCCACGCCAGCCGCGCGCAAACCGACCTGCGCAGCTGACCGGCTCGCGCGCGCCTGCACGGCGGCGACCGCGATCGGGTCCAGTCCTAGCAGCCTTACTGCGGCCGCGCAGGCCCCGCTGAGCAGGTGGTGCAAGGCGAGCAACGCGGCCGTGTTGGCACCATCTCCAGTGGCGGCTACTACGGCACCGAGCACCAGCGGGTGGTGCGGACGGGGGGTCTGACCCAGCGCCTCCAAAGCAGCGGACGGCCAGACCCGGCGGGCAGTACGCAGAAGCGTCACACCCTGCGCTCGGGACGCTTCCCGGGCGGCGGCCGACGGTGTACGGGCACTGACCGCGGCGTCCCAGCACCCCCAGTCCACCGGCGGGATGCTGGCAGCCAGCACGCAGCCGGCCGCAGCGACCGCAGCGACCACCGAACCCGTACCCCGCAGCCGGCCGGCAAGGTAGAGGGCGAGGTCGGATTCATCACACACCAGACCGCGCTCGACCGCGGCCTCCACCCCGCCGGAGTGTGCGTGGCCTCCGGTGGGCAACCGGGAATCGGCCAACAACAGCGACGCCAGCACCGTCATTAGAACAGAAAGTAGCGTTGGGCCATCGGGAGCTCTTCCGCTGGAGCGGGTTCGACCACTTCTCCGTTGATCCGGACGGTGAACGTTTCCGGATCCACCTCGATGCGCGGGAGCGCATCATTGTGCGGCATGTCAGCTTTGCCCAACGCCCGCGTGTCGCGCACCGCCACCAGCCTGCGCCGCACCGCCAGCCGGTCGGCGAGGCCGCCCTGCACCGCTGCCGGAGCCACGAAGTGCACCGAGGTGGCGGCGGCGGTCACCGCGGCAGCCCCGAACATCGGCCGCGGCAGCACCGGCTGCGGGGTCGGGATGGAGGCATTGGAGTCCCCCATCGCTGCCCAAGCGATCATGCCGCCCTTGATGACAACGTTCGGCCGCACCCCGAAGAAGGCCGGTTGCCACAACACCAGATCGGCGAGCTTACCCACTTCGACCGAGCCGACCTCACCGTCGAGCCCATGCGCGACGGCCGGGCAGATCGTGTACTTGGCCACATATCGCCGCGCCCGCAAGTTGTCCGAGGTTTCCGCGTCCCCGGCCAGGGCCCCGCCCCGGCGCTTCATGACATGCGCGGTCTGCCAGGTTCGGACGATCACCTCGCCGACCCGGCCCATCGCCTGGGAGTCCGACCCGATCATCGAGATGGCCCCGAGGTCATGCAGCAGGTCCTCAGCCGCGATGGTGGACGGCCGGATCCGGCTCTCTGCGAACGCCAGGTCCTCCGGGACGGCGGGGTTGAGGTGATGGCAGACCATGAGCATGTCGAGGTGCTCATCGAGGGTGTTCACGGTGTGCGGGCGGGTCGGATTGGTGGAGCTGGGCAACACGTTCGGCTGCGCTGCGACGGTGATGATGTCCGGCGCGTGGCCACCACCAGCCCCTTCGGTGTGGTAAGCGTGGATGGTTCGGCCGCCGATCGCGGCCAGCGTGTCAGCGACGTAACCGGCCTCGTTGAGGGTGTCGGTGTGGATCGCCACCTGCACACCGGTGTCATCGGCAACGCGCAGGCAGGCGTCGATCGCCGCTGGGGTGGATCCCCAGTCCTCGTGCAGCTTGAAACCGCTGGCCCCGGCCGCGACCTGCTCGTACAGCGCCGGTTCGCCCACCGTGTTGCCCTTACCCAGCAGCGCGATGTTCACGGGAAGCGCATCAAGGGACTCCAGCATTCGAGCCAGGTACCAGGCGCCGGGCGTCACGGTGGTCGCCTTGGTGCCCTCGGCGGGTCCGGTGCCGCCGCCGATCAAGGTGGTGACGCCCGATCCCAGCGCCTCGGGCACCTGCTGCGGGCTGATCAGATGCACATGGCAGTCCACCGCGCCGGCGGTCAGGATCATCCCGTTGCCGGCGATCACCTCGGTCCCCGGGCCGATGACCAGCGCGGAATGCACGCCGTCCATAATGTCCGGGTTCCCGGCCTTACCCAGCCCGACGATCCGGCCGTCTCGCACCCCAATGTCAGCCTTGACCACCCCCCAGTGGTCCAGCACGACCGCGCCGGTGATTACCAGGTCCGCTGCACCGTCCGCTCGCGAAGCCCGGGCCTGCCCCATCGACTCGCGGATCACTTTGCCGCCGCCGAAGACCGCCTCGTCCCCGCCGTGCGGCCCGCGGCAGCGGTCCTCGGTAACCTCCACGAGCAGGTTCGTGTCGGCCAGCCGTAGCCGGTCGCCCTCGGTGGGACCGTAGAGGGCGGCGTAGCGGCTGCGCTCGACAGTCCACCGGCCTGGGCTGGCGGTTCTCCGAGCTGCCGCGCTGGGATCGGGTGCATCCAGTCGCAGGCCGGGCACAGTACGGGTGCCACCCAGCGGCACAACCCGCACCACCCGTTCGATGCCGGGTTCAAAGCGCACCGACGTACCGGCCGGCACCGCCAACCGCATTCCGGTGGCGGCTGCGCGGTCCATTTCCAGCGCCGGGTTCGCCGCGGCGAGGTGGTAGTGCGACCCGACTTGAATGGGCCGGTCGCCGGTGTTCAGCACGACCAGCTCACTACCGGCCTGCGGCCCCAGCACGACCGATTCACCGAAGAGCAGCAGTTCACCCGGTGACCCGGGCCGGTCGGTCACTGGATTGGCCGGTGCACGGTGACAAGTTTCGTGCCGTCCGGGAAGGTCGCCTCGACCTGCACCGAAGAGATCATTTCCGGCACGCCCTCCATGACGTCCTGCCGGCTGAGCACCCGCTGGCCTTCCGCCATGAGATCGGCGACGCTACGGCCGTCCCGCGCTCGCTCCAACACCCACGACGTGATCAACGCAACAGCCTCAGGGTAGTTAAGTCGCAATCCCCTGGCCCGGCGTTCTCTGGCCAGCTGGCCGGCCACGTGGACGAGAAGCTTTTCCTGCTCATGCGGGGACAGCAGCATGTCGACCCCTCCTCACCCGCTCTGCGGCGATCAATGAGTATGGGTCATCAAGTATGACTGTCACATCACTTCGGCGGGTTGAAGAACAGCGGCGCTGCCACCTACCCGAGGTTGCGGAACGACCGGCGTAACTGGCTTGACCTCGTCCATTGCTGGTCGGGCAGCGGGATGCTCGACCAGGGCGAGGACCCGGGAGGCCATGAATCGAGCGGTGCGTATCGGAGTGCCGCCACGGGTGACCTCGGTGACCTCCACGATGCCGCGACCGTGGGTGATCTCCACCCGCCGACCATTACGGGTGGCTTCGATCTCGTATGTCCGGGTGGTACCGCCGGCGTCGATGACAATCTCTGTGCGATCACCCTTCATGGCTTGCCATCCTTATCGTCGCCGGGCGAAGCGGGTCCGGGCCGAGTGTGCTGGTCACCTCTCGGCGAAGGGCACACCGCGGCTTCAGCCGTACGATCGTCCGCGGTGGCAGTTTTTAGTGGACCCGGGGGACACAATCCACCCGGCCCGGACATCCCATACAACCACTTGTGCGCCCCGATCATTCCCGGCACGGCGCGGCAGGTTAGTTCTCAGATCGCCATGGCGGCTCGGACATCGGCGTGGGCGTCGGCACCGCCGGCGCCGGTAGAGGTGATCCGGCCCGCTTCCATGACGTAGTAGCGGCTCGCCGCGGCGAGGGCGAATCCCACGTGTTGTTCGACCAGCAGGATTGACAGACCCATGCAGGAGGTCAACGACAGGATCGTCTGCTCGATCTCCGCCACCACGGACGGCTGGATGCCCTCGGTCGGCTCGTCCAGGATCAGCAGCCGCGGCTGGGTGATCAGTGCCCGGGCGATCGCCAGTTGCTGTCGCTGACCACCGGACAGCAGGCCGGCGCGACGTGCCAAGAGCCCCCCCAACGCCGGAAAGAGGTCCAGCATCTCGGCGATCAGCTTATTGCCGCCTCGCCGGGTGTCCGCTACGAGTTGCAGGTTCTCCTGAGTGGTCAGTTGTGGGAAGCATTGCTGTCCCTGCGGCACGTAGCCCAGGCCGCGCTTGACGCGCTCGTTGGGTCGCATCCGGGTGATGTCCTCGCCGTCGAACATGATCCGCCCGGCGCGGGGCTGGAGGAGCCCGACTGCGGCTCGCAGCAGGGTCGTCTTGCCGGCACCGTTGTGTCCCATCACGGCAGTCACCCCGCCGGGCGGTACCTCGATGGTCGCGCCGTGCACCACGGTGGTTCGTCCGTAGCCCACATGGATGTCGGTCATGTCCAACGTCGCCATATCCAACGTCAATGTCACTGCACAACCTCCGCCCGGCCGAGGTAGACCTCTTGCACCTTTGGGTCGGCCTGCACCTGCGCGACCGTGCCGGCGCTGAGCACTTTTCCGGCATGCAGCACGGTGACCGAGTTGGCAAAGGACCGCATGAACTCCATGTCGTGCTCGACCACCACGACGGTGCGCTCGGCGCCGATCCGGCGCAGCAGTTCGCCAGTCTGGACCCGCTCGTCGGCGCTCATCCCGGCCACCGGCTCGTCCAGCAACAGTACCCGCGAGTTTTGCACCAGCAACATGCCGATCTCCAGCCACTGCTTCTGGCCGTGCGCAAGCGCACCTGCTTGGCGGTCCCGCTGCGCGGATAGGCCCACAGTGTCCATCGCGTCCTCGACCGCCGGTGGCACCGACGAGCGGCGGCGCAGCAGCGACAGCGCAGCGCGACCTGCGCCTGCCGCGATATCGAGGTTCTGCAGCACGGTCAGCTCCTCGAAGACACTGGCCGTCTGGAAGGTACGCCCGACCCCCAACCGGGCGATCCGGTGCACCTTCTTGCCGATCAGTTCCGTCCGGCCGAACCGGACCGACCCGGTTGCTGGGGCCAATCCGGTGACCGCGTCGACGAGCGTGGTCTTGCCTGCACCGTTGGGCCCGATGAGGAACCGCAGATCGCCGTGGCGCACCGTCATGGAAACCCCATCGACAGCGACGAACCCGTCGAACACCACCCGCACTTCGGACAGTTCCAAGTAGTCGTGCTTCGCGTCTATTGTCATCACCCGGCCTCCGATCCAGCGCTGACCCCGGAAAGGCCGGGTTCCGGCGGGGGTGGACGCACCGCATCAAGTGACCGCGGCGGCGGTGGCGGCTCGGTTCCATCGGTTCGGTTACCGGCGCGCCGTCTGCGCAGCGATAACCCCCGCAACAGATTCACTGACGACAGCCCGGCGGGCAGGAAGGCGATCACCAGAACGAACAGTGCCCCTTGGAAGTAACTCCAGAACGACGGAAAACTCTCTGAGAGCGCCGTTTGGGCCCAGGCTACTACGATAGCCCCGAGTGCCGGACCGAACAGCGTGGCACGGCCACCGATGGCTACCCCGATCAGGAAGGCGATCGAGGGGACGACTCCGACGCTGGCTGGGGAGATGATTCCCACGATGGGTACGAACAACGCACCCGCGATGCCGGCCATCGCCGCCGCCAACACGTACGCCACAACCTTGATGTTGGCCGGATCATAGCCCAGGAATCGGACCCGCTCCTCCTGATCCCGGACCGCGATGAGCAGCTCCCCGTACCGGGAGCGGTAGAGCTGCCAGACGATGACCAGCATCACCAACAGGGTGACCGCGGCGATGAAGAACAGCATACGCTTGTTTATCGGATCGAACAGATTGAAGCCGAAGAACGAGCGGAATCCATTGAGGCCGTTCGTCCCACCGGTGGTGGTTTGCTGACCGATTAGCAGTATCGCGAAGGCTGCCGCCAACGCCTGCGACAAAATGGCGAAATATGCGCCGCGAACCCGCCTACGGAAGATCGCGGTACCGAGACCATAGGCAACCAATGAGGGAATAAAGACCACTCCGAGCAGGGTCACGACAGGGGATCGGAATGGTTCCCACCAGATGGGCAGGTGGCCCGACCCGTAGAGCCGCATAAAATCGGGCACCCCGGAGGGTCCGGCATCGGCGAGTTTAAGGTGGATCGCCATCGCGTAACCACCCAAACCAAAGAATACGCCTTGCCCCAAAGTGAGCATGCCGCCGCGGCCCCAAGCCAGACCGATGCCAACCGCCACGATCCCATAACAGACGAACCGGCCTAATAGCGAAAGACGAAAGTCTGAGAGCATAGCAGGGGCGGCCACCAGCAATGCCACGGCGCCCAGCGCGAAACCCAAGACAGCGACGTAGCTGTGCTTATTCTTTCCCCTGACTTGCGCGCTGGTATCGATCATGCCAGGCTCCTGGTCCGAATGCTGAAGATGCCCTGTGGCCGGATCTGCAAAAAGACCACAACCACGACGAAGACCATAACCTTGGCAACGCTTGCTGTCGTCGAGTATTCGAACGTCGCTTGCAACAGACCCAGGCCGAATGCCGCGATCACTGCACCCTTGATCTGCCCGATACCGCCTGCGACCACAACCAGGAAGGCATCGACGATGTAGCTGGTACCGAGGGTGGGGCCAGTCGAGCCGAGGAGGGTGAGCGCCACACCGGCGATTCCAGCCAGGCCGGAACCGATAAAGAACGTGAGCCGGTCGGTGCTCCGGGTGGAGATGCCGACGGTCTCGGCCAAGTCGCGGTTCTGCACCACTCCGCGGATCCGGCGCCCCAGCGCCGTCATCTTCAGCAATAGGGACAGCCCGACCACGGCGGCCGCTGCCAGCACCAGGATGAACAGCCGGGCCGCCGGCACGTGGGTGACCCCGATGTTGACGCTGCCTGATAGCCAGCTTGGGGCGCGGACGTCGACGTTGGGGGCACCGAAGATGTCGCGAGCGGCCTGCTGCAAGATCAGTGATACTCCCCATGTCACAAGCAGGGTGTCCAAGGGGCGGTGATACATCCGACGGATCAGGGTGGCTTCCAGGACCACCCCCATCACGCCACCAACCAGGAAACCGAGCGGGATAGCCAGCAGCAGCGAGGTTCCCGCGTCAGCAATCAAGCCCTGGGCCACGAAGGCCGTATAGGCACCCGCCATCATGAACTCGCCGTGGGCCATATTAATCACGCCCATCTGGCCGAACGTCAGCGCAAGCCCGAGGGCGGCAAGCAACAGAACCGAACCCAGCGAGAGGCCGGCCACCAGCTGGCTGAACAGGGCTTGCATGCCGTCGTCCTTTCAGCCGGTCAGGCCCTTGGCCCAGTCGTAGTTCTTGAGGAAGGGATCCGGCTCGACCGGGGCACCGGAACTCCACTCGGTGTGAATCAGCGAGTCCGCACCCACCTTGCCGATCAGTGCTGTCTTCGCGATGTGGTGATTTTCACCGTTGACCGTGACGGTTCCCTCTGGAGCGTCGTAGCTCACACCGCCTGCGGCTTTGCGGATGTCGTCGGTTGTGAACGACTTCGCCTTCTCCACGATTGCCTTCCACAGGAACAGTGAGGTGTAGGCCGCCTCCATCGGATCGGAGGTCACTCGACTCTGGCCGTACTTGGCCTTGAATGCCTGCACGAAGGCCGTGTTCTTAGGAGAGTCGATGGTCTGGTAGTAGTTCCAAGCGGTCAGCTGTCCTAGCACGTTGTCCAGACCGATGCCGTTAATCTCCTCCTCGGCGATCGACACCGACACCACCGGCATCGTGGCCGGGGTCAAACCGGCGTTGCGGTACTCCTTGAAGAACGCGACGTTCGAGTCACCGTTGAGCGTGTTGAACACCGCGCCCGCCCCTGCCGATTTCACCTTATTGACGATCGTCGCGAAGTCAGTGTAGCCGAGTGGAGCGTATTCCTCACCCTTGACCTCCATGCCGTTGGCCTTGGCGTAGGCTTTGATCTCCTTGTTCGCGGTCCGCGGGAAGACGTAATCGGAGCCCACCAGGAACAGTGACTTGATACCCTTCTGCTTCAGGTAGTCCAGCGCGGGCACGATCTGCTGGTTGGTAGTTGCTCCGGTGTAAAAGATATTGGGGGACGCCTCGAGGCCTTCGTATTGCACCGGATAGAACAGCAGCGAGTTCGCACCCTCGAACACGGGAAGCATCGCCTTGCGGGACGACGACGTCCAGCCACCGAAGACCGCAGCCGCACAGTCGGAACTGATCAGCTTGGTGGCCTTCTCCGCGAAAATGGTGGGCTCTGACGCACCGTCTTCACTGACGACCTGCAATTTCTTGCCGAGCACGCCGCCACTGGCGTTGATCTGTTCAGCAGCCAGGGCCAGCGAGTCGTGCACAGTCTTCTCACTGATCGCCATGGTGCCCGACAGGGAGTTGAGGAATCCGACCTTCACCGTGCTACCTGAGGTGTCAACGCAGGAGGTTGCCGGAGAGCCACTCGCAGCGGAATCGCCGACCCGGCTCCCGCAGCCGGCTAGCGTGAGCCCCGCGACCACGAGGATGGCGACCGCACGCACCGGACGCCCTCTCGTAGGTAATCTGGTCATAATGACTCCTCTCGCGCCGGGATCGGCGAGGGTAACGGCGGCTTAACGACGAGTTCCTGCGGTGCACGGTAAGAACCGTTTGTGACGACCACATTGCGGGCGAGTGTCGGTGCCGTTACGGGTCACCTTTTTGGGTGATGGAGTCATCGCGCAGTGTTAGACAACTTGCGCAAACTCACACGAATATGCTTCAGCGATTACCCCGGTGGATGTAGCACGACCAGCCATACCGACGCGAGCATCGCCGGCCCGTGGGGCACATCGCGGTAACCCAGTAGCCGGGCCGGGCCGGCGATGGCGACGGTTATCACGTTTGCTGCCAGTACCGCCAGCAGCAGCCCGGGCCAGGACGTCGCGGCAGCGAGTGCACCCAGGCTGCCGGCGAGTTTGACGTCTCCGCCACCTAGAGCACCCGGTGCGACGAGACGCACTGCGGCATAGCCGCCGACCCACAGCAACCCGCCGGCGGTGGCGCGAGCTAGTGCCTCACTATTGCCAGCACCGACCGCGGCAGCGACAAGCAGGACCGCCACTACCGGATAGGCTGGCAACGTCAGTGCGTCTGGTAGGCGTCGGGCAATCAGGTCGGCACTTGCCAGCAGCACGCCAGCCCAGCCGAGAACCAGCGGAACCGGCCACCACCACACGGGTAGACCCTCGCTCGCCCGTTCGCCGACCACCGCCCACAGTACGGCCACCGCCACGGTGCAGACCGGCACCGGTACCCGGACACCCCGGGGAAGCCGGCGCAGCACCATCGCTCCCCCGGTTCCTGCAACGGCTCCCGCCACTGCTACCCACACACCGCCCACGCCCGCAGGATGCCCGGCGCACGTCGACGGACCGGCCGGTTCGGACATCAGATGTGGATGGCGGAGTGGTTGTGGACAGACAACGGCTAGAAGACGCCGCGGGCGGCTGCGTCTCGCACTGCCGCTTCGTGCTGCTCTCTGGTGACAGAGAAGCATGATGCGCCGTCTTTCTGACACTTCACGAAGTAGCGCCAGCTTCCTGGTTCGGGGTTCAGCGCCGCCGCGATGGCCGACGCGCTGGGCGACCCGATCGGCGACGCCGGCAGCCCGACGTTGATGTAGGTGTTGTACGCACCGGGCCGGGCACGGTCGGCGTCTGAGGTGTTCGCCTCCGGCCGGTCCAGTGGGTAATTGATTGTGGAGTCCATTTGCAACGGCATCCCGGCAGCCAGCCGGTTGTATATTACTCGGGACACCCGCTTGAAATCCGGAACAATCGCCTCGCGCTCGATCACCGAAGCGATTATCAGCATGTCGTAAGCGCTGTAACCGGTACCTGCTGCGGACGCGGGGAAACCCCCCGCTAGCAGCCGAGCTGCGGAAGTGCCGACCACCTGCCGCAATAGATTCATCGCCGAACTACCAGGGCGCACATCGTAGTTCCCCGGAACCAGCAGACCTTCCAGTCGTCGACGAGGTTCCACCCGCGATATCGGATCTAAAGCCCAGCTCGGTACCGCAAGCTGGTTGAGATCGGACTGGCTCATCGCCGTGCGCAGGTCCTCTGGGCGCACGCAGGTGCTCGCTCCGGCGATCACCGCACAGCTCGCTCGGGAAATTTCGGTGAGCAGTCCCGGCACGGTCGTACCGTCGGGCAGGTCGACGTTGTCGAGCTGTTCGCCGCCGCGAATCTCCAGGTGTCCGACCCGAGCAGCTGGCTCTTGCAGTCTTGCCACAGCAGCAGATCCGGACATTCGCTGCCGCACCTGGTAGTAGCCCGGTTGCACAGCTCGGACCCGGGTGTCGGCCTCAGCCGCGCGGGTGAAGGCGCGGACGCTGGCGACGACGTTGCGCCGCACTAGGGTGGCTCCAATCGCGGTCAGGCTCTGGCCATCCTCGACCTGCACGACCGCCTCCGCACCCCCGGCGCCGACAAAGTCAGGTACGGCGCGCCATGCCTGCAGCTCGCGCACTCCGAACAACACGCCGCCGATCGCCAGCACGAGCACAGCCAAGACAGCGCTAACCACAACACGTCGCCGGCGCCGCTCCCTGATCTGGCGCCGTGCCCGACGGCCATCGGTGCGCTGCTGTGGGCGGCGAGGCTCAGCTCGGTCTGTGGTGTCCCTGAACAGCCCGAGGTCGTCGGTCATAAACGCGCCTCCGCGCGACCATGCGCGTCAGCGGTCATCACGCCGACCGCCGTGCGTCGAGCCAACTTTGCAGGATCTCCACCGCTGCGGCCTGATCGACCACCGCGCGCTGCTTGCGACCGCGAACACCCCGCTCAGCAAGCACCCGAGCGGCCGAAACGGTCGTGAGACGCTCGTCGGTCAGCCGGACCGCCACCTCGTCACCAAGCCGGTCAGCCAGGGCACGGGCGTATTCTGTTGCCGCCTGTGCCGCTGGGCCCTCCCTCCCGGCGAGGGTGCGCGGAAGCCCGACCACTACCTCAATCACCTCATGCTCGGCCACCAACGCCGCCAACGCTTCGAGGTCCGTGCCCCGCGACCGGTCGCGTCTCAGCGTGACCAAGGGCGTCGCGAGGATGCCGGCCGGATCCGACAGCGCCACCCCGACGCGCACCTCGCCGAAATCCACGCCGAGGCGGCGTCCGATTCCGGGATCAGACTTCATCACGCGCCGTTGCGCCGCGCGAGCTCGGTGCGCAGGGCCGACACCGCGATTCCGATCCCGCCAGGTTCGGTACCGCCGCCCTGGGCCAGATCAGGTTTGCCGCCCCCACGACCACCCACCGCCGGGCCGAACACCGGCACCAGCGCGCCCGCAGCCAACCCTTGCCGCCGCGCGGCGGCGGTGGTGGCCACGACGAAGGACACCTTGCTTGTCGAATGATCAGCGCTGAACAGCGCGACCACACCCGGTCGTTCACCCAGCCGGCCGCGGACCTCCGTGGCCAGCGCGCGCAGATCTGCACCGCTGATCCCCTCGCTCGTTTCGGCCGCCACCAAAGCGGTGGCACCGACCTGCTCGGCGCCCTCGGCCAGGGCGCTCGCCGAGGACAGCACCGCGGCGGCGCGTAGCCGTTCAAGCTCGCGCTCGGCCGCGCGTAGCCGCTCGGTCACCGCGCCGATGCGTTCAGGCAGCTCCTCGGGGCGGGCTTTGAGCTGTTCAGAGAGCTGCGCCACCAACACATGCTCGCGCGCCAGGAAACGGAACGCGTCGAGGCCGACCAGTGCTTCCACCCGGCGGATCCCGGAGCCGATGGACGCCTCGGACAGCAGTTTGATCAGGCCGATGTCGGCCGAGTTCGGCACGTGGGTACCACCGCAGAGCTCCTTGGAGTAGTCGCCGATGGTAACTACCCGAACGGCGTCACCGTACTTCTCGCCGAACATCGCGATGGCACCGTCGCGGCGAGCGGCCTGGATGGGCATCACCTCGGCCGTGACCGGCAGCGAGCGCAACAGAACCTCGTTGACCTCGTCCTCAACGTCGGTCAGCACGCTGGACGGCACCGCACCGCCTGGCGAGGTGAAGTCGAACCGCAACCGGCCGGGGGCGTTGAGCGAGCCGGCCTGCGTGGCGCTGCTGCCCAACGCCCGACGAATTCCGGAGTGCACCAGATGAGTCGCGGAATGCGCTCGGGCCACCGCGCGTCTGCGGGTGACGTCCACCTGCGCGAAGACCGGAGCGTCGAGCGCAACCTCGCCGGAGACAACCGTGCCCCGGTGTACGGACAAGCCCGCCACCGGGGACTGCACGTCGATCACTTCGACGGCAAATCCGTCACCGACCACGGTGCCGGAGTCGGACTGCTGGCCGCCACCCTCGGCGTAGAACGGGGTGCGGTCGAGCACCATCTCCACCGCGCTGCCCGCACCGGCCACCGGGACCGCGGCGCCGTCGACGAGAAGGCCGATCACCCGGGCCTCGGCGCTGAGTTCGGTATAGCCCAGGAACTCCGTATGACCGTGCGCGTCGAGCACCGCGCGGTACTCGCTGAAGTCCCCGTGCCCCGAGCGGCGCGCCGCAGCGTCGGCCTTGGCGCGGCTTCGCTGCTGTGCCATCAGCGTGCGGAAGCCTTTTTCATCGACGCGTAGGCCGGCTTCGGCCGCCATCTCGAGAGTGAGGTCGATCGGGAAACCGTAGGTGTCATGCAACTGAAACACTTGATCCCCGGACAGCTGCGAGCCGCCGGCTCGGCGGGTCTGCGCCACGGCGAGGTCGAAGATTCGCGAACCGGCGGACAATGTCGCCAGGAACGCCTCCTCCTCGGCGCGGGCAACCGCCTCGATCCGGTGGTAGTCCGTGTCGATTTCCGGATAGGACGGGCCCATCGTGTCGCGCACCACCGCGGTGATGTCACTGAGCACCGGTTCGGTGACGCCCAGCAGGCGCGCGGAACGCACGGTACGGCGCAGCAACCGGCGCAAGACGTAGCCACGCGCCTCATTGCCGGGGGTCACCCCGTCCCCGATGAGCATCACGCCGGTGCGGGCGTGATCAGCGATCACCCGGAAGCGCACGTCATCCACCGGGTCCGCACCGTAGCGCCGGCCGCAGAGCTGCTCGACCACAGTGATCACGGGCCGGAGCAAGTCGGTCTCGTAGACGTTCGGTACGTCCTGCAGCAGCAGCGCCACCCGCTCGATACCCATCCCGGTGTCGATGTTCTTCGCGGGCAGCGGTCCGAGAATCGGAAAATCACCCTTGCCTGGGCCGGTGGACTCACCGCGCTCGTTCTGCATGAAGACGAGGTTCCAAATTTCCAGAAAACGGTCCTCGTCGACGACCGGGCCCCCAGGCCGGCCGAAGTCCGGGCCACGGTCAAAGTAAATTTCGGAACTGGGACCGCACGGTCCGGGGACTCCCATGGACCAGAAGTTGTCTTCCATACCCCGACGCTGGATGCGCTCGGCAGTTATCCCAGCGATCGTGCGCCACAACTGCTCAGCTTCGTCGTCGTCGGTGTACACGGTGACCCAGATGCGATCTGGATCGAAGCCATATCCGCCGGACTCCTGGGATCCGGTCACTAGCTGCCAGGCGTGCTCGATGGCTCCTTGTTTAAAGTAGTCCCCAAAGGAGAAGTTGCCCGCCATCTGGAAGAAGGTGTTGTGCCTGGTGGTCTTTCCGACCTCATCGATATCCGGGGTACGCACACACTTCTGGACTGACGTTGCCCGGTTGTAGGGCGGTGTCGCCTGACCGAGGAAGTACGGCTTGAAGGGCACCATGCCGGCGTTGACGAACAACAGATTCGGGTCGTCAAGCAGTAGGGAAGCGCTGGGCACCACGGTGTGGCCGGAGCGTTCGAAACGGTCCAGGAACCGCTGACGGATCTCGTGGGTCTGCACGGGCCTTCCTTGAGAAGCGCGATCGGTGCGCGCCATGCGGCGCCGAATACTACCGCCGTGTGGCGGCGCCGAATACTACTGCGGCCAGGCGGCGCAGTGAAAACCGCTGGCAACCTAAAGTGTCACCAGGGTGCAGAACTGAGTCGGGGCTAGGCCCGCACGGCGCCTGACGCTCGACCGCTGGCCGACCTTGACCGGAGGTCCATGCCCGTACGCTGGGTGACGGTGGAATGCAGCTCGGCCTCCCGCTGGACCATCCCGGCCCGGACCTCAGCTCCAAAGGAGCCGACCGCTGCGGCTAGTTCTCGAATCCCGTCGCCGACATTCTCGGCCGCCCCTGCAGGAGTGATCCGGTGGGCAGCGCCGCGAGCCTTGCGGCTGGCCGCAACCCCGGCGGCAATGCCAAGGCTGAACCAGAGCATCCTCTTCACCGCTTGCTCCCATTCCGTCGTCCCCGCGGCCGGCGCCCGGATACAACGTCCCTGCTGCTCTTGCGGCGACCTCGCATCGCTTTGCTGACGCCATATGATAGCGCCGCCACTCGCACCAACGGGCCGCCCAGCGTCGCGGTGAACAGCGAGGTCAGCGCCGACACGTTGCCGGTCACGGCTTGGGCGTTCGCGGTGATCCCGTCCAGCCGTTCCAATTGAGCGTTCACTTGGGTGACAGTCGTATTCGCGCCGCTGAACAGGGGATCGGCGTCCTCGCTGGCCTTGCGAATCGCCAGCGTCGCCTCATCCAAGGTACGACCCAACTTGATCAGTGGTACAGCTAGCAGACCGACCAGTACCACGAACGCCCCAGCGGCAATCAGCGCGGCGATCTGACCTGCCGACACATGCCCTCCCCTTGCCGATGGCGGTCCCGACCGCGGCGCCCTGCACGCCGTGCCGGTGATGGGCGGACAGGCTACCGGGCTCGTTTACGCCTCGTCATCATGGCCTCCGTAATTGTGGTCTGTCATTGTGGGCTGTCGTCATTGTGCGCGCAGAACGAGCTGGGCGGGGTGCGGATGGCTGAGGAAGTCGTGGTGAGAAATCTCCCAGGCATATGCTCCGGCCAGCGGAAACACCACGACGTCACCGACGCGGAGCCGTTCGACCCAGACCTCCCGGGCGAGCACATCACGAGGAGTGCAGAGTTCGCCGACCACGTCGACACGTACCGCGCGCACCTCGGGCCGGACGAACGGGTAGTGCCACGCGTCAAGCGGCAGCACCGTGAACGGATGACTGTATCCCCAGGCTGCCGGTAGTCGGAAGTGGTGGGTTCCGCCGCGGAGCACCGCGAAATAGCGGCCGTGTGTGCACTTGAGGTCGACGACCTCGGCGGCGTACCAGCCAGCCCCTGCGACCAAAAACCGGCCCAGCTCGAAGATCAGCCGCACACCCGCTGGCAGGCACTCGACCGCGGCACCGAGCCCATCGCCGAACGTCGGTAGGTCGAAGCCGTCGCCGCCGGTGTAGGCCACCCCGATACCACCACCGACATCGATGATGCCGAGGTCAATCCGGTGCCGGGCCGCCTGCTGCAAGCACCACGCCACGCTGTCGGTGACGAAGGTCGCGTGCGCGTCCGCGTCGAGGTTGTTCGACACCGCGTGCAGGTGAAAACCGCACAGCGCGACCGCCGGGAGTGTGCGACCTAGCTCGATCGCTCCCGCCAGACCGGCCTCGTCGATACCGAACTGGGTGGCGGTTCCGGCCATGCGCAGATCACCCGCAAGGCGGCTGGCGCGCCGGTTGACCCGCAGCGCCACCGGCACGCGGACACCGAGCTCGGCTCCGATCAATCCCGCTCTGCGCAGCTCGTGCACGCTCTCCACGTTGAGCAGCTCCAGACCAGCCTGGAGCGCGCCGGAAATCTCGGCGTCGGTCTTAGCCGGGCCGCTGAACGAGAGCTGCGACCCGCCGGAAGCGAGCGCCTTGCCAATTTCGCCCAGCGAGGCCACCTCGAACCCGTCAACATAGGCCGCCAGCGTGCTCAGCACCGCGGGATGGCCATTGGCTTTGATTGCGTAGTAGAGCTCGCAGCGCTCGGGCAGCGCGGCGCGGACCGACTCGACCTGCGCGATCAGCGCGTTCAGGTCATAGACGTACGCGCACACGGGCTCGGCCTTGGATGCCTGCCGCCGCAGCGCCTCGCTCACCCGTTCCCAGGTAGGCCCCTCGGGCTGCTGCGCACGAACGGTCAACGGCGCTCCGTACCCAGCGCGAGGGAAGGTGTCAAAGGGAGCGCACCGTCCTCATGGAGCGGGTTGCGCACTTGTACGTATTGGTCACCGCCGGCTGGATCCAGCCGCATCCGCGCGAACGCCTTGATGGGCAATGTAGGTCCGAGCAGGACGGCGCGGTCGGCGTCGACGTCCTCGCGCAGAGCCGGGTCAGCGTCCAAGTCGGCGAGGATTTCCACCACAACCGACCTGACGCGCTGCCATGCCGCCCGCGGGTGGACGCCAGCGCGTGCGACCACATGGGCGACTACCTCACCAAGGTGGTTCGACAGCGCGGTGTACAGCATCTTGGCTCGCATCACGTGGACGTCGTCAGTTACCGTGGCCGTTCCGGGCCGAGGTTCGAGCCGAAGTCCCTGCCTGCGCAGCCGTGCGCGGTAGATCCGCATTCCGCCCCAGTCCCGCAACACCAATCGGGTCGGCGCGGCGCCGACGAAGGTGAATATGCAGTTTTGCAGGTGGGCCTCCACCGCGATGCCGTACTTGGTCATGAGGATCACGGATACGGGGAGGAGCAGCGCGGCGTACTCCTCGACGAAGCGCAGCCCGGCCGTGGCGAGATCTCCTTCATCGCGCGTCGCCGCGTAGCGGGTGACGAGCTCGACCAACAAGCTCGACTCTGTCACCGGTGACCGGGCGGGCAGCGCGCAGCCGGGGACGGGTACCTCATCGGGGCGTAGGTACGCGCTGATGTCGCTACGAACGAGTGCGGATAGCGCGCGGGACCGGCGGTCCGGCTCCGGATCATGGGCCAGCGGCAGATAACTGGCGCCGGCGAGCTCATCGAGGAGGACGACCCGATCGATCAGAGCGGGCTCACGGTCGATGACCTGCCGGAGCAGCCGGCTATACACCGGCCCGTTGTTCGTCGTGTGCGCCGAGATGGACCGTCGGGTGGAGCCGATCAAGGTGTCGAGGGAGGTCTTGACGAGCAGGCGCCGCCCCGCGGGTGAGCGCTCGGTGAGCAACGTTCGCACGCTGGACGTCGGTACGCCAGCCAGCCGGGCACCGGGCACCGGCACCACTGTCCGGTCGGTGATCTCGTCCGCGAACAGGGGGCGGACGACCTGTTCCAGCTGCCAGGCGTGGACGGGCACGAACACGTAGCCGGTTGGGTCGAGCTGATCGGCGCGGAAGTGCTCACGGACGGCGGTGTCGAGTCTCGGGTACTCGGCCCACAGCAGCTGCCCGACATCGCGGCCCAGCTCGTCGGGTGTGGACTCGACGCGCTCTCGCTTGATGCCCACCAAGGTCAAATCGGTCGACGTCTCGGACTCCAGGTCGTGGCGCAGCAGGGCGGCTGGTCGCATTCCCAGCCGGCCGCGGCCACACGGGTGCAGGTTGTGCCCCTCGGTGTTGAGCCGCTCGAAGAACACCATGATGTCCTCGGGCGCCGCGCGTGCGGCGAGCATTTGCGCGAGCCCTACGGTATCCGGTGCGGCCAACTGGATCGCAATCTCGAGCAGGGCCAGCCGCTGCTTCTCCGATCGGACATAGGCCAGCGTGAGGTTGGCCACCGTGTCCGCGAGCTCGGCGCCGAACGATTGCCAGCCCGGCGCCGGCTCGTATTGAGCCAGGAGCTCGACAAGAGCGTACGGCGACTCGATGACGGTCGTCTCGCCGGCCCGGAGGCACAGCACCGGGGGACCTGGCTTGATGTTGTCGAAGGCGTGCTCGGCGCGGAGGGGAAAGGCTAGCACCGCCGTGCCGTCGAGCTGCTGGACCTGCCAGCTGCCCGGCTGAGCATCGCCCAGCAGCGACTCGAGCGCCGATGCAGCCGCGTGGTCCCGTGTGTGGGTGCTGGTGTCGAGACGACAACTGGCCGTCCGAATCGCGCCGACGTCCTCTCGCCACAGGGCCGCGAGCAGACGGTGCAGAACCACGGAGCGCGCCCTCGGCAGATGCTCGAGGAACGCTGTGGAGTACCGCGGCGCGTCCGCGCCCAAGGTCTCGTACATCCGCAGCTCTTCGATCGTGCGAAGCTGCTCCCCGGTTGGGGTGGTGCCCTGCACCTGATTCATCCGGCTGTCGCCAACGGATTGGGTATAGCCACCCATTGCGAGGCATGGGGATTGGCAGACATCTGGACCCGCAGCATGGATTTCACGCGGAGAGTAGGGGCGAACAAGCAGGCCTCGTCCCGTTGCGCCTGGACTCGAATGGTGGGATCAGCGGTCAGCGTTGCGTAGACCGTGCGGCAGCATTCGGCAACCTGCCACCATAACCGCCCGGGATCGTCCTCACCGGCATGCGCGAGCGCGGCGACGACCTGACTGAGGTGGGTGTCGATCAGCGGGAAGAACAACCTTGTCCGCAGCTCGTCTTCGTCTTCGGTGAGTAGCGCCCCGAGTAACATCGGTGGCCGCAGGCCGCGACGGGACAGTCGCGCCGGACTCACCCGGATACTCCCGAAGTCTCGGTAGACTAGGCGTACCGGTAGGCCGTTGCGCAAAACCACGACGGCGTTCTGCCCATGCGCCTCCAGCGCAACTCCCCAGCGGGACAACAATGCGAACAACGCGGGCAACATGCAGTCGCAGTAGCTGGCAAGGAAGCGAGCGGCGATGTCAGAGCGTGAGCGCCGGTCCACTGACGCCACGTCGTCAAGCACATCAGCGAGCAGTGACCGCCCGCTGCGAGGCGAGCGGGCAGCGAGCGCGGCTGCCGGAAGTGCAATCTCACCTGCGCCAGCGTGGCGCTCCGGGGACTCCCGAGCGATCGCGGCGAGGCTGGCTGCACCGCCGACGGGTTCGCCCGGGGCTGGCCGGTAGCTCCCGCTGGCCAACTCGGCAAGGCTGATGAACCGCCCGCCGAAGCCATGCTCGCGCCGGCAGATCTCGACCATCAGCTCCGACATCAGCGGGCCGTTGTGTGCCGCTGCCGGCGAGACCACGCGGATCGCGGTGGTAAGCCGGACGTCGACCGCGGTCTTGATATGGGCGGCTCGCCGGTCCGTCACGGGAGCGAGCGTCCGCAGCGACAGCAGCGGCCGAGCGAGGATCCGCACCCCAGGGATGGCAATCACTCGCCCATCGGTGAGCGCGTCAGCGTAGCGGTCGTCCAACGCGCGGCACAGCTGCCACGGGTGCACCGGCAACAACTCGTAGTCAGCCGGATCCCGCCGAATACCGCGCAGGTGCGCCTCGGCGGCGTCAGCGACCTGGGGGTGCCAGTAACGGAGCAGGGCAGTCATGCCTCGCCATTCGGGCAAAGGCGCAGCGAATGACGACTGCGCGATGGCAACGATCCGGATGGCGAGCTCGTCGGCCCACTCCGGCGCGTAGGCGAACAGCTCTTCTACGGTCATCCCGCCGCGGACCCGTGCGCACGGGTGGAGGGGATGCCCGTCGACGACGGCCTGCTCGAACAGGGCGAGCGGGCTGAAACCCGGATCGGCGGCGGCCCGACGGGCTGCCCAGCGCAACACGTTATTCCCCGGCGTTCCGTCAATTGCCAGCCGTTCGCGCCGCCAGGACTCACCGACCAGCGCGAGGGCGTGGTTGGCGACGCTGTCACCCAGCTCAGCGGACAACCCGAGCCATCGGTCGGTGTCGGTCCGGTTGGACTGCGACGCCATGGCCGTCAGCAGGGCGACGGGGTGGTCGATCAGCTGCGAGGAAGCTCCGTGCAGGGTGACGGCCAGGCCAGCCGGGTGCTCAGCGAAGGGGTCTGTGATCGGGAGAGGGGCCGACAGCCGGGTGCCGTCGGGCAGCAGGAGTGTCGCACGGCCGTCACGTGCCGACGGGACGAGACCATCTATCCGTTCCCGTGACAACGCGACCCACAGCTTGCCCAGCGCCGCCACCCGGGCTTGTCTCAAGGCTGCGCCGTACCGGGCGGCGAGCGCCGGATACCTGCTACGCAGCGCCGCTAACGCGGCCCGCTCCGCTGTCGTGTCACAGTGGGTTGCGCCGGTCGATCCCTGTTCCGCGGTCCCACCGGGACCCTCGGAACGGGACGGACCTGCCGACGAGACAACGCTCACGGTATTGCCTTCCACGGATGCCTACGCAATGTCGACGACGCGTCAACAGCGGATTCTGCGTCACACCAGCGCTACACCACGAACCTGGAGCGAGCCTGCTGATCCATGTGCGCTCATGATCGCAACTCTCCAGGCCGTGGGCAAGTCGCAGACGAGGAGCACTTCTGCCTGGGGTGCGCCACTGGCGTCTGGGAGGCGTGTTGCCGCGATCAGCGGCCGCGGATGATTCCGCGGAGCCGGGTTATCCGCTCGGAGAGGGCGCGTTCGGCGCCGTGGGCGCTGGGTTGGTAATAATCGCGGCCGACCAGGGCGTCCGGGGGATACTGCTGGGCCAGCACGCCGTCAGGCGCGTCGTGGGGGTAGAGATAACCCTGCGCATGACCAAGCCGGGCCGAGCCCACGTAATGTCCGTCGCGCAGGTGAGCGGGAACGGCCCCGGTGGCACCGGCACGGACGTCAGCCAGGGCCGCGTCGATCCCGGCGATCACCGCGTTGGATTTCGGTGCGGTAGCCAAATGCACGGTGGCCTGGGCAAGCGCAAGCCTGCCCTCGGGCATGCCGATGAACTGCACCGCGTGGGCGGCGGCCACCGCGGTCTGCAAGGCCGTGGGGTCAGCCATCCCGATGTCCTCGCTGGCGTGTACCACCAGCCGCCGGGCGATGAATCGGGGGTCCTCTCCCGCCTCCACCATCCGCGCCAGGTAGTGCAACGCCGCATCCACATCGGACCCGCGGATGGCCTTGATGAAGGCACTGATCACGTCGTAGTGCTGGTCCCCGTCCCGGTCGTAGCGCACCGCCGCTCGGTTCACCACTGACTCGACGCAAGCCAGGTCCACCTCGGTGCCGCCGGCTGAGGTCACCGCCTCGGCGGCGGTCTCAAGTGCGATTAGCGCGCGCCGGGCATCCCCGGCGGCGAGACGCACGAGGTGTTCCTCGGCCGCAGCCGCGAGGGTGATCGACCCGGCCAGGCCGCGCGGATCGGTCAAGGCACGCTGGATCAGGCCCTGCACGTCGCCGTCGGATAAGGGGTGCAACTGCAGCACCAGTGAGCGCGACAGCAGCGGCGATACCACCGAGAAGAACGGGTTCTCGGTGGTCGCGGCGACCAGCAGGATGACTCGGTCCTCGACCGCACCGAGCAGCGCATCCTGTTGGGTGCGGGAGAAGCGGTGCACCTCGTCAATGAACAGCACAGTGGCGTCGCCGCCCTCGCGTCCCAACCGGCGACGGGCCGCGTCAATCACGGCGCGGACTTCCTTGACCCCCGCCGACAGCGCTGACATCGCCTCGAAGCGTCGGCCGGTCGCCTGCGAGACCAACCTGGCCAGCGTCGTCTTCCCGGTTCCCGGTGGGCCGTAGAGGATGACCGACGCCGCCGATCCACCCTCGACCAACCGGCGCAACGGGCTGCCGGGCGCCAGTAGATGATCCTGCCCGACGACCTCCGCCAGCGTGGCCGGGCGCATCCGTACCGCTAGCGGCGCTGAGGCGGACAGCCGCTGCTCGGCACGCTTTTCGGCCTGCGCAGCGAACAGCCCCTCGCCGAAAAGAGCTTCATTACTCGCACGGTTACTAGCCACACCGTTATCTGCCCCGTTATCGACCACACCGCGACGGTACCGCCGCCGGCCGACTGAGCAGATTCCACCGCATTAACCCGGCGGCATGCGGACGTCAGCCCCGGGTCAGCGGACGGCCGAGGCTGCGGTCCTCACGGCGGGTGCGCAGCAATAGCACGAGGACCCCCGCAAACGCGATGCCGACCAGGTTCACCAGCAGCTGCAGGGTCGACTCACCGGCCGTCCGCCAGGCGCCAGTGGTGATAGCAACCACCGCAAACGCCGCGGCTGGCACCGTCGTTACCGAGATGAACACCCCGATCAGCGCGGCCGACTTCGCCGACGTGAGACTGAGCATCCCGGCCGCGCCGGCCAGCATGGCGAGGATCAGGGAGAAGGGCCCCACCTGATAGATGAAGTCGACCTGCTTGAGTGAACCGACGACTTCCACATCGATCAGCCCGGTCCATTCGCCGAGCAACGCGCCGGCGGCGGCAATGAGCATGGCCAGCGGGAAGCCGAGGCCCAACGCCATTGCCGCCCTGCGGATCAGATCACCACGGCGTAGCACCAGCCCGACCGCCATTGCCGCCAGCGGCGCAAACTCCGGCCCGACGACCATCGCCCCCACCACGGTGATCGGAGAATCCGTGACCACTCCGACCACCGCGATCAGGCAGGCCAAGGTAAGGAACGCCATGAAGGTGAAAGTCAGTCGTGAATCGTCTCCGGTCCGCGCGATGAGCTCGTCCCAGACCACCGCGTCAGCGGGCTCTCCCGGCACGGTCACCGCGGCGGCGTCCGCCGCGTCGGAGAGCACGGTGTCCAGTGGTTCCAGGGTGACCCCGCCGACGTGGTCGACACCCAACCCGCACAGTGCGGCCAACACCGCGTCGGCGGCCTCGCGAACCATGTCCGCTTCGACGAGATCACCGGGTGGATCGATCGCGGCACCCCGCAGCACAGTGAGGTGTACCGCGCCGGGCTCCTTACGTAGCGTGTCAATCACCGCGTCGGTGTTCTCCGCCGGGCAGGTCACCCGTAGGTGCAGCACCGCTATCCCTTCGCGGCAGGCTTCGCGTCCACCCCCGCCTCGATGCGCTGCTCTCGGGTGATCGGGGCTGGAGCGCCGGTGAGCGGGTCGAAACCTCCACCGGACTTCGGGAACGCAATGACCTCACGCAATGAGTCAACACCGGCGAGCAGCATGCAGACCCGGTCCCAGCCGAAGGCAATACCTCCATGCGGCGGCGGGCCGTAACGAAAAGCCTCGAGTAGGAACCCGAACTTGTCTCGGGCCTCGTCATCGGTGATCCCGAGAACCTGGAAAACTCGTTGTTGTACGTCAGCCTGATGGATACGGATCGAGCCCCCGCCGATCTCGTTGCCGTTGCAGACGATGTCGTAAGCATAGGCCAGCGCGGCGCCCGGGTTCTGCTCGAAACGGCCTATCCACTCCCGCGTGGGCGCGGTGAATGGATGATGAACCGCCGTCCAGCTGCTGTGCCCCATTGGCACATCGCCACTGCCCTCGGCGGATTCGAACATGGGTGCATCGACTACCCAGACGAATGACCAGGCCGACTCGTCAATCAGGCCGCAGCGCCGACCGACCTCCACCCGGGCGGCACCCAGCAGAGCACGCGCGTCACGTGCATCACCGGCAGCGAAAAACACACAGTCGCCAGGGTTGGCGCCGGTCGCCTTAGCCAGGCCCTCCCGCTCATGCTCAGCAAGGTTGCGCGCCACCGGCCCGGACAGCTCACCGTCCGCGCCGATGAGCACATAGGCCAGTCCCTTGGCACCCCGTTGCTTAGCCCACTCCTGCCACGCGTCCAGCTGCCGCCGCGGCTGGCTCGCTCCGCCGGGCATGACCACCGCTCCCACATAGGGCGCTTGGAACACCCGGAATGGGGTGTCGGCGAAGTAGCTGGTCAGCTCGATAAGCTCAAGCCCGAGACGGAGGTCTGGTTTATCGGTGCCGTAGCGCGCCATCGCGTCGAGGTAGCTCAGCCGGCTGATCGGCAGCTCGATGTGGTAGTCAGCCAACGCCGCCCACAGGGCGGCGATCACTTTCTCGCCAAGCGCGATCACGTCATCCTGCTCGACGAAGCTCATCTCGATGTCGAGCTGGGTGAACTCAGGCTGCCGGTCGGCGCGGAAGTCCTCATCTCGGTAGCAGCGGGCGATCTGGTAGTACCGCTCCATGCCAGCGACCATGAGTAGCTGCTTGAACAGCTGCGGTGACTGCGGCAGTGCATACCAGCAGCCCGGCTGTAGCCGCGCCGGCACCAGGAAGTCCCGGGCCCCTTCCGGGGTGGATCGGGTCAAGGTCGGGGTTTCCACCTCGACGAAGCGCTCCTCATACAGCACCCTGCGGGCGATCCGATTGGCTTCGCTACGCAGTCGCATCGCGGCAGCGGGGCTGGCCCGGCGCAGATCGAGGTAGCGGTGCCGCAACCGGATCTCCTCGCCGACCTCAAGGTGCTCGTCGAGCGGAAACGGCAACGGTGCTGACTCGCTGAGCACCGTCAGCTCCTCGGCAGTGACTTCAATGCTCCCAGTGGGAATGTCCGGGTTCGCATTGCCCTCGGGGCGGATCGCCACGGTGCCAGTGACCTGCAGGCAGAACTCGGCGCGCAGCCGGTGCGCCCGCTGCGCCATGTCACCCTCTCGGAAGACCACCTGCGCCACCCCGGAGGCGTCTCGCAGGTCGATAAAGATTACGCCCCCGTGGTCGCGGCGCCGGGCAACCCACCCGGCGAGGGTGACGGTGTTCCCGGCATGCTCGGCGCGCAGCGTGCCGGCAGGGTGGGTGCGCATCACGGGAACTCGCTCCTAGGTCTCTCCGACGGCAAACCGGACCCTGCAGAGGCTAGCCGCGCCGAGAGGGCTGCCGCCGTCGGCGTCCCCTCGTCATAGCAGCCTGAGCTGCTCCGGCTGCGAATTCGTTGAGCTTGAGGCGCTTGCCACCGCGGGCCGTCCCCGCACCACGGTGCGCCGGACCGGGGATCTGCGGGCTTCGCCTGGTACCACGGCTCCGACGCCGTAACGCCGAGCCAGTGCGGCGACCCGAGCGGAGATGCTCTGCCGATATGTCTTGGGGGCGTATGCGCCTGCGCCGTAAAGCTCTTGATAGCGGGACACCAGCTCCGGGTGCTCGCGCTCCAGCCAGGCGAGGTACCACTCCCGCGCGCCGGGGCGCAGGTGGAGCACGAGTGGGGTGATACTGCGGGCGCCGGCCTCCGCGATCGCGCACACTGTCGCCTCAAGTTGACTCAGTGAGTCTGTGAGGTACGGGAGTACAGGTGCCATCAGCACACCGCATCCGATGCCCGCATCGGTGAGCGTGCGACACACGCTGAGCCGGGCGCGCGGCGCGGGCGCGCCAGGCTCGACCTGGCGCCAGAGCGCCCCGTCGACAAATCCCACTGAGACGTTGACCGCGACGTCGGTGACCTTCGCGGCTTCGCGGAGCAGGTGCAGGTCACGCAACACCAGGGTGCCCTTGGTGAGAATCGAGAACCGATTCCGCGTATCGCGGAGAGCCTCAAGGATGCCGGGCATCAGCCGGTAGCGCCCCTCGACCCGCTGGTAGGGATCGACGTTAGTACCCATCGCGATATGGCTTCCCGCCCAACGCGAGGACATGAGCTGCCTACGCAGCAGCTCCGGCGCGTTGACTTTCACCACGATCTTCGAGTCGAAATCGATCCCAGCGTCAAGATCGAGGTACTCATGAGTCCGCCGAGCGAAGCAATAAACACAAGCATGGCTGCAGCCGCGATAAGGGTTGACGGTCCACTCGAAGGGCATCCGGGATTGGCCAGGTACCTTATTGATGATCGACTGGGCCCGCACCTCGTAAAAGGTCATCCCGCGGAACTCCGGGGTGTCAAAGGTACGCCTGATGACGTCCTCTGCCCCAAACAGCGCGTCCTGGGCAGACTCGTCCGAGAGCATCAGGTTGTCCCACCGCATCGACCCACTGTATCGAACACACATTCGATCCGCTAGGAACGTAGCGCGGTATCGACCAGAGAGGCACGCCCAGCTGATGAGTGCACTGGACCACAGAACCGGCCGGCACCGTGACCGCGGCACCGGCGAGCCGGCCGGGACCGCCAGCTTGCATGGCCACGGACATGGGCACGGACCTGCGCCGCCGTCCTCCCGCCGGGTCAAGATGTTGCTGGTGGCGGTCCTGGTCCCCGTCGCGCTAGCCACCGTCGTAGGGCTCTGGCTGACCTGGCCGGGTGACCACCCCCACAGCGGTGTCGACATCGGACTGGGGCAGCGGCCCGTGCAGGGCGAGGTGCTCACTGCGACCTCCGCCCCCTGCACCACCGGCGGTGCAGGCGTTGATGGTGCCGGGTCCGCAGGTCAAGACAAGAAGTGCATTTCGCTCAGCGTGCAGCTCACCGACGGCTACTCACCGGGTGTGGTGATCCAACAGGTATTGCCCGACGAACCGAGCACGCCGCGTTTCGCGGTCGGCGACCACGTGGTCCTCGGGTACACCGGTGGAAATCCTTCCGACGCCGCGTCTTACCAGATCCAGGATTTTCAGCGTGGCGCCTCGATGCTGTGGCTGGCCGCGCTGTTCGCCGCCGCTGTGTTGTTGCTCGGCCGGTGGCGAGGCCTCGCGTCGCTGGCCGCGCTGGGCTTCAGCTTTCTGGTGTTGGTGACTTACCTGTTCCCCGCGATCCTGACCGGCGGCAACCCGGTGATCGTCGGCGTGCTGGCTGCGAGTATGATCATGTTTGGGGTGCTGTATCTCACGCACGGTGTCTCGGCACAGACCTCCAGCGCGGTTTTAGGCACGGTGCTGAGCCTCGCTCTGATCGGGGTGCTCGGTACCGCATTCTCCGCGGCCACCCAACTGACCGGGCTGGACGACGACACCGCCAAGCTCATCGGAGTCCTCGGCCACGGAATCGATGCGCGGGGTTTGCTGTTAGCCGGGATGCTTATCGGAGCTCTCGGCGTCCTCGACGATGTCACCGTCACCCAGACGAGTTCGGTATGGGAATTGCGCCGGGCGAATCCCGAGCTCGGGGCCCGGCAGCTTTATACCGCCGCACTGCGGATCGGCCGGGACCACATCTCTTCTGCGGTCAACACCTTGGCGCTCGCCTACACCGGAGCCGTGTTGCCCGTGCTACTGCTCTTTTCGCTGTCCGGGCAGAGTTTCGGCACCCTGGTGACCACTCAGGACGTCGCCCAGGAGGTGGTCCGCACGCTGGTCGGCAGCATCGGGCTCGTCGCCGCTGTCCCCATCACCACGGCGATCGCCGCACTGGTGGCCCGGCACGACAAGATCGAACCCGTCGCTGAACGGACGTGATCACCTCATAATCCTCGGGATCGGCCAGGAGCGGTGAGGCCGTGCAGGAACGGGTTGCTCGCACGTTCCCGACCGATGGTGGTCTGCGGACCGTGCCCGGGCCGCACCACAGTCTCGTCGTCCAGCACAAGGATCTTGTCCCTTAGCGAGGCGAGCATCTGCTCGTGGTCACCGCCGGGTAGATCGGTTCGTCCGATCGAACCGGCGAACAGCGTGTCGCCGGAGATCAGCAGGCCCGGCCCCGCACCGGAGCCCTCGTCAGCCACCGAGCGGAAGGTCACCGAGCCGCGGGTGTGACCCGGGGTGTGGTCGACGGTCAGGGTCAGCCCGGCCAGCTCCAAGGACGCCCCGTCAGCCAGCAAGCGCACCTCACGGGGCTCGCGCAGCGCAACCCGGCCGCCGAAGAACTGGCGCGCATCGGCAGACAGCGCCCGTAGCGGGTCGGACAGCAACACCCGGTCCTCGGGATGGATCCAAGCCGGGATGTCATTGCCGTCGCATACCGGCGTCACCGCGAAGATGTGATCGAAATGCCCATGTGTGAGCAGGACCGCCACCGGGTCGAGCCGGTGCTGGCGCAGGAGGTCGTCTAGTGGCTGCTCGGAACCCTCCCCCGGGTCGACCACCACGCACGGACCGCCAGCCTCGTGGGCGAGCACGAAGCAGTTCGCCTGGAAGGATCCGGTGGGGAAACCTGCGAGGAGCACAGGTCCCAGCCTAGGGCGCGCACGTCAGGGAGGCTGGCGGCGGGCTCAACCGCGGCCCACATAGACTGCGCCGCGATCGTCGCCGAGCCACAGGAGTCCGGGTGCCCACGAACGAGCAGCGTCGCGAGGCCGCGAAACGTAAACTGGATCGCCAGCTCGTCCGCCGAGCGGAACGAGCCAAGGCGCGTCGCAGGTATGCCGTGGCGGGCGGCGTGGCCGCGGTGGTGCTGGTCATCGGCATCGTGGTGCTGATCGTGACGTTGGGCAACCGGCACCAGGCAGTCGAGGCCACCGCGAAGCCGTCCACAGCGACAACACCGGCCAAAGCGAGCCCACCGGCCACACCCCGCGCCGACAACAAGCTCACCCCGCTACCGGTTCGGCCGACGCCACTGCCTGCGTCGGTGGACTGCCAATACCCGACCACCCAGCAGGCCCCGGCCAGACCGGTGAAGCCCCCGCTGGCCGGTTCCACCTCCGCCCGAGGCACCGTGCCGGTGACCATGCAGACCTCAGCCGGCGCGATCGGCCTCACGCTCGACCGGGCGTTGGCCCCATGCACCGTGAACAGCTTCGTCAGCCTGGCCCAGCAGGGTTTTTACGCCAACAGCCCGTGCCACCGCCTGGTCACCAACCCTGGATTGCAGGTGCTGCAATGCGGTGATCCGACTGGGTCGGGCACCGGCGGACCGGGATACACCATCCCGGATGAGGTGTTTCCCCAGCTGGCCTACGGGCGCGGGCTCGTAGCGATGGCCAATACCGGCCAACCCGACAGCGGCGGTAGCCAATTCTTCCTGATCTACGGCCAGACTCAACTCCCACCCCAATACACCGTCTTCGCCTCGATTTCGCCGGCCGGTCTCGAGGTCCTCGACCAGATAGCCAAGGCGGGCGACGATGGCTCGTTGGAACCCTCCCCCGGTGGCGGCAAGCCCAACCAACCGGTCACGATCACATCCGTCGACGTCAAGGCGACCTGACGCTCGACCTCGACATCACTGTGGCAAGTCAGTTGGAAGACGTGACGCGGTAGACGTCGTAAACGCCCTCGATGTTGCGCACCGCGCGCAGCACGTGACCCAGGTGCTTCGGATCCCCCATCTCGAAGGAGAACCGGCTCACCGCCACCCGGTCCCGGGTGGTAGTGACCGAGGCGGACAGAATGTTCACCCGGCCGTCAGCGAGCACCTTGGTGACATCGGACAGTAGGCGGTGTCGATCCAGCGCCTCTACCTGAATCGCGACCAGGAACACCGAGGACGACGAGGGAGCCCACTCCACGTCGACCAGCCGCTCAGGTTGCGCCCGCAGCGACTCAGAGTTGGGGCAGTCGGTGCGGTGCACGCTGACCCCGCCACCCCGGGTGACAAACCCGAGGATCTCGTCACCCGGCACCGGTGTGCAGCACCGGGCGAGCTTGGCGTAGACGTCTGCGGCGCCACTGACCCGCACGCCGGAGTCAGTGGTCGGTCGGCGGCGCGCAACAGTGGAGGGAGTGGCCCGATCGGCCAGCACCTCCTCGGCACCCTCCTCGCCGCCGAGCAGCGCAACCAACCGTTGCACCACATGGCGGGGCGAGGCATGGTGCTCACCGACAGCGGCGTACAGGGCGCTGACGTCGGGATAACGCAGCTCTCGGGACACGGCCACCATCGACTCGGCGGAGACCAGCCGCTGCACGGGTAGTCCCACCCGGCGCAGTTCCTTGGCGATGGCGTTCTTGCCAGTCTCGATGGCCTCCTCGCGACGCTCCTTGGCGTACCATTGCCGGATCTTGGCCCGGGCCCGGGGCGAGGCGACGAAGGAAAGCCAGTCCCGACTCGGACCGCCACCCTCGGCCTTCGAGGTGAAGATCTCGACGACCTCGCCGTTCTCCAACTGCCGCTCCAGGGCGACGAGCTGGCCGTTGACCCGCGCGCCGATGCAACGGTTGCCGACCTCGGTGTGTACCGCGTAGGCGAAGTCGACCGGGGTGGAGCCGGTGGGCAGCGTGATGACCTCGCCCTTGGGTGTGAAGACGAAGATTTCCCGGGTGGCTAGGTCATAACGCAGCGACTCGAGGAACTCACTGGGGTCGGCGGCCTCCCGCTGCCAGTCCAGCAGCTGGCGCATCCAGGCCATCTCGTCGATATCAACGGCTCCGTTATGGACACCGTTGTGGGTGCCGTTGGTCTCCTTGTACCGCCAGTGCGCAGCGATGCCGTACTCCGCGGTGCGGTGCATGTCACGGGTGCGGATCTGCACTTCCAGCGGTTTGCCGTCCGGTCCGATCACCGTGGTATGCAGCGACTGATAGACCCCGAATCGGGGTTGGGCGACGTAATCCTTGAATCGCCCCGGCATCGGTTGCCACACTGAGTGCACGACCCCGATCGCGGCGTAGCAGTCGCGTACGTCCTCGACCATGATCCGAACCCCGACCAGGTCGTGGATGTCATCGAAATCACGGCCGCGCACGATCATCTTCTGATAGATCGAGTAATAGTGCTTGGGCCTGCCTTCAACGGTGGCGGTAATCCGCGACCCGGTCAGCTGTTCAGAGACTTCGTCAATCACCGTTCGCAGGTAGGTGTCGCGAGACGGCGCCCGGTTGGCCACCAGCCGCACAATTTCGTCGTATTTTTTCGGGTGCAGGATCGCGAAGGAGAGGTCCTCAAGCTCCCACTTGATGGTCGCCATGCCCAGCCGGTGTGCCAGCGGGGCGAAGACCTCGAGAGTTTCCCTTGCTTTGCGCGCCTGCTGCTCCGGTGGCAGGAAGCGCATGGTGCGCATATTGTGCAGCCGGTCCGCTAGTTTGATCACTAGTACGCGGGGATCACGGGCCATCGCGATGACCATTTTACGAATGGTCTCGGCCTCGGCAGCGGCGCCGAGCTTGACTTTGTCTAGCTTAGTGACGCCATCGACAAGATGTGCGACCACCTCACCGAAGTCCGCCGAGAGGCGGACCAGTGAATAGTCGGTATCCTCCACAGTGTCGTGGAGCAATGCGGCCACCAGCGTGGTGGTATCCATCCCCAATTCGGCGAGGATAGTCGAGACCGCCAACGGATGAGTGATGTAGGGATCGCCAGACTTACGTTTCTGGTCAGCATGCTTGGTCTCCGCGACATCATAGGCTCGTTGCAGCAGCGCGAGATCGGCCTTGGGGTGCAACTCCCGGTGGACCGCGGCGAGCGGTTCAAGCACCTGCCTGACCGGGCCGGGCCGCTGTGCGGTGATCCGCCGCGCTAACCGAGCCCGAACCCGCCGGGTCGCCGACGGGAGCCGCTGCGAACCAGTGGCTGCGTTGGGCTCAGTCGGCGCTGCATTGGGACGCTGCAGGTCCTGGCTCACAGCGCTCACTCCCGCCACGTGGTGACAAACAGTTCTTCAGGGTACCGCCCACGTTTTTCTCGCCACGTCCACAAGGACCACGCCAGGCCGGGCGTTCGGCGAACCCCAGCCGTCCCGGCGGGGTCTCCAGAGGTACAGGTTAGACCGTCAGCAGCACGTGCAGCCATCGACCGGCTAGACGATCACGGCCAACCAGCGAAGCAATCTCCAGCAACACCGCGACGCCGGTGACCGTCGCCCCGGCGCGCTCGACCAACGCGCAGGTCGCGGCCGCGGTGCCTCCGGTGGCGAGTACGTCGTCGACCACCAGGGCCCGCTGACCGGGGCGCAGCACGCCATCGGCCAGTTCCAGCGAGGCGACACCGTACTCAAGGGCGTAGCCCTCCCGGTCGCAGACCACGGGCAATTTGCCGGGTTTGCGCACCCCGACCACGCCAGCGTCCAGAGCGTAGGCCGCCGCGGCGCCGAGCAAGAACCCGCGGGCCTCTACCCCGATCACCACGTCGACCTGTTGAGCCGGCGCGATCAACGCGTCCACCACCGCTCGGAACGCAGTTGCATGGGCAAAGACCGGTGCGAGGTCCCGGAAGAGTACACCCGGCTGCGGAAAGTTCGGGACTTCGCGAATCAACGACACGAGCAGGGCAGCCAGGTCGTCCATGCTCGCCCTGGTGCGCACCATAGATATTTACCGCACCCGGTTTCCCTGTCCGGAGTACTCCGAGCTTCCATGTCCGGAAGGCTCCGAATTTCCATGTCCGGAAGAGTCCGAGTCTCCCGACCTCTCCCAGCCTCCCTGCGATTGGTTCGTCCGGTAATCCGTTCTACCGGTAGCGCTCTGGCCGGGCGGCGCCCCTTTCCAGCCCTGGAAATCAGTCTTTGATTGAGCGTCCTTTGTCACCGGAGTGCCCTGGCGAGCTTGAATCTTTTTTTGAATCGGAATCGATTTGGGGGCCTGAATCGGCGCCGGTAGCTGGACCGGCAACTGGACCGGCGTCGACACTGCCGCCGGGATCACCTGCGACGGATCCCATGTCGTCCCCGCCGAATCCGCCGTCGACTGCTCCGGATTCAGTGCCGAGCAGGAAGCTTGATCAACCAGTCCCTGGGCGCACGCCGGTGAGGTGGATGCCGACTCGCCGGGTCCAGACTGGCTCGGTGTGGAGCGGCTCTGCGCGGAGCCGTCCGAGTCCGCGGAACTTTGAGCCACCGCATCCGCAATGGGATGCCGATAGGGCACTGGGTAAGTATTCGGCGCCGGGATCAATGCTGCTGGCGGTCGCGCCTTAGCAACCGGCGTGCCGGTCACCGCTTTAGCCGAAGGCAAACGGTCCGCCAGTGGACCGTTGGTTACTACACGCACCGGGACAGCGTTCTGGTCGGGCTCAGGAAATGCCAGTACCGGCGATCTCCCCGGACCGAACGTGGTGATGCCTGGCAAGATGACCGCTAACGGCGGGCTGGACAAGCCTGCAGCCAACGCCAACGCACCACCCATCACCGCGGCCATCCGGACTGGCTTGCGGTGCGCCCAGCCTGCGCGGTCGCTCCAGCGACCGAGCGCCGATACACCGGCTAGCGCGCAGCGACTGCCGAGGAGCGTTGCCATCTCGCGTCGTCCGCGCCGCTCCCAATCAGAGCCGACTGCACGGCCTGCCACGTCACGGATATGAGCGAGCAGGACCCGTGCGTCAGCTCGACCAGACAAGTCCTTGGCGAGACCACGCAACACCAACTCTCGCACCGGTTCGGGGACTACGTCGACCGGAGCGGCGCTGCGCTCATGCTTGGTCATGAGCCCGGCCGCGCTGTCAGCGTAGAAGGGCGGCGCGCCGACCAGGCACTCGAAGAACGTGACCGTGGCGGCGTACACGTCCGCGGCCGACGTGGCCAGCCGCTCACGCCACTGTTCCGGAGCCAGGTAAAAGGGCGTCGACCGACTGAGCAGCCGCCGACCGCCGGATGTCCAGAGTCCGAAATCGACCAGCCGAACCCGGCCGGTAGAGGTGATAACCACGTCCTCCGGCTTGACGTCGCCGTGCGCCAGACCTGCCTCATGGCAAGCGGCTAGCGCAAGCAGCGAGTCCTTGAACACGACCAGCGCGGCCTCGATGCCAACCGCACCATGCGCCAGGAGCAGCGCACGCAACGAAGTGCCATCGACATGATCGCCGATGACGGCGGCGCCATGATCACACTCAACGTAGCGGTGGACGCGGGCCACTCGAGTATCCCGAACCCGAGCCAGCCGGGCGAAGTCACCTGCGAACCGAGTTCGGAACTCAGTGTCCGCGAGCAGTTCCGGAGACACATAGGTGATCGCGAGCGATCGGCAGGTCATCCGGTGACGGGCGACCACCCGGCGACCCACCACGTCCTCACATATCTCCCGGGGATGCACCACACCCGGAATGGACCACCCCGCCATCCCCGATCCTCCCTGGTCGCCGTTACGGTGCCGCCCCGTACCCCTCACTCCCCGGAGCGACATCCGGCGCCTGACTACAGAGCGTTCCCCCAAAGAGGCCCGGAGGCAAGGACTGAGGGCGACAAGGCACCACATTGGTGATGGAAAGTCGAAAAACGGTGCCAGCTCGTTACCCAGTGATTACTTTGCGCAACGAAGACCACGCAGCGTAGTTGAGCGCGCTGACCACTGTTAGCGGCCGGAGGACCTGCCAGCCTTGCCGGACGGTCTGCTGTTCTTGGCTCCAGGCTGCCCGCGCCGCCGTCCCCCCGGGGCGGTTTTGCCGACCGCGGTAGGCACTGCTGCGGTCGGCAACGCGTCCCCGGTCGAGGTGGTGCTGTCGGCCGCAGTCGACGCGGTCGCGCCCTCACGGTCTGGGTTCGTGGCGGCCTTGCGGGCCAGCTTCTCCCGGCGCGCGGCGACCCGTTCAGCTTGCTGCCGGTACGCCGGTCTGCCCATCGTGAGGTCGACCACCAACGGGGTCGCCAGGAAGATCGAGGACATCGCGCCGGCTGTGATGCCCACCATCTGCACCAGAGCGAGATCCTTGAGCGTCCCCACACCTAACAGGCCGACGCCGACCACCAGCAAGCTGAGCACGGGCAGCACTGCGATCAAGGACGTGTTGATCGAACGCATCAGAGTCTGGTTAACCGCGAGATTGGCGGCCTCGGCATAGGTACGTCGAGTCAAGCCGAGCAGTCCGCGGGTATTCTCTTGAACTTTGTCGAACACGACGACGGTGTCGTACAGCGAGAAGCCAAGGATAGTGAGCAGGCCGATGACCGACGCCGGCGTCACTTCGAAACCGACCAGTGAGTAGATCCCGGCGGTCACCCCCACGTCGTGCACCAGCGCTATCAGCGCTGCAAGCGCCATTCGGGGTTCGAAATACACCGCGAGGAACACGGTCACCAGACCGAGGAACACCACCAGCGCAATCAGCGCCTGACGGCTGATCTCGCCGCCCCAGGTTGCGCTCACTGCACTGTCACTGATCGCCTCTTCGCTGGGCCGCCCGTCTTTTCCGAGTGGGCGCAGCTGCTCGTACAGTGCCCTTTTCAGGACAAATGACGTGCGGGTGTCCAGCGCTGCGGAGCGGATCAGGATGCTCGCTGCGGAACCGGTACCGACGGTCTGCACCGACTCTGGAGGCTTGCCCACGGTGGTGGTGAAGACGCGCTCGACCTGCTGGGTGCTGATCGCGCCGGTCACCCCTTGGGCCGGCAGCTGTACCCGAGTACCGCCCTCGAAGTCGATGCCGAGGTTGAACCCGCGCAGCAGCATCGACAGGATGCAGATCGCGACGAGCAGACCGGATACCGCGTACCAGATCCGCCGCCGCCCGACGACGTCCAATGCTCCAGTCCCGCTGTAGAGGCGCCCCAGCATACCTGCCATCTCAGGCCCCCTTTCCCGCCGTGGCCAGGTCCGATCGGCTTTCGGCTCCAGCGCGCTGCGCGGCTCCGAGCCCGGACAGTTCCGGTCGGGACAACAGCGGGGACTGCGACGCCATCGCCACCAACGGATGGGTGGCCAGGAAAACCACTACCAGGTCGAGCACCGTCGACATCCCGAGAGTGAAGGCGAAACCCTTCACCTGCCCTACCGCCAGAACGTAGAGCACCGCGGCAGCCAGGAAGCTCACGGCGTCCGCGGACAGGATGGTACGCCGGGCCCGGACCCAGGCCCGGGGCACCGCGGAGCGGAATGTCCGGCCGTCGCGCACCTCATCCTTAAGACGCTCAAAGAAGATCACAAATGAGTCCGCGGTGATGCCGATTGCCACGATGAAGCCGGCGACACCGGCTAGGTCCAGGGTGAAGCCGATCCACCGCCCAAGCAACACCAGAACGGCATAGACGATCAACCCGGACAACGCCAGGGACATGATCGTCAGTACCCCGAGCACCCGGTAGTAGAACAGGCAGTAGACGAACACCACAGCCAGCCCGAGCGCCCCAGCGAGCAATCCCGCGCGCAGCGACGCCAAGCCTAAGGTGGCCGAGACCGTCTCGGACTCCGACGGCTGGAAGGACAGCGGCAGGGAACCGTACTTGAGCACGTTGGCCAGGTTCTGCGCTTCAGCCTGGGTAAAGCTGCCGACAATGCTGGTCGCTTGACCGGGAAGAATCGCGACATTGATCACCGGCGCCGACACCACCTCACCGTCCAGCGCAAATGCCGCCTGCTTGCCCACGTTGTTCGCGGTGTACTGCGCCCAGATGTCCTCGCCCTGGTGTTTGAATCTCAGCCATACCTCGTAGCCTGTGCCGTCCTGATTCGGCCCGGACGAGGCAGTGGAGACTTGCTCCCCGGACAGGAACGCGGGCCCTAGCAGGTACTTGACAGTGTGGCGCTGATCGCAGGTGACCAGCGGCAGGTTCGGGTCATCGTTGCCACGTAAGGGGTTGGAAGCAGCACAGTTCAGCGCGGTCAGTGCCTGTTGTTGCACCGCCGGGTCCTGGCTCTGCAGCCGCGCTCGGGCCTGCCGGATCTGCTCGGCCGCCTGTGGGTCGGCGGAGTCCGCCGGGGCCGTCCCGACCGACGGCGGTGCGCTGGTGGGAGGCGCCGGCGTCGCAGCCGAGGGCGGCGGTGTGGGAGTGGGCGTCGGCTCCCCCGACGGCGGCGGCTGCAGCAGCTGCGGCACAACGGGCTGGGGCGGCGTCGGTGTCGATTCGGTGCTGGCAGCCGGTCGTTGCTCTGACGCTGGGGGTGCCGCCGGCGCGCTGGTGCCCGGGTGCTGATCGCCTGGAACCGGCACGGGCACCCTGGCTGGCTCCGCTGTGATCACCGTCCGGAAATACAGCTTGGCGGTCTGCCCGAGAGTGCGTGCCTGATCGCCGTTCTCACCCGGCACCGTGATGATCAAGTTCGTTCCGTCGAGCACCACCTCGGCGCCGCTCACGCCGATACCGTTGACCCGTTGCTCAATGATCTGTCGGGCTTGGTCGAGGGACTCCCGTGACGGTGGTCGACCATCGACCGTCCGCGCGGTCAGCGTCACCCGGGTGCCGCCTTGCAGATCGATACCCAGCTTTGGGGTTGCACCTCCGCCGGTGAAGAAGACCAGCGAGTAAAGGACGGCAACGATCCCAGCGAAGATCGCCAGATTGCGCCACGGGCGGAAGCGCCCGGCCGGTGGTGCCACGGTGAGTGGTTCTCCTCAATCAACGGCTCAGTGTCGTTTACATCTCAGCGTCGTTCACGGCTCAGTGCGCCGGACGCCAGCACCGGCGACCCGGCCACAGTCTTCACTGTTCCAGCGCCCTGATCAGACGCGAGCACTGGGATCGGATGCGGGAGCGTACCGCCCCGCACCAAGTCGGTCAGGAGTCGTCGGTGCGAGCGCTGCCGTCGGCGGGCGCAGCCAGCGGCGCGCTACCCGGGTCCGCTGTAATGATCTTTTCTCGGATGGCGGCGCGCAACCACTTGGTACGGACTCCCGGAGCGATCTCCAACTCGATCGTGGTGTCTTCCGCGCTGCCTACGACGGTTGCGTGCAGACCGGAGGTGGTCACCACCCGATCGCCGTTGACCAGCGACTTTTGTAACCGCTGCGCGTCGGCTATCGCTCGCTTCTGCCGACGGGTGTTCATGATCAGCAGCACGGCGAGCGCGGCGATGAGCAGCAGCGGGAGGAACTGGGCGTTCATGGTTCTCCGATCACCATCAGCCTTGCGCTACCGAGTGTGCCAGGTCACGCTTTGGTCGGGTCTGCAGCGTCTATGGATCCGTGTGTTGGCCCTTCATCGCGGCTCGTCGCCAGCCGGCATCCTGGACACGGCGCTACGCCGGATGGAGCAGTAGGCGCCGCCATTCGGTCCAGGGCGCCCGTTCCTCGTCGCCTGCCGCGGACCTGTGGGCGCTGCGAGCGAACCAGGTCTCTCAGGTTCCCAAGACAGACAGACCGATTCCCTAGGGTTCCGCCAGCAGTCCCGACGACATTGCTCCGAGGGATCGCCGTAGAAAATCGTCACAGTGGATCCGCCTAGCCCGTACCACGGCGCCCAAGAAAGGACGGACGCGTGCCGTCGCACCGATACTCAAGGCCTCGATACAGACCCAGCGCACACGCCCTGGACACTGGCACGTTGGGTCCCCATACCCTGATATCCAATGGCGCTGCCGCTAGTGCAACGTTCGGGTTCGCAGGGGCGCCAACAGCGACGATGGCCCGCTCCATGGTCCCCTCGATGCCCCAGGCGAGCTCAGCGGTCCAGCGGGCCTCGGGCGTCGCCGACAGGCTGTTGCGCCGCATCGAAACCGATGAGCAAGCCTTCGTGCTCCAGTATGTTCAGCCAGGCCTGGTAGGACTCATCGACGGAACGCTGTCGACGTTGGCGCCTATCTTCGCAGTGGCCTTGCTGTCGAGTTCACACGCTGCCCTGCTGGTCGGGCTGGCCACCGCGCTCGGAGCTGGCATCAGCATGGGTCTGTCCGAAGCGCTCTCCGATGACGGCGGTCAGACCGGTCGAGGCTCATCCACCACCCGAGGCGCGATTACCGGTGTGATGACCACCGTGGGCGGGGTTTTTCACGCCTTACCGTTTCTGATTTCCGACCGGACGACCGCTCTGGTGTGCGCGGCCGTCGTCGTCGCTATCGAGCTTGGTGTGATCGCGCTCATCCGCAAGCGCTACCTCGAAGTCTCGCTTCGCTGTTCCCTCATCCAAGTCGTTTTCGGCGGCGTTCTCATCGTCGGCGTCGGGTTATGGCTGGGCGGCCTCTAACACTCACTCGTCGAACAACGTCGGTGTGGGCTCTGCGAGAGCATCGGCGGGTGGATCCAGCTGTAAGTGCCGCCACGCGGCTGCGGTGGCCACCCGGCCCCGTGGAGTGCGGGCGAGCATGCCAGCCCGGACCAGGAAAGGCTCGCAAACCTCCTCGACGGTCGCCGGCTCCTCACCGACTGCGACGGCGATGGTCGAAACCCCGACCGGTCCACCACCGAAAGTGCGCACCAACGCTGTGAGCACGGCGCGGTCCAGCCGGTCCAGCCCGAGCTGGTCGACGTCGTAGACGGCCAGCCCAGCGCGAGCCACCTCGAGGGTTATCGCACCATCAGCTCGAACCTCCGCGTAGTCCCGAACTCGACGCAACAGACGATTGGCGATCCGAGGCGTCCCCCGGGAACGCCCGGCGATCTCAGTACCGCCATCGGGGCGCAGATCCACGCCGAGGATTCCGGCCGAGCGGCGCAAGACCAGCTCAAGGTCGTGCGGCTCGTAGAACTCCATATGTGCGGTGAAACCGAAGCGGTCCCGCAGTGGGCTGGTCAGTGCACCGGATCGGGTGGTGGCGCCGACTAGGGTGAACGGTGCAATCTCCAGCGGGATGGAGGTGGCCCCAGGTCCCTTACCGACCATCACGTCGACCCGGAAGTCCTCCATCGCGAGGTAGAGCATCTCCTCGGCAGGTCGAGCCACCCGATGAATCTCGTCGATGAACAGCACGTCGCCCTCGACGAGGTTGGACAATATCGCGGCGAGGTCCCCGGCGCGCTCCAGCGCCGGTCCGGAGGTAACCCGGATCGCCGCGCCCAGCTCCACGGCGATGATCATCGCGAGGCTCGTCTTGCCCAATCCCGGCGGCCCCGATAGCAGCACGTGGTCTGGTGCGGTGCCACGCCGCCGCGCGCCCTCGAGCACTAACTCCAGTTGCTCGCGCACCCGGGCCTGCCCGATGAAATCCAGCAGCCGGCGCGGCCGCAGAGTGGTCTCCAGCTCGACGTCAGCGGGGTCCGCCATCGCCGACACCGGCCGCGGAGCGGTCACCGGTTTCGTCCCAGCCGGGTGAGGACGCTGCGCAGCACCTCGGAGGTGTCCGCGGGCTTGGCGTCGACTTCGGCCAGCACCGCATCCACCGCCAGCTCAGCCTGCCGGGCCGCGAACCCGAGCCCGACCAGCGCCTCCGTCACCTGGGTCCGCACCGCGCCCCCGCCGCGGGACGCGGACCCGGATGCAGCGGGTGCGAGCACGCCCACCCTGTCTCGCAGCTCCACGACCAGCCGCTCTGCACCTTTGCGCCCGATACCCGGCACCCGGGTGAGGACAGCGAGATCGCCCTCCGCGAGCGCCGTGCGCAGCGTGTCCGGCTCGAGAACGGCGAGCATCGCCAGCGCCAGCCGTGGTCCCACCCCGGAGACGGTCTGCAACAGCACGAACAGTTCCCGGGCCGCCGCATCGGCGAAGCCATACAACGTCAGTGAGTCCTCGCGTACCACCAGCGACGTGGCAAGCTGGGTCTGTTCGCCGCGGCGGAGGGTGGCCAGGGTGGCGGGAACCGCATGCACCGCCAGGCCCACACCGCCGCCAACCTCGACCACGGCGTGGTCCAACTCGACCGAGAGCACCTGCCCGCGCACGGAGGAGATCACCGCGCCGCTCCCGCCTGGCGGGCCGCGGCGGCTAGCTTCGCTCGGTGGGCCTGGGCCAGCCGCGCCGACTCGGCTCGCGCCTGCGCGAGCCGTTGTGTCATCGGCGCCCGCCATAGGTGGCAGACCGCCAGCGCCAGGGCATCCGCGGCGTCTGCCGGGCGCGGCTTGGCCGACAGTTCAAGCAAGCGGGTGATCATGGTGGTGACCTGTTCCTTACCGGCCCGACCAGACCCTGTGACGGCGGCTTTGACCTCGCTGGGGGTGTGGAAGGCGACCGTCAGCCCCCGGCGAGCTGAGACCAACGCCACCACTCCGCCGACTTGCGCGGTGCCCATCGCGGTGCGCACGTTGTGCTGGCTGAACACCCGCTCCACCGCGACGACGTCCGGACGGTACTCAGTCAGCCAGCGCTCCACGACATCGGCCACCGCGAGCAACCGCGCGCTGAGATCCATCTCCGGTGAGGTACGCACGACGTCGACGGCCACGCAGCTCACCGCCCGTCCGACACCACCGTCAACCACCCCAAGCCCGCAGCGAGTAAGCCCCGGATCCACACCCAGCACCCGCACGCGCCCTCCCCACTCCACTACGAACGAACACCCGTTCGAACCCTAGCCCCAGGCCACCGCGCCGCGCTCCCGACGCACCGCTGGTGGGCACATTCAGCCGGCGATCCGGTCAGCCCACCTCGGCGAGAACATCGTCGGAGACGTCGAAGTTGGCGTAGACGTTCTGGACGTCGTCGCTGTCCTCTAGCGCGTCGATCAGCTTGAACACCTTGCGGGCGGTGTCGGCGTCCAGCGCGGTACTCGCCGAGGGCAGGAAGCTCGCGTCGGCTGAGTCGTAGTCGATGCCAGCGTGCTGCAACGCGGTGCGCACCGCGATGAGGTCGGTCGCTTCTGACACGACCGCGAAGGACTCGCCCAGGTCATTGACCTCCTCCGCACTGGCATCGAGCACTGCGGCCAGCACGTCATCCTCGGAGATACCCTTTTGCTTCGGGACGATCACGAGGCCTTTCCGGCTGAACAGAAACGACACTGACCCAGGATCGGCCATCGTGCCGCCGTTGCGGGTCATCGCGGTGCGGACCTCGGAGGCGGCCCGGTTGCGGTTGTCGGTGAGGCACTCAATGAGTAGTGCCACCCCCCCGGGTCCGTATCCCTCATACATGATCGTTTGGTAGTCAACGCCGCCAGCGTCCGCACCGGAGCCGCGCTTGACGGCCCGGTCGATATTGTCGGTGGGCACTGAAGTTCTGCGGGCCTTCTGGATCGCGTCGAACAGCGTCGGGTTGCCGTCCGGGTCGCCCCCACCGGTGCGCGCCGCCACCTCGATGTTCTTGATCAACTTAGCGAAGAGCTTGCCCCGCTTGGCGTCGACCACGGCCTTCTTGTGCTTGGTGGTCGCCCATTTTGAATGGCCGCTCATACCTGCCCATGCTCCTCTTGCTCGCGTGCCCGTCTCACCTGCATGCCCTTGCCCTTACTTGCACCCCACGGGACTTGTGACCATCTCGCAGAAGAACTGGTGCACCCGCCAGTCGCCGGTCAGCTCGGGATGAAACGCGGTGGCCAGCACGGACCCTTGCCGGATCGCCACGATCCTACCGGCGGCGCTACCGGCCACTGCCACGTCGGGCACCCTGGCCAGCACCTCAACACCGGAATCCGCTTGCTCCACCCAGGGGGCGCGGATGAACACCGCCCGCACAGGGTCACCCGGCACCCCAGCGAAGTCGAGATCGGCCTCGAAGGAGTCAACCTGCCGACCGAAAGCGTTACGGCGCACCACCGCGTCCAGCACCGCGAGTTGCCGCTGGTCACGCCTACCGTCAAGGACCTCTCGGCACAGCAGGATCATCCCCGCGCACGAGCCGTAGGCCGGCATCCCCTCGGCAAGCCGGACACGCAGCGGTTCCATCAAATCAAAGGCGACCAGTAGCCGGCTCATCGTGGTGGACTCGCCGCCAGGCAGGATCAATGCATCCACCTCAGCGAGCTCCTCGGTGCGCCGCACCAGCACGCTATCCAACCCGCACTCCCGTACCGCTCGTAGATGCTCCCGCACATCGCCCTGCAACCCCAGCACACCCACGACCGTCACAGCACCAGGCTAGACCGCCATTCGGAGCCGAACCGCGGTCCTGTGGAGCGCCTGGGGTCAGGGCTGTAGGAACCAGGGGCTGGTATAGGCGATGGCGTGGTTATTGGCGGGGTGGTTGAGCGGGGCTTGGGTGTTGTTGGGGATGTCTGGGTCGGCTAGGCGCAGCACCGTCCAGTGGCCCTCCTCGATGCTCATCGGCACGGTGAAGCGGGCGACCTCGCCACAGCGAATCTCGACGACATCGGCCACCGCAGGCACCGGCGTGTCCGGGCGCAGCACCTGTACCTGCAGCGCGCGGCCAGCCCACGACGGGCCGCAGTCGACGTCGACGATGAACTCAACGGATCCCTGGCGGTGCGGCAGCACCGAGCCCATTCGCATCCCACCGGCGGTGGCGTCCACCCGCAGCCCGGCGACCCGGGTGGCGAAGAACCGCCGGGCTCGCAATGCCTCAGCGACCCCCGCCCGGCTGTGCTCGATCACCCACAGCCCACCGCGTCCGGTACCGGGCTGCAAACCCCAGTTGGCGGTGTGCTCATCGCTGACACCGAGCAACCCCGTCCGCCAGCCGGCATCCAGGCAGGCCACCAAGGGAGAGGTGGCACCCGCGGCGACGCCCTGGAACAGGTAGTCATCGGTGCGGTTGAACATCTCCAGGCTGACCACCTGCTCTGCAACCGCGGCCACATAACGAAAGCCGGCGAATCGGCCATCCTCCCGGCCCGGGTGGTTGAAGCCGGCAAGCCCGGCGGCGGCGCGAACGCCGTTGCGCCGGCCATCCTGGGTCAACCAGGCGTACAACTCACCCATCCCTTGATGGGTCGCGACGTCGGTGAAGTCATCGGTGAACCAGGCGTTGACGTGCCCCACTCTCGGATGCGACCACTCGAAGCCACGAATCGCGGTGAACTCGCCGGGCTGGTCATGGGCGTCGGCGAGTTCCGCGGTGCGTCGCCAGCCTGCCCGGTCCAATCCGATCCACGGCGTACCACCCATACCGGTGCCCTCCACCGCTGCGCCACGGATCGCGTGGTCGGTGAGGGCCGCGACGTCCAGCCCGGCGTCGCGCATCGTGGGGAATGCCGCCGCTGGGTCGCCGGCACCATCGGAGAGCAGTGTGTGATTGTGCAGGTCAGCATGCACCAGCAGGGTCCCGCGGGTAATCCGGGACAACCGGGCGGCCCCGCCCTCGGGCCCCGGGGTCCGCAGCCGCCCGCCCGCGGTTGCCGACAGCAGCAGCGCCTCGGCGTCGGCCCCACCGTTGCCGGTGGTCACCAGCCGCGCTGGGCCAGCCGCTGCCCGTCCGGCAGATCGCTGAGGTTGATTCCCACCATCGGTTCGCCCAACCCTCGGGACACCTTCGCCACCATCTCGGGGTCGTCGTGGAACGTGGTCGCTTTGACGATCGCTTCCGCTCGCTTGGCGGGGTCGCCCGATTTGAAGATGCCTGAGCCGACGAACAGTCCCTCGGCGCCCAGCTTCATCATCATCGCCGCGTCGGCAGGGGTGGCAATACCACCGGCGGTGAACAACACCACCGGCAAGGAGCCGGCCGCGGCAACCTCGCGGACCAGCTCCAGCGGAGCGGCTAGCTCCTTGGCCGCGGCAGGCACCTCCTCAGGGTGCATCGCGGCCAGCGAGCGGATCGCGGCGCGGATCGAGCGCATGTGCCGGGTCGCCTCGACGACATTGCCGGTCCCGGCTTCACCCTTGGACCGGATCATGGCGGCACCTTCGGAAATCCGGCGCAGTGCCTCGCCGAGATTGGTGGCGCCACACACGAAAGGCACCGTGAAGGCGAACTTGTCGATGTGGTGCGCCTCGTCAGCCGGGGTCAGCACCTCCGACTCGTCGATGTAGTCCACACCGATCGCCTGCAGCACCTGCGCCTCGACGAAATGGCCTATGCGGGCCTTGGCCATCACCGGGATGGTCACCGCGTCCATGATCTTTGCGATCATGTCCGGATCACTCATCCGGGCCACGCCGCCCTGCGCACGGATATCGGCGGGAACACGCTCCAGCGCCATGACGGCCACCGCGCCGGCGTTCTCGGCGATTCTGGCCTGCTCCGGCGTGACCACGTCCATGATCACACCACCCTTCAACATCTCGGCCATCCCGCGCTTGACCCGTGCGGTGCCGACCTGGCGCTTGATATTGCTGTTCTCGATAAACACAGTCTCCTCGGCCGGCACAGTGCTCTCAGCGGACACGCTGTTCTCAGTGGACACAGTGGTTCGCTCCCTCAAGCAGCGGATTGAGATGCAGGATCCGATAGTACGTCGGGTGGCTAACGACGTCGCCGATGAGAGCCGTCCGGGGGTTGCCTCGGCCGTCGCACCGGTGTGAGATCGACCACAGGGTCCGCACAGCTGAGGGTGGGGTTCCATGGGCACAAAAGGCAACGCTGACCGTGCTGATTCAGCCGTGGCGGTGCAGGACCCGTCCCGCATCCGCAACGTGGCGCTTGTCGGGCCCTCCGGGGCGGGTAAGACGACATTGGCGGAGGCCCTGCTGGTGGCCACCGGCGCGATCAGCCGCGCGGGCACTATCGCGGACGGCACCACAGTGTGTGACCATGACCCGGCCGCGGTACGCCAGCAACGGTCGGTGACGCTGGCCATCGCACCACTGCAATACGACGACATCAAGATTAATCTTGTGGACACTCCCGGCTATGCAGACTTTGTGGGCGAGCTGCGGGCCGGGCTACGGGCGGCGGATGCGGCACTGTTCGTAATCTCTTCCGGGGATGGGGTCGACGCTGCCACTGTCGCCCTGTGGCAGGAGTGCGCCGAAATTGGGATGCCTCGGATCGTGGTGGTGAGCCGGCTGGACCACCCGCGGACCGACCTCGACGGGGTGACCGCTGCCTGCCGGGCCGCCTTCGGTAGCGGGGTGCTGCCGCTGTACCTGCCGGTGCGCGACGGAGTGGGCGTGGTGACCGGTCTGGTGGGTCTGCTGTCGCAGCGACTGTTCGACTACCGCGGCGGATACCCTCCGGTTGAGGGAGAACCAAGCGCCGCGGATCCCGACGAGGTCGGTGTGGCACGCAACGAGCTCATCGAGGGGATCATCGCCGAGAGCGAGGACGAGTCCTTGATGGACCGCTATCTCGACGGTGCGGATCTCGACGTCAATGCGCTGATCGAGGACTTGGAGACCGCGGTGAGCCGGGGCTCGTTCCACCCCGTAATCCCAGTCTGCGCCAACAGCGGGCTGGGCCTCGCCGAGCTCCTCGAGGTACTGACCGGCGCCTTTCCCGCTCCCAGTAAGAACGCTCCTCCCCCGGTGACTCGTCCCGACGGATCGCCTCATCCGGTGGTGGCCGTCGACCCTGCCGCGCCGCTTGTTGCGGAGGTGGTACGCACCACGGTGGACCCTTACCAGGGTCGGGTATCGCTGGTGCGGGTGTTCTCCGGGACATTGCTTCCCGATCGTCCGGTGCATGTTTCCGGGCGTGGGCTGGCCGACCGCGGCCATGCCGACCACGACGTCGACGAGCGGGTGGCGCACGTCTACACCCCGCTGGGCGGGACACTGAGCGAAGTACCGCACTGCGTGGCCGGTGATCTCTGCGCGGTGACCAAGGTGGTCTCCGCCGAGACCGGGGACACGCTGTCGTCGCCCAACGACCCCTTACTGGTGGCGCCGTGGACGATGCCGGAGCCGTTGCTGCCGGTGGCGGTGGTGGGCCGCAGTCGCAGTGATGAGGATGCGTTGGCCCGGGGACTGGGCCGGTTGGTGGCCGCGGATCCGACACTACGGCTGGAACGCAACGCAGAAACCCATCAGATGGTGCTGTGGTGCACCGGCGAGGCGCATGCTGATGTGGTGCTTTCCCGGCTGCGTGCCGCAGGCGCCGACGTGGACACGGAGCCGGTCGCGGTGCCACTGCGGGAAACCTTCGCCAGCCCCTCCAAGGGCCATGGGCGACACGTCAAGCAGTCTGGTGGGCACGGTCAATATGCGGTGTGCGACGTGGAGGTGGAACCGCTGCCACAAGGGGCCGGCTTCGAATTCGTGGACAAGGTGGTCGGTGGTGCCGTCCCGCACCAGTTCATCCCGAGCGTGGAAAAGGGCGTCCGGACGCAGATGGAACGTGGCCTCGGAAACAGCGGATTTCCCCTGGTGGATATCCGGGTCACCCTCGTCGACGGCAAAGCACACAGCGTGGACTCCTCCGACGCAGCCTTCCAGATGGCGGGGGCGCTGGCACTCAAGGACGCTGCGGAGAAGGGCAGCGTGGTCTCGCTGGAGCCGCTGGACGACGTGGAAGTGCGGATGCCCGAGGACCACCTGGGTACCGTGCTGGGAGACCTGTCAGGGCGACGAGGTCGGGTGCTGGGCACCGAAACCGACTCGGCCGGCCGGATGCTGGTTCGTGCCGAGGTGCCAGCAGCCGAGTTGCTTCGCTACGCCGTCGACCTGCGTGGACTCACGTCGGGGACCGCCATGTTCACCCGACGTTTCTCGCGCTACGCCCCGGCGCCGTCCAGCTCGAGTCCGTAACTGGGCAACGCCGGTTCAACGATCTCGAAATAGCGCGGCAGCGGGGCCGTACCAGCCAGGCGCAGCCACCGAACCATGCGGTGCGAGCGCAACGCCAGGGTGTCGCGTACCGCGTCGTTATAAACCCGGCGAGCGATCACCGCTCGCTGCTCCGCGTCGGCCAGCCAATCCGCACAGGCGGATTCGAGACCACGACGGTCCAGCACGGCGAGCACCCGGCCCAGTTCATTCTCGACGTCCTCGCGGAACGCCGCACCGGCCCGGTGGGTGCAGCGCCCGGCCGTCCGCAAGGCCGAATCCATCCCTGCCAGCAGGGCGGCGTCGGCGGCACGGCGCAGCGCGGCACCGCCCTGCACACCCAAGGACGCACGCGCTCGGCTACCCAAGGCGGCGTCCAGAGCGGCCCAGGCGGCGTCTGTCCGCACATGCAACCGGTCCAACCGGGTAGCCGCGTGCATCGCGCCCACCGCACCCGCCACGGCGATCAGCACCGCGGCGGTCATCGCCACCCGGGCAACTCGCACCGGGTGACCCTAGCTAGGCCGGTACCGGCTCAGTCCGGCGCCCGGTCCGGAAGCGAGCCGGCGCGGATCGGCTGCAACCGCTGTCTCGTAGACTTGCAGCACCCGGCGCGCCACTATCGGCCAGTCCCACATCGCCGCCCGCCGGCGGCCGGCAGCAGCCAACAGAGCGCGCCTCTCTGGATCACCAAGCAGATCATCGAGTGCCGTGGCCAGCGGGGCCGGTGATCCCGCAGGGACCAACACCCCAGCCTGACCACCGTCAAGCACGCGGCGGAAGGCATCGAGGTCGCTAGCCACCACGGGGCTGCCGGCGGCCATCGCCTCGCTGAGCACGATGCCGAAGCTCTCCCCTCCGATCGCGGGCACGCACAGCACATCCACGCTGGCCAATACCGCGGCCTTGCCCTCGTCTTCTAACGCGGGCAGTACCCGGATCCGGGGCGCCAGCGTTGACCCGGCAGCGCGGAGCAGTCCTGCGGCGTCGCCGCGACCGACCACCAACAGGAGCAGGTCCGGCCGCGTCTGGACTACTGTGCGCAGGGCCGCCAGCAGCACCGGCATTCCCTTGCGCGTTTCGCCGAAGCGACCCACGAAGCCCACCGTGCCACCGATCCGCGGGTACCCGGGCAGCGGTTGAGCTCGGGCGAAATGCGACACATCGACGCCGTTCGGGATCTCCACGGCGTCACCACCGAGGTATTCCACCACCACCCGTCGGGCCAGCGGGGAGACCGCGATCCGGGCCGTGATCTTCTCCATCGTGGGCTGCAGCACACCGTGCGCCGCCGCCAGCGCCCAGGATCGTCCGGTGGCGAAGTGGAAGGTCGCCACGACGGGCCGGTCGGCAAGGGCCAGTGCGATCAACGACAGGCTCGGCGCAGCAGGCTCGTGTAAGTGCAGCACGTCGAAATCGTGGTCATTGAGCCAACGCCGGGTCCTGTGCAGCGCCACCGGGCCGAATGCCAGCGGGGCGATCGATCCGTTGTAGGGCACCCCTACGGCGCGACCCCCGGAGGTGACGGACTCGGGCGAGACACTGCCTGCCGTGGCCGGGGCGAGCACCTCTACCTGGTGACCCAGACCGCGTAGACCCGTGGCCAACCCGAGCACGTGCGCCTGCACGCCGCCCGGTACGGCGATGGAATACGGGCAGACCATCCCGATCCGCACAAGACCCCCTAGCCCGCGTCACGCAGCGGTGTGGCGGACAGATCGTCGATCCACAACGGCTGCAGCATGTGCCAATCCTGCGGATGCGCCGCGATGTCAGTGGCGAAGCAGTTCGCCACGGTCTGGGTGGCCTGCATGACCGCCGATCGATCCGGCACGGGCACCGGCGGGTGGAAGCGAATCCCCCAACCGTCGGCGGTGAACCAGCAGCCGACGACCAACAACGTGGCTCCAGTAACCGCAGCCAGCCGAGCGGGGCCTAACGGCATCCGGGCGGGGGCACCGAAGAACTCCACGGCCATCCCGGCACCAGTGAGGTCCCGGTCGGCGAGCAGGCACACCACTCCGCCGACCCGCAGTCGGTGCAACAACGGGCGGGTCGGAGTTTCTCCCCCGGTCAGCGGGACGATCTCGAAGCCCAGCGAGCGACGATAAGCCACAAAGCGCTGGTAAAGCGCCTCAGGTGCCACGCGCTCGACAACGGTGCTGAATGCGCCGTGCCGCCCGACGAACCACAACCCGGCCATATCCCAATTGCCACTATGCGGCAGTGCTACCACCACCCCTCGGCCCCTGGCCAGCGCGTCGTTGAGGTGCTCGACTCCCTCCATCGCGCTGTCCAGCCGATCCACCAACGCCGCGTGGTCATCCCATGGCAGCGTGAAGACCTCCAGCCAGTACCGAGCGTAGGAGCGCAACCCCTCGCGGACCAACGCGTCGAGCTCCGCCGCGGTGGCATGGGGAACCACTCGGGCCAGGTTCCGGCGTAGCTGGCAGGTTCCGGGACCCTCCCGATGCGCAGCCAGGTCGGCACCGGCTCGGAACGCCCGAACAGCCAGGCCCCCGGGCGCAAAGCGCAGCAACCGCCATCCGGCCGCGTACCCGAGGCCAGCGAGCCCGCTCACGTCGCCTCTCGCTGCTGGGCGCTGCGTCGCACGGAGAACATCCGTTGCGCCACAGTCACCAGTTGCAACCCGGCGAGCAGCCACAACGCGACGTCGAGCGCGAAGGGCACGCCGAGCCCGGCCAGCCCGGCCCCCACCAACGCGATGATAAAGCGCTCCGCACGCTCCACCATCCCGCCATCGGCGGCCAGACCGGTGGCTTCTGCGCGGGCCTTGATGTAGGAGATCACCTGGGCGCTCACCAAACAGAACAGCGCCGCCACAGCCAACGGTCGATCGTGTCCGACCCCGAAGCACCACCACGTCAGTCCTGCGAACAGTGCGCCGTCAGCCACCCGGTCGCAGGTGGCGTCCAACACGGTTCCGTACGGAGTGCCGGATCCGCGGGCCCTGGCGACCGCCCCGTCCAGGACATCGAGCAGAACAAAAACCGTCACCGCGATGGTGCCAATCAAGAGCTGGCCACGCGGGAAGAACCACAACGACGAGGCCACCGTCCCGATCGTGCCGGTGAACGTGATGGCGTCGGGGCTGACACCTGCCCGGAACAGCCAACCACCCACCGGCTCGATCAACCGGGAGACCGACGCGCGGGCGAAGATGTTAAGCATCGCGAGAGCTATCCGGAAAAAGGCTGGGTATGAGCAGGATCGGGACGGCCCACCGGTCCTAGCAGCAAAAGCAGGCTCGCGTTCAGGACAGCTCTTCCCATGCGTTCACCAGCAGCGTGTGGGTCTCGGCCAGCAGTTGCGGCAGCACCTTTGTTCCGGCGACGACCGGCATGAAGTTCGCGTCCCCGCCCCACCGGGGCACCACGTGCTGGTGCAGATGCGCAGCGATTCCAGCGCCACCGACAGAGCCCTGATTGATCCCGATGTTGAAGCCGTGCGGGGCGGCCGCGCGCCGGCAGGCGAGCATCGCCCGCTGGGTGAAGGTGGCCAGTTCGGTGGTCTCCTGCATAGTCAGGTCCGGGTAATCGGCGACATGCCGGTAGGGCACCACCATCAGGTGACCGGGGTTGTAAGGATAGAGGTTGAGCACCGCATACACCGCGGCACCCCGAGCGATGACCAGACCTTCCGCGTCCGCCATGGTGCTGATCCGGCAGAACGGGCACGGTGCTGCGCCGGCCTCAGGCCCGGACTCGCCCTCCCTTTTGATGTAGGCCATCCGATGTGGGGTCCACAGCCGCTGCAGCGCATCGGGTGCTCCGACCCCATCCTGCGCCTCGGCGGTCATCACGCCGCCGCCGCGGTCACGGCTGGCCTATCGGTAGCTCTGCGGCGCTCGGCGAGCGGTTCTCGCGTCGCGCCACCCATCCGGTGATGGCCCCGACCGCGTCTTCGACTGCGACACCGTTGATCTGAGTGCCGTCGCGGAACCGGAAGGACACCGCGCCGGCCTCGACGTCCTTGCCCCCGGCGAGCAGCAGGAAAGGCACCTTCTGCGTGGTATGGGTCCGGATCTTCTTTTGCATACGCTCGTCGGAGGCGTCCACCTCCACCCGAATCCCACGAGTCCGCAGCGCCTTGGCGACCTGCTGCAGGTGCTCCACGTGCTCGTCGGCGATGGGGATCCCGACCACCTGCACCGGCGCCAACCAGGCCGGGAACGCGCCCGCGTAATGCTCGGTGAGGACGCCGAAGAAGCGCTCGATCGACCCGAACAGCGCCCGGTGGATCATTACGGGTCGCCGGCGTGATCCGTCAGCCGCGGTGTAGGTCAGGTCGAATCGCTCCGGCAACATCATGTCCACCTGGATGGTCGACAGCTGCCAGCTGCGGCCGATCGCGTCGCGGGCCTGCACCGAGATCTTGGGCGCGTAGAAGGCCGCGCCACCGGGATCGAGCACCAGCTCCAGACCCGAGGCCTCCGCTGCCTTGCTCAGCGCCTCGGTGGCGGCCGCCCACTCCTCATCGGTGCCGATGGACTTCTCGAGGTCCCGGGTCGACAGCTCGAGGTAGAACTCGTCGAGGCCGTAGTCGCGCAGCAGGTCGAGCACGAACCCGAGCAGGCTCCGGATCTCGTCCTGCAGCTGGTCGCGGGTGCAGTAAATGTGCGCGTCGTCCTGCGTGAAACCACGGGCCCGGACCAGGCCGTGCACTACCCCGGACTTCTCGTAGCGGTACACCGAACCGAACTCGAACAGCCGCAGCGGCAACTCCCGGTACGACCGGCCCCGGGAACGGTAGATCAAGTTGTGCATCGGGCAGTTCATCGGCTTGAGGTAGTAGTCCTGCCCGGGCTTGCGGACTGTCCCGTCCGGGGCCAGCTCGGCATCGAGATGCATGCCTGGATACATTCCCTCCGCGTACCAGTCCAGGTGTCCGGAGGTCTTGAAGAGCTGCGCTTTGGTGATGTGCGGTGAGTTGACGAACTCGTAACCCGCCTCCTCGTGCCGGCGCCGCGAGTAGTCCTCCATCACTCTGCGCACGGTGCCGCCGCGGGGATGAAACACAGGCAGCCCCGAGCCGATCTCGTCGGGGAAGCTGAACAAGTCCAGCTCTGCACCGAGCTTGCGGTGATCGCGCCGCTGCGCCTCAGCGAGTAACTCCAGATGCCGTTCCAGCGCCTCAGCCGATTCCCACGCAGTGCCGTAAATTCGCTGCAGCTGCGGGTTACGCTCGCTGCCCCGCCAGTAGGCGGCCGCGGTCCGCATCAGCTTGAACGCCGGGATGTTCCTCGTCGTGGGCACATGCGGTCCGCGACACAAGTCGCCCCAGATGGTCTCGCCGGTATGCGGGTGGACGTTGTCATAGACGGTCAGCTCCCCCGCGCCGACCTCCATGACCTCGTCAGGATCAATGCCGTTGTTCGACGTCGACCCCTTGAGTTCGACCAGCTCAAGTTTGTACGGCTCGTCCGCCAGCTCACGCTTGGCCTCGCTCACTGAATCCAAGACACGGCGAGAGAATCGCTGGCCGGCCTTGATTATCCGGCGCATGGTCTTCTCAAAGACCGCCAAGTCCTCAGGGGTGAACGGCCGGTCGACGTCGAAGTCGTAGTAGAAACCATCTGTCACCGGCGGACCGATGCCCAGCTTGGCGTCGGGAAAGTGCTGTTGCACAGCTTGGGCGAGCACGTGTGCGCACGAGTGCCGGATAACGCTGCGCCCGTCCGGGCTGCTCGCTGCGACAGCCTCGACCTCGGTCTCACTCTCGGGTACCCAGGCAAGGTCGCGCAGGGCGCCCTGCGGATCCCTAGCGACGACGACGGCGTCTGGACCCGTGGTGGGCGCTCCGCCATCGCGCAGAGCCTGCCCAGCGGTCGTTCCGGCCGGTACCGTCACGCGCACGGCGGGTTGGACAGCGGGCGACGACGCGACCACGAGAGCTCCTCGACGATACGGCGGTGGCGATTAGTTAGATGGTCAATCCTATCCAGGAGCCATCCAGCCGCTATCGAGGGATGAGGCGTGCCCGGCCGGAGGGTCAGCCCTTCGGCAGCAACGTAGTGAGCATTGCCATCGCCGGTTGGGTCGCCGGTTGGGCGGCCGGTTGGGCGGCTTTGCTGACGGGCCCGATGACCTGCCTGATCGACGCGACAGCATCGCTGGTGACAGCGTCGTTGGTAGCTGGGCCAGACTGTTCAGCAAGCGGACTGGCCGCCGGTTCATCACGGAGACTGCGAGTCTGCTGGCCACTCGGATTGGCCGGTGTCAGCACGCCGCCCACCGGAGCGACCCGACCTACTCTGTTGGTGGCGGGATCGAGCACCGGGGCGACTGGTGCGATGGGACTACGCCGAGCATGGCCAGCCGCTGGTGCAGGCGAATCCAAAGGCCGTTGGTCGGCACTCGCCTGTCGGCTCGGTGCAGCCGGCGTGGTTACAGAGACCGGGTTGTTCCGGCGTACTGGCCCAAGCCGTGGATGAAGTGCCGGGCTGTTATCAGCAACTGTCTGGGCACTGACCAAATCCGGCGCCGCAGACGGGCGGCCGGTGGGGGGGTCCGCACGGTATCCATCGGGATTGCCGGCGCCCAACGCGACTGGAGTGCGGTCGGGCAGGGGCGCGCTGTTGCCGGCGAGCGAGCCGTCACCGACGTGAGTGGCGCTGGCCAGCACGGATCCGCACGCCAATAGGGTCCCGGCTGCAACCCCACAGGCTCGACCAACGAGGACCGCCCGGCTACGGGGTGTCCGCGGGGTATGTCCGCCATGGATCACCGAGACCGGTGCACTCATGGGGACGTCGATAGCCGTCTGCCTAGCACCGACCCAGGCGATCAGAGCAGTGGCAGAGGGCCCGGAGCCCGACTTCCTACGACGCCGCGCGGTCATCGTGCGTCACCAGCTATCTCCTCAGGGTAGTGGAACTGGGGAAGAATACAGGGTTACGGGCACAAGCCCAGACCCCTCACTCCTCCGGCGCAACGCTGACGCTGCGGATCCAGCCCCCCGTCCGAAGCGCCGTAGTCGCATCGCGTCGGCCGGTCGATCTGCCCGTCGGACCGGCATATGGCTCCGACTCACTCAAGAAGACCATCGATGAGCGCCCGGGGCAGGGAAGGCTGGTGATCAACGCCGTCATTGTCGCTCTATGCCGTGAGCGCGGTGCCGACACGGTGCTGTCCGACGACCGCGGCTTCGGCCGCTGCGGACAGCAGAGTCACGCGGCCGGGCGCCTGCGAAGCTGCGTCACCGAGCCCTCCCGAAAGAAGGCGACGGGGGGGCTACCGACCACCCGGACGGCACGTCCTTCCCAAGCCCCGAGGATCAGACGGGTGAGCCGGGGCGGAGCTGCCGGGTGGGGTGGACACCAACTTCCGCAAGTAGCCGACAAGCCTCAGTCATCACCATCGGCTGCCGACTCCGCCGCCTCGATCGTCCGACTTGCATCCTTCCCGTTCCGGTGACGTCGGCCGTGGGTCTCGATGGTGATCCTCTCGGGGTGAACCCGCGGCTATGCGCCTGCTGCGGTTAATTACGCACGTCGAATAGCTCACAGGAGGCC
>JBHEMR010000191.1:0-3788 GCA_046262495.1 Pseudonocardiaceae bacterium | reverse complement strand
AGCGTGCTCCCTGATGGCCGCGTGCGCCACCTCCCGACCCATCCCGGCGCGCACTGCAGCGATCAGCACCTTCGTGGTGGCCAGGAACGGCACGTAGCGCTCCAGCTCCCGCTCGATCACCGCTGGGTAGGCGCCGAACTCATCGAGCACCGTGAGGAAGGTCTCCACCAGCCCATCGAAGGCGAAGAACGCGTCGGGCAGCGCGACGCGGCGCACCACCGAGTCCGACACGTCGCCTTCGTTCCACTGCGCACCGGACAGCTCGGCCACCATGGTGGCGTACCCGCGCAGCACCACCGCTAGGCCGTTCACCCGCTCGCAGGAGCGGGTGTTCATCTTGTGCGGCATGGCGCTGGAGCCGACCTGACCGGGCTGGAAGCCCTCGGTCACCAGCTCGTGCCCGACCATCAGCCGGATCGTGGTCGCCAGCGACGACGGCGCGGCGGCCAGCTGCACCAGAGCGCCGAGCACCTCGTGGTCCAAGGATCGCGGGTATACCTGCCCAACGCTGGTACGCACCTGTCCGAAGCCCAGGTGTTGCGCCACTTGCTGCTCCAGCCGGGCCAGTGCGGACGAATCACCACCGAGAAGATCCAGCATGTCTTGGGCAGTACCCATCGGACCTTTGATCCCGCGCAGCGGGTAGCGCGCCAACAGCTCCTCGAGCCGGGCGAAGGCCACCAGCATCTCGTCAGCCGCGCTGGCGAACCGCTTGCCCAGCGTGGTCGTCTGAGCTGCGACGTTGTGGCTGCGCCCGACCATCACCAGCTCGGCGTATTCGGCGGCGCGGGCCGCCAACCGGGCGAGCAGGGCGACACAGCGGTCTCGCACGTGCACCAGCGAGCGGCGCACCTGAAGCTGCTCGACGTTCTCGGTGATATCCCGCGACGTCAACCCTTTGTGGATCTCCTGGTGACCGGCCAACGCGTTGAACTCCTCGATCCGCGCCTTGACGTCATGGCGCGTCACCCGTTCCCGGTGGGCGATCGACGCGAGATCAACGGTGGATGCGACCCGTTGGTAGTCGTCGAGCACCTGTTGCCCGACTGGTACGCCCAGATCGGCCTGGGCGCGCAGGACCGCCAGCCACAGCTCTCGCTCCAGCACCACCTTGTGCTCCGGCGACCACAGCCGGACCAGCTCGGCGGAGGCATACCGCGCTGCCAGCACGTCGGGGATCATCAAGGCAGCCTACGGCGGCGAACCGTCGAATGCCTGGTCGCCGCCAGCACGGAATGCGTCGGATATGTACCTCACCGGGACCCACGGCGCTCAGATCAGTGAGCGCTCGCCGATCATCCCGCGGTGGTGCGGCTGCCCCTCGAGGAGGAGTCAAGCATGGACGCGGTCAAAAAGGACACCGTGCTCGCGGTGAGGGCCGGCCGGTTGTTCGACGGGGTGCGCAGTTTCGCACCGGGTACGGTTCTGATCAGCGGTGGCCGAATCGTGGACGTCGATACCACCGGCGCGACACCTCCGGAGCGAGCCGAGGTGGTCGATCTGGGCAGTGGCGTCTGCCTGCTCCCCGGGCTCATCGACGCGCACGTCCACCTGGCCTTCGACGCCAGCACCGATGTGGTGGCCAGTATCGACTCCGTCGACGATGAGCAGCTGTTGGCGCAGATGAGGCAGGCCGCGAGCCGGGCGTTGCGGGGCGGGATCACTACCGTACGCGACCTGGGAGATCGCGGCTTCTTGGCGTTAGCGTTGCGCGAGCAACTCGATGCCGCGGGCGATCCGGGGCCAGAGATTGTCGCGTCAGGCCCACCGATCACGATCCCCGGTGGGCACTGCCATTTCCTCGGTGGAGTGGTCAGCGGGCCGCAAGCTCTCCGCGCAGCGGTTCGGGAGCGGGCCGAACGTGGCTGTGACGTGGTAAAGGTGATGGTCAGCGGCGGTGTTCTCACGCCGGGCAGCGCCGTCCACGAGTCGCAGTACGACCTCGCCGACCTGCGCCTGATCGTGGCCGAGGCGCACAACCTGGGGCTGAAGACTGCGGCGCACGTGCACGCTTGCGGTTCGATTGCCGACGCCGTCACGGCGGGTTTCGACACCCTCGAACACGTCACGTTCATCACCGCGGACGGCGTGGCAGCCAACCCCGCGACCATGAACGCCATCGTCGAATCCGGCATAGTGGTGAGCGCCACGGTCGGTCAGGTACCCGGCAAAGGGAAACCGCCACCATTCGTCACTCGCCGGCTCAACGCTGTGATCGAGAACTGGACTCAGCTGCACCGTTGCGGTGCCCGCATCGTCCCGGGCACCGACGCCGGGCTGAGCCCGATCAAGCCACACGACGTGCTTCCCTACGGGCTGGCCGGCCTCACCAAACTCGGGATGACCAACGTCGAGGCGCTGCGTGCGGCCACCTCGGTTGCTGCGGACGCCTGCGGACTCACCGGCCGCAAGGGCAGGCTGATCCCGGGGGCCGATGCCGACCTGCTCGCCGTCACCGGTGACCCGCTCGTCGACATCCGTGCCGTCCACGACGTCGTCGCGGTATTTCGCGCCGGACGCCGGGTGCGCTGATCGGCAAGGATGGTCGGAGATGTCCACGAGTTCCGGCAGGAGGTCGTTATGGTCGTCGCAAGGCAGGTCGAAGCGGTGCAACGGGCCATGGGTCCCTTCTTCGAGGCGGTGACGCAACCACTGCCCCAAGGTGCGCGGCCGGTGATTGCCGACTTCATGGCCGGCAACCCGCAGGAACCGACCCTGCCCGGCTTCGTCGAAGCGCTGCGGCGGTGGAGCGTCCCCACCTCGACGGACTCCTTCGCCTACCGTCCGATGCACGAACCCGCCCGGCAGGCGGCGGCCGCCTCGCTGACCGCCGAGCTAGGCGTGGACTTCGCCGCGCAAGATGTGTTCCTCACCCGCGGCGCGAGCGGGGCCATCGCCCTCGCGCTGCGCACCCTGGTCGACCCCGGTGACGAAGTCGTCTTCTTGAGCCCGCCGTGGTTCTTCTACGAGGCCATGATCCTCGCCAACGGCGCCACACCGGTCCGCGTCCGGTTCGAACCGCCGGCCTTCGACCTCGACGTCGACGCCGTTGTCGCGGCGCTGGGACCACGGACCCGCGCCGTCATTGTCAACACCCCGCACAACCCCACTGGACGCGTTTACCCTGCGGCTATCCTCAAGCGTCTGGCGCAGGGACTGGCCGACGCGGGTCAACGGTACGGCCGTCCCATCTGGGTGATTTCCGACGAAGCGTACAGCCGTATCCTCTTCGACGGTCGCAGCTTTCCCAGCCCCGGCCTGTTCCACCCGTATTCGATGCTCGCCCACACTTACAGCAAGAGCGCGCTGGCACCGGGGCAACGGCTCGGTTTCCTGGCTCTGGCGCCTGGCCTGCCCGATGCGGAGGTCGTGCGTAGAGCGTTGCGCAGTGTCGGCATCATGATGACGCCGGACGCGGTCATGCAGTACGCGCTACCCGACATCGACGGCCTGCTCATCGATGTCGCCGCGATCGAACGCCGTCGCGACCATATGGTGTCGGTATTGCGGGAGCAGGGCTATGCGGTGCAGATCCCCGAGGGGACCTTCTACCTGCTACCGCGGGCGCCACTGGCCGATGATCGCGCGTTTTGTGCGCATCTGGCCATGGAGGGAGTTCTCGTCCTGCCCGGTCATGTCGTCGAGTTGCCGGGCTACTTCCGCATCTCGTTGACGGCGACCGACGAGATGGTGGAACAGTCGCTGCCGATCTTCGCTCGGGCCATCGAACAATCAGCTTCCCGGCAGGTGACTGCGCGGCACTAAAAGCGGCGGCGCGATCCATGCAC
>JBHEMR010000190.1:0-10009 GCA_046262495.1 Pseudonocardiaceae bacterium | reverse complement strand
GCCCTGCAAGACGTGCTCGACCGCAGCTACGCGGCGGCCGGGCGGCACCTCCGCAGCATCATCACTCCGGAGCGGCGCCTGACTGCCGAACAGGTCGCCGCCCGTCTGACCGGGATGCGCCTGCTGGCCCTGGCGACCGTCACCGCCGATGGGCGACCGATCGTCGGCCCGGTTGACGGCATCTTCCTTCGCGGCGCTTTGCACTTCGGCTCGGCCCCGGATTCGGTGCGCTTTCGCCACATCAGGAATCGACCGCAAGTCAGCGCGACTCACCTGCCCGGGGAGGAGCTTGCAGTCACCGTCCACGGTCGCGCCGTTCCCATCGACATCCACAGCGACGCGGGAGCGGAGCTGCGGCAGACCCTGCTCGAGGTCTACGTTCCACGCTACGGACCACAGTGGGAACAGTTCCTCGACTCCGGCTCGGTCTATGCGCGCATCGACGCCAATCGGATGTTCACGTTCCATGGGAGCCAAAACCGCCCCGCGTAACGCGGCCCGCCGGGAGCCGCGGGCAGCGAGCAGCGCATGGTTGAGTGGAACAGCCGCCGTGCTCAGCGCGGATATGTTCCGCCGTCAATACAGAACACCTGGTTGGTGACGTAGCCGTTGCGCAGGATTGCCAGAGCGAGGTCAGCGACCTCTTCGGGACGGCCCACCCGGCCGACGGGTGTGGTCCTGGCCAGCTGCTGCGGATCACCGGGAAGCATCGCGGTCTCGACGACGCCCGGCGCGAGGACGTTAACTGTGACGCCGTCAGCGGCACGCGGCCGGCCAGGAAGTGCGCGAGGCCGTGGAGCCCAGCCTTGGAAAAGGCGTAGTCGGGACCGACGCCGCCCCTAAACGCAGCTACCGAGGAGATGAACAGCACGCGACCGTAGCCGCGCTCGCGCATCCCCGGCAAGGCGCGACGGGCGAGCAGGAAGGGCGACCGGAGATTGACCGCCAGCGTGCGGTCAAAGATTGCGGCGTCGACGTCCTCGTATCGGGCCTGGCGCGCGAGGCCGTGATTTGCGACGAGAATGTCAACCGGCCCGAGCGCCGCCTCGACGTCGTCGATCAACTGTTCTGGAGCTTCCGGAGCTGCCATGTCGGAGCCGAAGGCCCGCGCTGTCCCGCCGCCGGAAACGATCTCGGCCGCGAGCGCCTCGGCCGGCTCAGCGTGGCTGCCGTAGGCGACGGCGAGCCCCGCTACATCGCCGGCAAGCCGCCGGCAGATCGCGCCACCGATACCGCCACTCGCTCCCGTGACGAGCGCGATGCGCCCGGCCAGGTCAAGTCCCTCTGACATCGCCTACCCGCCGGTCCATGCCGCGTCGTGAACTCGACAGTACCGACATCGCAAGTCACTGAAAAGGTCGCTCCCGTCGAGTTCACGACGCTCATTCACACAGGCGACGGGCCGGCCGAGTGGCGCGGCAGAGCCGCCATTCGCCGGCGTCATCGACGCGTCCGCATTGCCTTGTTGACCGATCGGTAGTCGCCCATGCGGGACAGGATCCCACGGCGCCTTCCGCTACTCGCGGATTTGCCTGCGGTGCTCCTGATCTTGCGGTCCAACCCGGCGGCCACCGACATCCCTCACCCCGTCTCACCAGAAGTTTGGCACGATCGACACTGTGCGCGTGGAGCTCCGGACCTCCGAAGCCGAGCGCGATCGAGCAGAGGCCACCTTCCACAACGCCGTCAAGTCGGGCGACTGGGCCGCGGCGGTGACGTCGCTCGCGAAGCTGGCCGTGCCGGCGACGAAGCTGCACCCGCTCACGCGCCACCAGCTGCGCCTGCTCCAGGATGCCGTGATCCGCGCTCGCTCCTTGCTTGGCGGCGTCGGCCGCGTGCTCCAGATCGCGATCGCCGTCGAGCTGCAGGGCAAGGGCGTCCCGCCGGGCAAGATCGCGGCTGGTACTGCCTACGGCACGCTCGAGACCAAGGTCGACGAGAGGATCGACGGTGACAAGGCCACGGGTCGCTGGTATAGCTACAAGATCACCATAGTGTTCACGCCCGACCCCACCGTCGTCGACGCCGAGGAGATCGCGTTCATCCAGACGGTGCGCCTCGTCGAGACCACGAGCGGCTCCAACACCGACCCCGAGCAGACGAACCAGAAGCGCCAGACACCGTCGGCCACGAGCGTGGACCGGCGCAGCGGCAAGAAGCAAGGCTGGTACGGGATGAAGGACGACGGGACGGGTAGCGCGCAGCTGTCCGCTTGGAAAAAGTCCGCCCCGGCCGCGCCCGCCACGATGCAGGACCGCTCGAGTTGGAACCAGCCCGACACCACGTGGCAGTTCGAGACCATGGTGGTCTGCCGCTCCGGGGCGGACGCCGGCAAGGTGTACGGGGTCGTCACCTGGGGCTTCACCGTTGACGCCGACCTCAAACTCGCCGAGCAGGCACCAGTGGTGACGAATAAGCAGAGCCCAGAGGCCACCACAGCGGTGGACAATTGGAACGACCAGGCCGCCGGCTCCGCGTTCGACCGCAACGCCGCGGGCCAGATGTCGCTGCCGGCACTGAGCTGAGGACGGCGCCCTAAGCTCCCCGGCATGGCGCGCTACTTCGATGTGCATCCGGTCGACCCGCAACGGCGAGCGATCAGTCAGGTGGTCGAACTGGTCCGCGGTGGTGGGCTCATCGCCTACCCCACGGACTCCTGCTTCGCGCTGGGCTGCCAGCTCGGCAACTCCGATGGCCTGCGCCGGATCCGCGAGATCCGGCACCTCGACGACAAGCATCACTTCACCCTGGTGTGCCGGGACTTCGCCCAACTCGGCCAATTCGTCTACGTCGACAACGCGGTGTTCCGACTGATCAAGGCTTCGACTCCGGGTAGCTATACGTTCATCCTGCCCGCGACGAAAGAGGTCCCGCGCCGGCTGGTGCGCCCGAACAAGAAAACTGTCGGGGTGCGGATCCCGCAGCACGCCGTCGCGCAGGCACTTCTCGCCGAGCTGGGCGAGCCGCTGCTGTCGTCGACGCTGTTGCTTCCGGACGAGTCTGAACCGCTGACCCATGGCTGGGAGATCAAGGAGCGGCTCGACCACGCGGTCGACGCGGTCGTCGACTCGGGCGACTGCGGCACCGAGCCGACGACCGTGATCGACCTCTGCGGATCCGAACCCGAGATCGTTCGCCGGGGCGCAGGCGACCCGTCGCCGTTCGAGTAGCCCCCTCAGCCCTCGGACTGCCGATCGCTTAGTTGGTGATGGCGTGGTGGTGGCCGCGCAGCGGCGGCGCGTCCAGACCGCAGTGCCATTCGCGGTCGTGCGGATGAGCGATACGCCGGCGAGCGGGGTTGCGGATGGTGGCAGCGGCCAGCAGCCCACCGGCGGCACAGGCGCCCGCGGCGAGCAGGACCGCGGTGTGGAAGCCGTGCGCGAGGATTGCCGGGTGCAGGTAGGCATCGCCGGTAATACCGGCGAGCACCGGAAGGACGGCGACGGCGATGAGGCCACCGGCGCGGGCGACGTCATTGTTGACCGCGGAGGCGATCCCGGCGTGTTCGCCGGGAGCGGCGGCCAGCGCGGTGGCGGTGAGCGGCGCGACGTTGATCGCCAGACCCAGACCGAATACGAGGACCGCGGGTAACACCTGAGCCAGGTAGGGCCCGGCCGGCCCGATGCGGACGAACAGCGCCAGCCCGGCAGCGATGACCAGGGGCCCGGCGGTCATCTGCAGGCGGGGTCCGATCCGGGCGGCCAGCGCCCCCGAGCGGGCGGACAGTGTCAGCATGATGAGGGTGATGGGCAGCAGAGCGGTGCCGGCCTGCAGCGGGCTGTAGCCGGCGACCTGCTGCAGCACGATCGGCAGCAGGAACAGCACCCCGCCCAGGGCCGCGTAGACGATGAAGGTGACGGCGTTGGCGGCGGAGAACTGTCTGGAGCGGAACACCGTCAGCGGCAGCATCGGCTCCTTTCGGCGCGCCTCGATGAGCAGGAACCCGACGAGCAGGCCGGCGCCGGCGCACAGGGCGACCAGAACCGTTGGGGAGGTCCAGCCCTGGCCGGGACCGGCGATCAGGCCGTAGGTCAACCCGACCAGCCCGCCGGTGATAGCGGTGGCGCCCGATGCGTCGATACGTCCCGTGGTCGGATCGCGGGTTTCGGGGACGTGTCGGGCAGCGATGGCGACCACCGCCACCGCCAGCGGCAGGTTGATGAAAAACACCAACCGCCAGGAGACGGTGGAGACCAGCCAGCCGCCGAGGAACGGGCCGATGGCGGTGGCGATGCCACCTAGCCCGGACCAGGCCCCAAGGGCCTTCGATCGGTCGTCGACGACGAAGGAGGCCTGCAGGATCGCCAGGCTCCCCGGCGTGAGCAGGGCAGCGCCGACGCCCTGCAGGGCGCGGGCGACGATGAGGACGCCCGCGGTGGGTGCCAGTGCACAGGCCAGGGAGGCGACGGCGAACCAGATCGTGCCGGTGATGAAAATCCGTCGCCGTCCGTACCGATCCCCGAGGGTGCCGCCGAGCAGCAGCAGCCCGGCCAAGGCCAGGGTGTAGGCGTTGACCACCCACTGCAGGGCGGCCACCCCGACACCGAAGTCCCAGCCGATGGTGGGCAGCGCGATCCCCACCACGGTGGCGTCCAGCGAGGCGATGCCTGAGCCGAGGACTGTGGCGGCGAGCACCCACCGGCCGACCGCGCTGGCGTAGCGTAGGGACGGTCCCGGCGACTCGACCGTGCTCGCGGTGGCCGTCATAGCCGAGCCCCTTTCGGGCCGCTAGCGCCGCTACCGGGTCACAATGTCTTGATTAACCCGCCGTCGGTGACGGAGTCGACGTTGGCGGCCCGGGCGGCTCACCGTGCAGTCACCTGATCAATGTATGCCGCGCCGAGTTGATAGCCGAAGGTGAGCGCGAATACCAGCGCCATCAACAATGCGAATCCCACGGCCCAACGCATCGTGATCGGTCCTCTCGATTTCCGTGGCGGGAGCAGTATGGCGACGTCAGGCCAGTCGACGAGGTGAACGCCCACCCGATGTCGTTCATGTCCCACGGGTTCGCCCGGCCGACGCCATGATGCTCCGCCCTGTGGTTGCCGATCGGACCGGGGCGAGGCCCAAACGGCTCAGCCCCCGAGGGCCGCGTGCATCTCCCACAAGAGGATTTCGGCGGGCTCGGTGGCGATAACCTGCTGCCCACCGGTAGCGGTGAAGCGCACAGCATCGCCGGTGTGCACAGCGCCGACGGCCTCGACGGTGACCTCACCACGGGGCACGAACAGGTGCAGGAACGGCGCCTCGGGCAGCTGGATGCTCTGGCCGGGCTGCAAGCGGGCAGCGTAGAGCGCGGCGTAGCGGTTCTTGATGCGAATGGCGGCGGCGCCGTCGTGTTGTTCCATCCCGGATGCAACGGGTACCAGGCCGCCGGCTAGCAGTTCGTTGTCGATTTCGAGTTGCTCGTAGCCGGGGGTGATGCCGACCTCGTCGGGCACGACCCACATCTGCACGAAATGCATCGGCTCGTCGTGGCTGGCGCCACCCTGCAACCGCCAGGAGTCGTTCTTCTCCGAGTGCAGGATGCCGGTGCCGGCACTCATCCGCTGAGCCAGGCCGGGGTAGATCACATCGGAGTGGCCGGTGGAGTCCTGATGCACCAGGGACCCCCGCAGGACCCAGGTGACGATCTCCATGTCACGGTGCGGGTGGGTCTCAAACCCGTTACCGGCGCGCACGATGTCGTCGTTGTTGACCAGTAGCAGTCCGTGGTGCGTATTGGCAGGGTCGTAGTGGCCGCCGAAGGAGAATGAGTGCTTGGAGTCCAGCCAGGAGATGGTGGTCTTGAATCGCTCGTCCGCACGGCGGACGTCCACCCGTGGGGTCAACAGTGTCGTGGTCATCGAGAGTCCTTCCCGCGAAGCCCGGGTGCGGATGTGGCGGTAAGAATGTCAGGCGTTTTTAACCGCGGAGACCTCAAACTCCAGCACGATCTTGTCACTGACCAGGACACCGCCGCCCTCCAGCACGGCGTTCCAGTTGACGCCGTAGTCCTTGCGGCTGATCGTCACCGAGCCCTCGAAGCCGACGCGCAGGTTGCCGAACGGGTCTGTCGCCGTGCCCTCGTAGGCAACGGGGATCGTCACCGAGTTCGTCACACCCTTGATCGTGAGGTCACCGGTCATCTCGAAGCTCGTGTCGCCGGTCTGGCGTACGGCGGTAGAGACGAAAGTGATCTCCGGGTAAGAGCCCATTGCCAGAAAGTCGTTACCGCGCAAGTGCTCATCGCGCTGAGCGTTGCGGGTATCGATGCTCGTCGCCTTGATCGTCACCTTGACGGTCGAGTTGGCGGGGTTGTCACCGTCGAGCACGGCGATGCCCTCGAAGTCGTTGAAGCCACCGCGGACCTTGGTCACCATCGCGTGCCGGGCGACGAACCCGATCCGGGAGTGCGCCGGGTCGATGGTGTAGCTACCGCTGAGCTCGGTGAGGTCGGGGATCGTGGTCGAAGTGGTCATGTCAGCTGCTCCTCGGTTCCGTCATCGAGCCGGATGACTCGTCATGTATATCCTCTCAACATACATGATGGGTCATTCATTCCGGGTAGAGTGGATGCCATGAACAACCCGCGATGGCTCGACGAAGGCGAGCAGCGCGCCTGGCGGTCTTACCTGCAGATGCACGGACAGCTGCTGGCCCGGCTCAACCGGCAGTTGCAGGCCGATTCCGGCCTGTCCCTTGCCGACTATGAGGTACTCGTGACGCTCTCTGAGGTCCCAGCCGGGCGCCTGCGCCCGTTCGAGCTGCAGCGTGGTTTGCAGTGGGAGCAAAGCCGCCTATCACATCAATTGAGGCGAATGGAGCACCGCGGCCTCGTCGACCGTGAGGGATGCACCGACGACGGCCGCGGAGCCTTCATCGTGCTCACCGATGCGGGTCGACGCGCCATCGAAGCCGCCGCGCCCGGTCACGTCGATGCAGTCCGGCGGCTGTTCTTCGACGGGCTCACCCACGACCAGATCGCCATGCTCGGGCAGTTATCCACCCAAGTGCTCGATCGGCTCGACGAATCCCCCGAAGTCGTCACCTGACGTCGTGACCGTCCGGTGCCCACTTCAGCACAATGGAAAGGGTGCTGCGCGCCGGGCTGGTCCTGCTAGTCGTGTTGGTCGCGATGCTTACGATGGTGTGGCTGCTGCAGCGCCGGCTGATCTACTTTCCGGACACCACGCTCCCGGCCGCCGGCAGCGTGCTGCCCGGAGCGCAGGAGATCACGCTGCAGACCGAGGACGGGCTGGCGCTCGGGGCCTGGCACGTCGCCCCAACCCGCGCCGACCTCGGGATCACCGTACTGGTCACGCCGGGCAACGCCGGCTCCCGCGCGCTGCGGGCCCCACTGGCTCGTCGACTGGCCGCCAAGGGTCTCGCCGTCCTGCTCCTCGATTACCGCGGGTACGGAGGCAATCCCGGCAGCCCCTCGGAAGGTGGACTGATCAACGACGCGCGGGCCGCGCGCGCTTACCTCGTCGGCCACGGTGTACCAGCGCAACGCCTGATCTACTTCGGGGAAAGCCTCGGTGCGGCGGTAGCGACCCGACTCGCCGCCGAGCAGCCGCCCGGTGGGCTCGTGCTGCGCTCGCCGTTCACCGACCTCGCCGCCGTGGGCTCCCGGCACTACCCACTGCTACCGGTTTGGCTGTTGCTCCGGGACCGGTTCCCGGTGACCAAGCTGATCGGCCAGATCCGGGCGCCGACCGCGGTCGTCTACGGCTCCGCCGACACGATCGTGCCGCCGGAGCAGAGCGTGGCGGTGGCGACCGCTGCGGGTGGTCCAGTGCGGGTGATCGAAGTCGTAGGTGCGGACCACAATGACGCCGCGCTACTCGAAGGCAACGAACTGGTCGCCGCCGTGTTCAATCTCGCTTTGATCGTGCGGAGTACCGCGGTGACGGCAGGCGTGGATGAGGATTAAGCAGTGACCGAGGCCGAGGGCTCCGCCGCACCCCTCACCAGGCGCACGGCATGGGCGCGCAGTCTTCAGACGCCGCTGCGCGACTTTCTGCGCACCGAGTCCGGTAGCGCCGCCGTCCTGCTGGCCGCCACCCTGACCGCGCTGGCTTGGGCGAACATCGATGTCGCGTCGTATGAGTCGGTGTGGCAGACGCCGCTGTCGATCCGTCTCGGGGGTTCGGGCGTGTCGCAGACCCTTCGTGAGTGGGTGAACAGCGGCCTGATGACGTTCTTCTTCTTCATCATCGGGCTGGAGGCGCGCCGCGAATTCGACATGGGCGAGTTGCGCGAGCGGCGACGGCTCGCGCTCCCGCTGGTGGCGGGTATCGGCGGGATGGTCGTCCCGGTTTCCATCTATCTAGCCGTGAACGGGGGGCGCCCGTCGGCACACGGCTGGGGTATCGCGATGTCGACGGACACGGCTTTCGCGCTCGGCCTGCTCGCGCTGGTCGGGCGGCGCCTCCCCGACACCGTACGGGCCTTCCTGCTCACCGTCGTTGTCGTCGACGACGTCGTGGCGCTCGCAGTGATCGCGACGGCGTACAGCGGGCACGTCGCGCTGCAGCCGCTCGTCATTGCGCTTGCGATCTTTGGGGTGCTCCTGCTCGTCCGAGCCGGCCGAATCCGGCACGGCCTGATCTACGCGTTGCTCGGCGCGGCCGCATGGGTGGCGCTGTTCTCCTCCGGGGTTGACCCTGTCGTCGTCGGCCTGGCGATGGGCCTGCTGACCTACGTCTATCCACCCGCGCGCGACGACCTCGAGCGAGCGACGGGCCTGTTCCGGCTCTTCCGCGAGCAGCCGACCCCTGAGCTCGCGCGCTCGGCCAGCACCGGGCTGACAGCGGCGCTGTCACCCAACGAACGATTGGTGCAGCTCTATCACCCCTGGACCAGCTACCTGATCGTGCCGCTGTTCGCCCTGGCCAACGCCGGCATCGCGATCAGCGGCGAGTTCCTCTCCCGCGCCTACACCTCGCCGATCACCCTCGGCATCCTGATCGGCTACGTCGCTGGGAAGCCCATCGGCATCGTCGGCAGCTCGTGGCTGGTCACCCGCCTGAACCGGGCCCAGCTGCGTCCCCCAGTCGGCTGGGCCGCCATCGCCGGTGGCGGCGCGATCGCTGGTATCGGCTTCACCGTGTCCCTGTTGATCGCAACCCTCGCCTTCGCCGGCGTCCAGCTTCAGGAGGCCAAGCTCGGCGTATTGTCCGCGGCGCTCTGCGCGTCCATCGCGGCCTGGGTCATCTTCGGCATCACTGCGCTGCTCCCACCACGGCGGCGAGTGCGAGCCCTGTTGGGCACCGCGGAGGCCATCATCGACCTGGTCGAGCCGGTCGATCCGGATCGCGACCACATCCGCGGACCTTTCGAAGCATTGGTGACGGTGGTCGAGTACGGCGACTTCGAATGCCCCTACTGCGGTCAGGCAGAACCGGTCATCCGCGAGCTGCTCGCCGACTTCGGCGACGTGCGCTACGTATGGCGCCACCTTCCCCTCACCGACGTCCACCCGCGAGCCCAACTGGCGGCCGAAGCCGCTGAGGCCGCCGCCAGCCAAGGCGCGTTCTGGCCAATGCACGACCTGCTATTGGACCACCAGCAGGATCTGCGACCAACCGATCTGGGCCGCTACGCGGGCAACCTCGGCATCGACGTCGAACGATTCCGCGACGACCTGCGCAGGCATACCCACGCTTCCCGAATCGCCGAAGACGTCGACTCCGCCAGCCTCAGCGGCGTATCCGGTACACCCACGTTCTTCGTCAACGGACGGCGACATTACGGCGCCTACGACATCACCACCCTCGCCGCGGCCGTCAAGACCGCCAAGGCCCGCGCGGCGATATGACTCAGCCAGGCACCGCCCAGCGTCCTCCGTCGATCGCGAGCGGCAGGGCCTGCTCTAGGCCGGTGATGGCCAGCACCCGGGCGACGAGGCTGTGCGGAGTCAGCTGGAGCTGCAATGGGGTGTGGTGGGTGGCGGCGTGTTGGCAGGCCTGAATGAGTAACCCGACACCGGCGCTGCTGAGGTAGTCCAAGGCCCGCAGGTCGA
>JBHEMR010000189.1:0-6870 GCA_046262495.1 Pseudonocardiaceae bacterium | reverse complement strand
GTGATGCGCGCAACGCACCAACGCCTGGTCCACCACCCGCACTCCGCACATGCGCACCGGCAGTTGGGCCAACTTGCCGCGGATCGGCATGGTGGCGGATTTCCGCGCACCGTGCTGCGGCATCGACACTGACCGCAGCCGCAGCGCTACGGCCGACGCAGTGCCCATCGACGTCAGCAGCTGAGACCCGGCGGCCGTACGCAACCGCTGCAGCCGGGCCTCGGAAAACGACGCGAGGCACACCCGGTCCCACCCGCGAGTGGTATGCAGCAGGTCCAGCACCGGCGCGACCGCCGAGTCCGCCTTGACGTCGATGTTGAGCAGCATCCCTGGAAGCTCTTCGAGCAGATCGGCCAGCCGGCAGATCTGCTCTCGACCAGCCACCCGGGCGGTTCTTACCGCCGCCCAGTCCATCTTCTCGATCTCGCCAGAACCATCGGTGGTGCGGTCCAGCGTCGCATCGTGAATGACCACGACCACACCGTCCCGGGTGGCGCGAACATCGGTCTCCAGGTAGCGGTAGCCCTCCGCAGCCGCGCGGCGGAAGGCGGCCAGTGAGCTCTCCATGCCGGCCAGCTCGTCGAGATGCCAACCACGGTGCGCGAACGCCCGGGGAAACGGCCCGTCCAGGAATGGGTGCCGGCGCGAGACCACGTCCGCCATTGTGCCGCGGCCTGCGGCGACGCCACGCCGTCAGCCAGATCGGCGTCGTGAACTCGACAGTACCGACATCGTCCTCGGCGAAAATGTCGGTGGCATTGAGTTCACGACGCTTGGGCGCGGTGGGCGTTGAACTGCGACACTGGGCCAGGACAGCCATGCGGATCCGGGTCAGGGGAGTGGGCGATGACGACGCATGAGGGCACCGGGCTAGAGCTGCTGGTTGCGGAGTTCACCGCGCTGCTCGGACCTGCCGCGGTGATCACCGACCGGCAACGCTTGCGCACTTACGAGTGTGACGGGCTGACGCAATACCGCGTGGTACCAGGGATCGTGGTGCTGCCGGAGTCCGCCAAGCAGATCGCTGCGGTGGTCCGGGCCTGCGCTGCCGCGAAAGTGCCGTTCGTGGCTCGCGGCTCCGGTACCGGGCTTTCCGGAGGCGCGCTGCCACACGCCGACGGCGTGTTGATCGTGACCTCCCGGATGCGTCGGATCCTGGAGATCGACCCCGCCAACGAGCGTGCGATCGTCGAGCCCGGTGTGATCAATCTCGACGTCACAAGAGCCGCCGCGCCGCAGGGCTGGTACTTCGCGCCAGATCCGTCCAGCCAGCAGATCTGCTCGGTGGGTGGCAACGTCGCGGAGAACTCCGGGGGGGCACACTGCCTGAAGTATGGGTTCACCACCCACCATGTGCTGGGCGTCGAGGTCGTCACCCCGGACGGGGAGCTGGTGTGGCTAGGCGGCACGAGTCGCGATGCACCCGGATATGATCTGCTCGGCGCGTTCGTGGGCAGCGAGGGCACCCTCGGGATCGCCACCAAGATCGCAGTGCGGCTGCTGCGGGATCCGGAGTCGGTACGCTGCCTGCTCGCCGCCTTCTCCGGCGTGAATGAGGCAGGCACCGCGGTGTCAAAGATCATCGCCGACGGCGTCACTCCAGCGGCTATCGAGATGATGGACGCATTGGCGATCGAGGCGGCCGAGGCCGCCGTGGCCTGCGGCTACCCCGAGGGCGCCGGTGCTGTTCTCATCGTGGAGCTCGACGGCCCGGTCGCCGAGGTCGAACACACCTTTGCTGCTGTGCAACGGCACTGCACCAACGCGGGCGCCTTCGAGATCCGGGTCGCCCGCGACGCTGCGCAGCGCGCGTTGTTCTGGAAGGGCCGCAAGTCCGCTTTCGCCGCAGTAGGCCGGATCAGCCCTGACTACATCGTCCAAGACGGGGTGATCCCCAGAACGGCGTTGCCAGCCGTGCTGCGCAAAATCGCCGAGCTGTCGGCCGGTACCGGAATCCGGGTAGCCAACGTCTTCCACGCCGGGGACGGCAACCTGCACCCGTTGGTCCTGTTCGATGAGGAGCAACCCGGCGAAGCGCAGGCCGCCGAGGAGGTCTCGGGGGCGATCCTCGACCTGTGCATCGAATACGGTGGCTCGATCACCGGCGAGCACGGCGTCGGCTCGGACAAGGCTCGCTACATGCCGCGAATGTTCACCGCTGAGGACCTGGACACCATGCAGCGACTGCGCTGCGCCTTCGATCCCGCCGGAGTGTGCAACCCCGGCAAGGTCTTTCCCACTCCCCGGCTGTGTGGGGAAGTGCCGGGCAAGCACAAGGGTGTTCACCCGCTACAAGCCGCCGGCCTAGCAGAGCAGTTCTGATGGTCACCTCCTCCACAATCGGTGGGTTGCGGGCGGCCTGCGAGGACGTGGCACAGGCCACTGCCGACGACACCGTGGATGGGGTGCCGGCGCGCTGGGTGGCCCGTCCCGGGAACACCCAGGAGGTCGCGGCGGTGCTGCACGCGGCGGCCGGGCTGGGGTTGCGAGTGGTCGCGCGAGGCAGCGGCAGCCGGCTCGCCTGGGGCGTCCCACCGACCGCTGTGGACCTGATCGTGGACAGCAGCCGGATGGACGCGGTGCTCGCGCATGCCGCCTGCGACCTGGTCGTCACCGTGCAGGCCGGCTTGTCGATGAGCGCCCTCCAGCGCGCATTGGCGCCGCACCGGCAGCGGCTGGCGCTTGATTATGACAACTCTGGGTGCACTATCGGGGGCACCATCGCTACCGCCGCGTCCGGTCCACTGCGCTACCGGTATGGCTCAGTGCGCGATCTACTCATCGGTATCACCGTGGTGCTCGCCGACGGCAGCGTTGCTCGCTCAGGAGGCAAGGTGGTGAAGAACGTTGCCGGTTACGACCTGGGCAAGCTTTACACCGGCTCGCTGGGCACCCTCGGTGTGATCACCGAGGCGGTGTTCCGGCTGAATCCGCTGCCCGAGGCGAGGCGTTGGATCACCGTGCCAGCTGCCGACGCCGCGCGCGCCGCGGCCGCCATCGCCGCGATCCGGTGGTCACAACACGACCCGGTGGCCCTTGAAGTGGACCGCGCCGCGACGGGTGGTCCAGTGACCGTGGCGATCGCTGTCGAGGGCGTCGCCGGGGGCATCGTTGCCCGCGGCGACGCGGTCGCGGCCCTGCTCGGCTCGGCGGCCGGGACGCCGGCCACGGTGAGCGAGCGGCCACCGGACTGGTGGGGTCTTGCGCCGCATCCACCGCAGGGGCCCGCCGCCACGGTCACCTGCGAGCCCACCGGTCTGGCTGATCTGCTCAGCACCGCCCCGGGCACACTGCGCGGCAGCGCCGGGGCCGGTGTGCTCGTCGCCGGCCTGGATGATGGTGACCGGCTGAGTGCCGAGCTGGCGCAGCTGCGCGAGATCGCCCACCGGCACGGCGGTAGCACGGTGCTGCGCTGCGCGCCTTCGAAGCGCAAGGCCGATCTTGATGTGTGGGGACCGGTGCCCGCACTGGCGTTGATGCGCCGGCTGAAAGACCAGTTCGACCCGGAGCACCGGCTTTCGCCCGGACGGTTCGTGGGAGGGATCTAGTGTGTGCGGGCGCTTTTGATGACCACCACCCGCCGCAGCCCGAGCTGATCAAGGACTGCGTGCACTGCGGGTTCTGCCTGCCTTCCTGTCCCACCTACGTGCTGTGGGGCGAGGAGATGGATTCGCCACGTGGACGCATCCACCTGATGAAATCCGGCCTGGAGGGCGAGCCGCTTTCGGCATCGATGGTAGGGCACTTCGACGCCTGCCTGGGATGCATGGCCTGCGTACCCGCCTGCCCGTCTGGCGTGCAGTACGGCACGCTGATCGCTGACACCCGGGCTCAGGTGCAGCGCCGCTACCAGCGACCCCGCCGGGAGCGGCTGCTCCGCGAGGTGATCTTCTGGTTGTTTCCCTACCCGAAGCGGTTACGGGCATTGCGCGGCCCGCTCGCGCTGTACCAGCGCAGTGGACTGGACCGGCTGTTACGGCGCACCGGGTTGCTGGACCGGCTACCGCCGACGCTACGAGTGATGGAGTCACTGACCCCGACGGTGACCCGGCGGCGACCGCTGCCGGAGCGGGTACCCGCCTTGGGGCGGCGTCGGGCGGTGGTGGGGATGCTCACCGGCTGCGTGCAGGATGCGTTGTTCCCGGAGGTCAACGCCGCCACCGCGCGGGTACTCGCCGCTGAGGGCTGCGACGTCGTGATCCCCCGTGGGCAAGGCTGCTGCGGGGCGTTATCGCAACACATAGGACGGCAGGGCGAGGCGACTACCTTCGCCCGGGCGCTGATCCAGCGCTTCGAGGCCGCTGGGGTCGATCATGTCGTGGTCAACGCCGCGGGCTGCGGCTCGGCGATGAAGGAGTACGCGCACCTACTGCGCGACGATCCCGACTACGCTGAGCGCGCGCAAGCTTTCGTCGACCGCACTCGCGATGTCTCCGAGCTGCTCGTCGAGCTAGGGCCGGTGGCTCCGCGCCATCCGCTGGACGTCACGATCGCCTACCATGACGCCTGCCACCTCGGACACGCCCAAGGTATCCGGTCGCAACCCCGCGAGCTGCTGCGAGCCATACCCGGGTTGAAGCTGACCGAGATCGCCGAAGCAGATCTGTGCTGCGGTTCGGCGGGGGTCTATAACCTGCTCAACCCCGAGCCGGCCACTGAACTGGGAGACCGTAAAGCGCGCAACGTGCTCGCTACCGGGGCGTCGGTCCTGGTGACCGCCAACCCTGGATGTCTGATGCAGATCGCGGCCAGCGCCCGGCGGCTGGGCAAGCACCTGGCCCTAGCGCACACTGTCACCGTGCTGGACGCCTCCATCCGCGGTGTGCCGCTGTGATCCGACCCTCCCCGCCAAGCCTCCCGAGCGCCGCAGGCGCCCGACGCCGGCTGTCGTCCCAGGCTAGGCGCGGTGAGCTGCTCGACGCGGCACTGCGGGAGTTCGGTAGTCGGGGCTACTACCTAACCCAGATGGAACACGTCGCTGCCACCGCCGGGGTGAGCAAGGCGCTGGTGTACCAGCACTTCCCTAGCAAAGAGGAGCTTTTCGCGGCGGTCACCGAGCAGGTCGTGGAGGGATTCATGAGCCGGCTACCCGAAGTGCTGGGCAATGCCGGCGACGCGCTCGGCGCCTGGCGCGGTGCGGTCCGTCTGTTGTGCGACGTGGTTACCCAGCGCCCGGAGGCCTGGGCGCTGGTCACACTGCATCTGGACAATCCGGAGCTCGGCGCGTCGCTGCGCGGACTACGGGACCAGGTCACCGAGGTGTTCGCGGCGGTGCTCGCCAGCTACTACGCCCCTGAGCGGGGGAGTACCTCGTCGCCGGAGGAGGTGCTGGAGCAGGCGCGGCTCACCGTCCCGCTGGTCGTCGGTGCGCTGCAGGGATTGATGTCCTGGTGGCTGGACCACCCGGAGGTACCGCGGGCGAAGGTCGAGGCGCGGGCGGTGGACTTCGGATGGTTGGGCTTGGACCGCATTCGCCGAGGTGAGTGGCTTCCGGTTGCTGGTGACTGACGGGTCAGTATCTTAGAGTTCACCGCTTACGATGCAGTCACCCGCTTCTCAAGGAGGCCCGCAGATGTCGACGGCTAGTCCAGTTGACGCGACGACCAGTCGAATCCCCGACCGCGAAGACACCGCTCGCCGGCTGCTGCGGACCTCGGTCAAGCACTCCTACGACCCGGCCGTCGAGATCGACTGGGACGCCCCGCTCGCGCCGGATCGGTACTTCATCGACCCTCGCCGCAGCTCGCTTTACGGCACGCCGCTATGGGATCGGATGAGCGAGGAGCAGCGGATCGAGCTGACCAAGCACGAGTTGGCTAGTCTCTATAGCGTTGGTATCTGGTTCGAGACGATCCTCATGCAGATGCTCATTCGGCACATATACGACCGTCCCAAGGGCAGTGCGCACGCCCGGTACGGGTGGACCGAGATCGCCGACGAGTGCCGGCACTCGGTGATGTTCTCCCGGGCTGCGGAGAAGTTCGGTGGCCCGGAGTACGGCCCGAGTCGGATCGTCCACCAGCTCGGACGGTTGTTCAAGACGATCTCCAACGGCACTCTGACCTTCGCGGGGACGATCTACGTCGAGGAGATCCTCGACGCGTTGCAGCGCGAGCAGATGGCGGACCAGGCGCTGCAGCCGATCGTCCAGAAGGTCTCGTGGATTCACGTCGTCGAGGAGGCCCGCCACATCCGCTACGCCCGCGAGGAGACGTTCCGGCAGTGGCCCCGGCTGGGCCGGCTGGGCCGGGCGTACAGCCGCATGGTCCTCGCCCTGGTGGTCTACTGCGCCACCACCAGCCTGATCGATCCGAAGGTGTACGCGGCGGTCGGACTGGATGTCAAGGAGGCCGTCGCAGCGGCTGCCGCAAACCCGCACTGGCGCGACACCAAGCAGTTCGCCGCCCATAAGGTCATCAAGTTCTTCAACGAGGTGGGGCTCATCGCCGGACCCGGAAAGCTGCTCTGGCGCAGGGCCGGAGTGCTGTAGCGCTTCCCGGATTGACGAGACGCAGGCACGGCCATCGCACAGCCCACGATCCCGTGCGCGATCCGATAAGCGACATTATGACAAATCAGCGGCGGTAACCTCGTCGCGGTGAACAGGCAATCGGCGTCAGCCTGCGCAACCGTCAAGCAGCCGCAGGTGGCTACTCCTACGTCGCGAACAGCAGCCGACGCTGCGGATCGCGGTAAGCGATACGCGGCGGGCTCATCAACACGCTCTGAGCGCGCGTCGCCGCTAGTACCCGGGCGGCCACCGGATGCCGCTCGGTGTGATAACTGTGCCGAGCAGACCACTCGGGGCACGATCTTGGATGCGTGCGGCGAGCTCCAGCCGAGGTTCATCGCATCCTGGATGCTGAGATA
>JBHEMR010000188.1:0-4828 GCA_046262495.1 Pseudonocardiaceae bacterium | reverse complement strand
CGTCAGCAGGTCCGGCGCGCCGGGTCCGGCGCCTACGAACGAGATCAGCCCAGTACCCATAATCCCAGGGTAACGCGCTGGCGGTCACCGCTCGGCGAGGGTGAGGCAGGCGATCCGAGCGCCTGCCTCACCGGCGTGGCCCGGAGCCGTGAGGGTCCGCATCGCTTCGTACACCACGATCGATCCGGGCGCCCGATCGGTAAAAACGAAGGGCACTCTGGTGCTCGACGTGCCGGCGCCAGCGGAGTCGGTGCGCACGTCGAGCCAGATCTCGTTGTTCGGGTTGGCGTACCGGGGGCTGGTCGACGGCGCTTGGGGCGTCGCCGCGGGATCGAGGTGATTCTGGAAGCGCGGTCCGGCCGCGTCCCCCGCCGCACCACAGGATCTGGTGTGTGCGTGCGCCGCGTAGCCCCGGTTGGGCAGCAGTCCGAAGACCGTGAGCTCCGCCTGGGTAGACCCGTCCGACGAGGGAACCAGGCTCGCCGTCATCGCGGCACCGATCGGCGCCAGGTCCGGGTTGTAGGTGATGGCTTTCGAGGCAGGATTAGGGGTCGTGAGCGTGCCGCTGCCGAACAGTAAAACCGCGGAGTCCGAGCTGTCGAAAGAGGCCGGCAGCGTGGGCATGCTGATGCCCTGGTACGCCCAGACCATTGGCGCGACGGCCATGACGGTGCCGACGACGAGAAGTCGTCGCAACGCTGTGTGAGGTCCAACCACCCAGCGTGCACTCATAGGCTCAATTGTGCCCGACCTGTGCGCGTCCGGCGACAACGATTACTGGGCATCGGGGTCACTTTCCATGGCGAGGACGAAATTTTCCACGTAGTGCAGCGCCAATTCCTGGCGATCAGTGGGGTGGGGCGCCCAGGCGAGCGCGTCACCCGCGAGACCCAGCAACTGATCCTCGCTGAGTCTGGAGACGATCAAGCGAGCGAGCCCAGCTCCGTCGAGGTCCGGACGCAGGCGCCGAGCGAGGACATATTGGGTGGCCAGTTCGTCGTCGTGATCTTCGTCGCTCATCCGCGGTCTCCGTTCGGCCACCACCGTCGGTGCAGCACCATTGTGGCGGCAAGCTGTACGCCGTGCCGAGGGCCGGAAAGGGAATGATGTGAGTCGCACTAGGCATCCGATCGAGGTCGAGTCCTACCGGATCCTTCGATCTCAAGTGGACACCGAACGGTTACCGCCCGGGACCCGCGCGGTAACCGAACGGGTCATCCATGCCAGTGCGGACGTTGATTACGCCGCTGACCTGGTCTGCGACGAGGATGCGTTGTACGCGGGGCACCGCGCGCTGGCCAGCGGGGCCCCTCTGGTGGTCGATGTACGGATGCTCGCCGCGGGCATCACCTCACGGCAGTGTGTGGTCGCGCTTGATCTGGCGCCGGCCTCGTCGCAGGGGTTGACGCGCTCTGCAGCGGGTATCCGGGCGGCCGCTGCCGAGCACCGCGAAGGAGCGGTGTGGGCAGTAGGCAACGCGCCGACGGCGCTGCGCGAATTGATCCGCCTCGCCACGGCTGGCGTGCTGTGCCCGGCGCTGGTGATCGGACTGCCGGTGGGGTTCGTCGACGCCGCACAGGCCAAGGCGGCGCTGCGGGACTCGGGGCTTCCGGCGCTGTCCAACCGCAGTGCCAAGGGCGGAACTGCGGTCGCTGCGGCGGCGGTCAACGCGCTGTTGTTCTGGAAACCGGTCCAGTGAAGCCGTACCTGGTGGGACTGGAGCTGGCCGGACGCCGGGTCGTGGTGGTCGGCGCGGGCACCGTCGCACAACGGCGGCTGCCGCGACTGATCGCCGCTGACGCCGATGTGCTGCTGGTCGCCCCGGAGGCCACCCCGGCCGTCGAGGCGATGGCCACGGCGGGGGAACTGCGCTGGGAGTGCCGGCGCTACGCCGACGGTGATCTGGACGGCGCCTGGTATGCCTTGGCGTGCAGCTCCGATCCCACGGTCAACGCAGCGGTGGCCGCGGAGGCGCGCCGGCGGCGCTTGTTCTGCGTGCGGGCCGACGACGCCACCGGTGGTAGCGCGGTCACCGCAGCCACCGGCGACCACGAAGGGTTGCTGATCGGCGTGCTCGCCGGGCGCCGGCCGCGCCGCTCCGCCGCCGTCCGCGACGCGCTGATCGATGCGCTGCGCACCGGAGTGGTGGACGATGCCCCGGACGCCGAAGACCACGTCGCGACTCCGGGGGTGGCGCTGGTCGGCGCGGGACCGGGCGATCCCGACCTGATCACCGTGCGCGGTCGGCGGTTGCTAGCCCGCGCCGACGTGGTGTTGGCCGACCGGCTCGCGCCTCGGGAGCTGCTCGACGAGCTCGGTGCGCACGTCACTGTGATCGACGCCGCCAAGGTTCCCTACGGCCGTGCGATGGCCCAGGAGCAGATCAACGCGCAGCTGATTGAGCACGCCAAGGCCGGCCGGTTCGTGGTGCGGCTGAAGGGCGGTGACCCCTACGTCTTCGGACGCGGCTTCGAGGAGGTGCTGGCCTGCACGGCCGCCGGTGTGCCGGTGACCGTGGTCCCGGGTATCACCAGCGCCATCTCGGTGCCGGCGGCGGTGGGAATCCCGGTGACGCACCGTGGGGTGGCCCATGAGTTCGTCGTCGTGTCCGGTCACGTGGCGCCGGACGATCCCACCTCGCTGGTGGACTGGCCGGCGCTGGGACGGCTTCGTGGCACTCTGGTGTTGCTCATGGCCGTCGAGCGGATCGGTGTGTTCGCCAACGTCCTGGTCACCTACGGCCGGCCCGCGGACACTCCGGTGGTAGTGGTCGCCGACGGCACACTGCCGGGCGAGCGCGTGGTGCGATCCACGCTCGGCGAAGTCGCTGCAGATGTCGCCCGTGGTGCTATTCGCCCCCCTGCGATCGCGGTCATCGGCCCGGTGGTGGCGCTACGCGCCCCGTGAGTGAATAACAGTGTTCCAGCACTCAATGCCACTCACGGCTTATCCACAGGCCATCGCAATCTGGGCTGACCCGTACCGGCCGGACATGCGTCAGGCCGCTTGGCCCGGGTTGGCAGGGGAATCCGGCAGCTGATTGTGATTCAGCTGGTTATCTCCAACGCCGAACTCGGTATCGTGCCACCACCGGTGCAGGCAGCTGGGGCACTGAAGGGACACTAGGCGCGCCTCATTTGCCAATAGGTACCGCCAGTGCTGGGTTGCACACCGCACCGATGGTGAGAAAGGTCATAAGGCGTCGACATAGCTGCTGCTAACCCGGGAAGAGCTCATCCGGCACCTCGACCATCCGACTACCCCACTCCGCCACTGCCGATGCGGCTGCCACGGCGAACGGCGGCCCCGCCCGGCGTGGCTACTCTGGACCGAGAGGACACCCGCCGCACGGGCGGGTGCTGGACAAGGAGAACGCAATGAGTTTTGCGGATAAGGTCAAGCACAAGGCCGAAGAGCTCAAGGGCAAGGGCAAGGAAGTCATAGGTCGGGCAACTGGCGACGACGAACTCATGACCGAGGGCAAGATTGATCAGGCTAAGGGCAGGTTTAAGCAGGCCGGCGAAAGAATCAAAGACATCTTCAAGTAAGCGATCCACGGGCACGGCCCAGGTCGCGCTCGATGGTGCCCTCCAGGTAGCACGACAAATGCCGATGTCACGTTCTCACCGGCGCGGGGGTGGCCACAGCAGAACGGTGAGGAGCGCCAGTGACCGGCGGGGTGCACGGGATCGCGGCTCGGCGCGCTGCGCGTCAGATGACCGTCGCGGGCGGCCCGGACCTGTCGATCAAGACACTCGGGTCCGCCCGGATCGAGTCCCCGCTAGCTGCGCTGCTCGACGCCAGGCAGACCACCGAGCACTATGCCGACGAGGGCGATCGGGTGCTCCTTGACGACACCCTGAGCATGGTCCGGGCGCGTGGCGGTTCGGTCGGCGAGCTGCCCAGCTTCGAGCCGGCCGGTCCGCGACCCAAGATCTTCTCCGACCCATCCAAGACTCGGGCCGGGATCGTGACTTGCGGCGGGCTGTGCCCCGGTCTCAACGACGTCATCCGTGGCCTGGTCCGCAATCTGACTAACCACTACGCAGTGCGGCACGTCGTCGGCTTCCGCAACGGCTACCAGGGTTTCATCCCCTCTTACCGGCATGATGTGGTGGATTTGACACCTGCGAGCGTTCGCGACATCAACGTCGACGGCGGCACCGTGCTGGGCACCTCCCGCGGGCCGCAGGATCCGCACGAGGTCGTCGACTGCCTGGAGGCGACTCGGTATCAATATCCTTTTCGTGATCGGTGGCGACGGCACCATGCGCGGCGCGATGCAGATCGCGAACGTGATCGGCGTACGCGGAGCGCGGATCGGGGTGGTCGGGGTGCCCAAAACGATCGACAACGACATTCCCTACCTGGACCAGAGCTTCGGGTTTCAGACCGCCTTCGCGCGTGCCACCGAATCGATCCACGCGGTCACCGTTGAGGCGAAGTCCACCCCGCACGGCATTGGTTTGGTGAAGCTGATGGGCCGGCACTCGAGCTCATCGCCTCCTACGCGGCGCTGGCCCGAAACGACGCCGACGTGGTGCTCATCCCGGAGGTGGCGTTCCGGCTCACCGGGGACGGCGGCCTGCTGCACCACGTGCAGCGCCGCGTGCAGGATCGTGGATACGCCGTCGTGGCCGTCGCCGAGGGGGCTGGACAGGAGCTGCTTGACGGCATCGAGGCCCCGTGCGATGCCTCCGGCAACACCGGGCTGCGCGATGTCGGCGCGTTGCTGCGACGGAGATTCGCCGAGTACTTCGCCGCGGCCGGTATCGAGGCGTGCATCCGGTTCATCGATCCGAGCTACGCCATTCGGAGTGTGCCGGCC
>JBHEMR010000187.1:0-35225 GCA_046262495.1 Pseudonocardiaceae bacterium | reverse complement strand
TGTCGTCGAACAGCTGATCTTCTAGCGTTTCGATCTCATCGTCGAGGCTCTGCACGGCGGTGAAGTGGCCGTCGACTACATAGTCGAGCAGACCATGCAGCAGGAACGAGACCCCGTGTTTGGCCAGATCTGGTGAGGCGTCCCAGCGAGCTACCACACCGTCGATGTCGAACTGGTCCGATTTACGCACGGTGACCAACGCATTGTGGGTGACGAACGCCGCCACCTCGTAGGTCTCCAGTTCCCCGGTGGCCATGTCCAGCGCGACGGCGTAAGCGGTGACGAACAGGTGGCTGTCGTACCGGTCGAGCTTCGGGCGTTGGCGTTCTTGGACGGCATCCTCGACGGCGAGACGGTGCAGGTCGAGTTCCTCACTGATCGCGGCGAGGCCAGCTGCATCGGGCGCGCACATGTCCAGCCACACCGTGACGCCCGGCTGGCTGATGTGCTCGGAAATCTCCTGCACCGGAAAGTCTTCGAGCTCGAGAACACCGCTACGGTACAGCCGCGTACGTGTCATACCGGCAGGCTAGAAGGCGCCTACAGGCCCGGCGCGCGGCGCCACGCGTAAGGGAGACCCGTGAGTGAGCTGACCTACCTCGAGGCGATCGTGGTGGGCGCCTTTCAAGGCGTCACTGAGCTGTTCCCGGTTTCCAGTCTGGGGCACTCCATTCTGATCCCGGCGCTGATAGGCGGTCGCTGGGCACACGACTTGAGCGTGTCGGCCCCGGAATCGCCTTACCTGGCGTTCATCGTCGGACTGCATGTGGCCACCGCCGCAGCGTTGCTGGTCTTCTTCTGGCGCGACTGGCTACGCATCGTCGCCGGCGTCGTCAGCTCGCTGCGTTACCGGCGACTCCGCACGTCCGGTGAGCGACTCGCTTGGCTGCTCATCGCCGGGACCATCCCGGTCGGCATCTGTGGCCTGCTGCTGGAGCATCTGTTCCGTACCACGTTGGGTCGACCGATCCCGGCCGCGGCCTTCCTGATCGCCAACGGGGTGGTGCTCTACGGCGGGGAACGGCTCCGTCGGCGGGCTGACACCAGTGCCCCGGTGCCGGCGACGACCGCAGTGGGCGGGCCCGGTTCAGCGCGAAGCGTCGACGCCGCTGCGGATGCCCGGCTGGCCCAAATGTCCCTCGGGAGGGCCACCCTGATCGGTTCAGCGCAGATCCTGGCATTGTTGCCGGGGCTGAGCCGGTCCGGCGTGACGATGGCCGCCGGACTGCTGCGCGGGCTGTCCCATGAGGACGCCGCCCGCTTGTCCTTCCTGCTGGCCACTCCGGTCATCCTGGCCGCCGGTGCACTGAAGATCCCCGACCTGGTCGGCCCACTCGGCGCCGGCATCCACGGACCGATCATCGCCGGCAGCATCGCATCGTTCGTCAGCGCTTACCTGGCGGTGCGCTTTTTAACCCGCTACTTCGAGACCCGCACGCTGACCCCGTTCGCGGTCTACTGCCTGCTCTTCGGCACCGCGAGCCTGATCTGGCTCGTCATCAGCTGACCGCGTGGCCACGCAGGTAGGTCTGGCGTAGCGCGGCTTGGTCGGGGAGGTCCAGGGGCAGCAGGGTCAGGCCGGTGGCTTGGTGCAGGATGTGGTCGGCCAAGGCCGGATTGCGGGCCAGCACCGGGCCGTGCAGATAGGTGCCGATGATTCGCTCGGTCAGGACACCTTCGCCGCGATACCTCGTGCCCTCTCCAGTGCCGCTGCCGTTGCCGGTACCACTGAGCACTCGTCCCAGCGGGACGGTGCCCGGACCGAGGGTGGTGACGCCGCGGTGGTTCTCGAAACCGGTCAACGAACCGACGCCGGGCACCGCGCAGGTGGCGACCACCTCGCCAACGGCGCGTTGGCGGCCGGGCGCGGTGGTGATATCCAGCAGGTCCAACCCCGGATAGTGCTGACCCTTGGAGTCGCTCATCGACCGGCCTAGGATTTGCAGCCCGGCGCACACCGCCAGCGTCACCGCGCGGGTTTCCAGCGTCCGACGTAGCTGATCATGGCGACGTAACCAGTCTGCGGCGAATAGTTGAGCAGTGTCCTCGCCACCGCCCAGCAGATATACCGCACAATTAGTAGGGGGGACGTCACGAGCCGTGACCGTACGTATCGTGGCCGCAATGCCACGCCAGCGCAGCCGTTGGGCCAATATCGTGGCGTTGCCGGCATCGGAGTAGGTGCCCAGGACGTCGGGCAACAGGAGGCCGATCTCGACCGTGGACTCCCCGCTCACCCGGCTACTTCCCGTTCCCGACCCAGCCGGCGGCGGAACTGATGGAAAGCGGTGTAATTGGCCACCACGTCTATCTGCCCAGGTGGCAGCGCCTCCAGGGCAGCCAACGGGTCGGCGACCGTCCGATGATCCAGCCCGGCGTAACTGAGCCGCACGCCAAGGTCAGCCGCGCGTTCCCCGCTGGCCACCACCTCGCGGGACCCGAACTGTTCGAAGGGGACATCCCATAACCACGAGGTGTCCCGCCCGTCGGCCTCCCGGGCGTTGATGATCACCAGTAACGGCCGTGGCTCGCTCAACATGGATAACATGCCAGCCCAGCCGGCCGGATTCTTGGCCAGCAACATGCGCAGGTCCTGTTCGCCGCGGTGCACCACGGCGTACCGGCCGGCCACCACGTCGACCTCGCGCAGCGCTGAGGCAGCCCGATCGGCGGGGATACCGACAGCGCAGGCGGCAGCGAGCGCCATCGCCGCATTGCTGCGATTGACCTGGCCGGGCAGTCGAATATCCAGCGGTAGCACCGCGTCTGCGGTGCATGCTTTGCTGTCTTCGATCCACCAGTCTGGGGTGGGCCGGCCCAGCCCGCAGGCGCACTGCCATCCGGGCTCAGTGAACGTGAGGGTCTGACCACAGCGCGGGCAGCTGGACACATCACCCAACCAGCTGGCCCCGGCGGCAACCCAGACGGGATGGCTGGCCAGGGCCGCCGCTGACACCACCATTGGATCATCGGCGTTGGCCACCACCACCGTGCGGGGATGCCGGGACAGCGCCTGCCCAACGGCGGACGCGATCGCGCCCACCTCAGTCGCGCGGTCCAGCTGATCGCGGGTCAGATTGAGCAGGACCACCACCGCCGGGTCCACCGCCTCAGCGACCGCGGCCAAGTGCAACTCATCGACTTCGATCACTGCATACTCGGTGTCTCGCGCCTCGGCCAGCGCGGCCACCGCACCGTCAGCCATATTCGAGCCACCGGCATTGTGCGCCACCCGTCCAGCGGTCCGTACCGCCGCCGCCACCAGATGACTTGTCGTGGTCTTACCGTTGGTCCCGGACACCAGGACGACTCGTCGTCCAGCCGCCAAGTGTCGTAGTGCGTGCCGGTCCAGGGCCAGCGTCACCCGGCCACCGATGATCGACCCGGCACCCAAGCCCAGCCATCGTGACAGCCCCGCCGTCGCCAGCCCGGCGTGCACGGCAGCGCGTGTCCACCACCCCAAGCGGAGTTGCCCGGGCGGCGCCGTTGCCACCGGGCCCGCTCCAGGTGTCTGCACCACCATCGCCCCCACCCTACAAAACCTCAGCCTAACCAACTATCCCTACCCAGCAATGTGCCGACGCATGGCGGCACTGGCCGCAGTATTCCCTACCCGGGCAGCTTCGGTCGGGAGGCCCGTTCGAGTTTTGGTTGTACCGGCGATTTGGGTGATACGCGGCTGCCGGGTAATTCGCAAGTGAGCGGTAATTCGCGACGGTCGTCGGTAGCGGCGGCTAAATGTTGTTCGCCGGTGGCGAGCAGCCATACCCCAGCCAGAGTCAGTGCCAGCCCGGCGACCTGGATCCCAGCCAACAGCCCGGTGGCGAAGGACTCGCCGAAGACGATGGTGCCGAGACTGACGCCGATAACAGGGTCGATCACCATCATCGCCGCCAGGGGACCACCGAGCGGACCGGATTGGAATGCGGCCTGGCTCAGCAGCGCACCCACCACACCGCAGCCCAGCGCTGTCCACAGCTCCCAGCTCGTCGCCAGCGCAGGAATTCCACCGTCACCCAGAATCTCGCCCCAGGTCTTGACCAACGCGGCGGACAGCGCGAAAACCGTCCCCGCAGCGGCGCCCAGGCTCAGCGACCGGGTTCGGTCCCGCCGGGTACACGTGGCGCTCAGCGCGACGACAACCACGATCGCCACCAGCAGCAAGCCCGGTAGCCAGTCCGTGATGCTCTGCGGGTCCCGGGACTCCACAGTCGGTTGGACAACCAAAAAGACCGCCAGACCGGTCGCGGTCAACGCTGCGGCCAGCAGCGCGCGGCGGCCTACCGGATGGCCGAGGAGGGCCTGCAAGGGCAACGCAATGACCAAGCCCACCGTCAGCAGGGGCTGGACGACTGAGAGCGCTCCGAGGTTGACCGCCACCATGTGCAGCCCTACCCCAACCACCTCAGCCACGATCCCCAGCAGCCACAACCGTTGGCGCGCGACAGCGATCAGCAGCCCAGGATTCAGCGGAAACCGTCGGCGTACCTGATTGGCCCCATGATGCTGTAGCACCGAGGCGGTTCCGAAGCACACCGCGGCCACGAGCGACAACACGACAGCAAGTGTCACAACACCACCGAGCCTACAGGGTGTAGGTGGACCCGCTCACCGAACCTGAGCGCTCTGGAGTTCGGCAACCGTCGGCGACTGCGGCATTGATCCGCACGATGTAGAGCATGGGCCACGTCGGTAGTCTCCCCCGGATGATTGGACCGGTGACTACTCTGGGCGTGGCAGCGGCTACGGCCGCGGTCGCGGGCTGGGCAGGTCCAGCAGCGCTCCGGGCTCGGGTGCTGCGCACCGCGGTCTGCCCCGGCCTGGCAGGTGCTGGCCGAATGGGCAGCGTGGCGTTGACCTTTGATGATGGACCCGACCCGCAGGGAACACCCGCGGTGCTCGACATGCTGGACCGGCTCAGCTGGACCGCGACGTTCTTCATGCTCGGCGGGCAGGTTGCCCGCTATCCGGAGGTAGCGGCGGCCGTGGTGGCCGCCGGACATGAGGTTGCCGTACATGGGTTCAGCCATCGCAACCACCTGGTTCGGGGGCTGGCCGACGTGCACCGGGACGTGGCGCGCGCCGCAGCGGTGGTGACGACGGCGACCGGGGTGCGGCCGACCTGGTTTCGACCACCCTATGGCGTGCTCACGACGGGATCGCTGATCGCTGCCCGCCACGCCGGCTTGCGGCCAGTGTTGTGGACGGCCTGGGGCCGCGACTGGGAAGCGCGCAGCGCAGGCCGGATAGCGGGGACGATCGGGCGACAGCTGCGGCCCGGTGGCACGGTGCTGCTGCACGACTCGGACTGCGTCGCCCAGGTGGCCGGTAGCTGGCGATCCACCGTGGCAGCGCTACCCCGCCTGGCTAAGCTGGCTGACCAGTTGGGCTGCACCGTTGGACCGTTGCGAGATCATGTAGGCCCACTCTCAAGCGGGTAGCGAGTCCTGGCCGGGAACGGCGTGCTGTCCACGTTCGGCAAGCAAAGCCATTACCACGGCGGCGGTGTCCTGGTTGAGCACGACGTGGCTGGGATCGCCCCGGCGACCGGCGTACTGGCGTATCGCGGCGACCAACTCGGTCTCATCCTGCGGCCAAGGCGCCAACCCAGCGTCGGCAAGAATCTGGGAGTTGGCGATGCCATGCCCAGGGATGGGTCGGTAGGTCACCGCGGGCAACCCCGCGGTCAACGCCTCGGTCAGCGACAGGCCGCCCGCATTGTGCACCAGCACGTCGGCCGCCGCCATCAGCTCCGGGACATCGTCGCGCCAGCCTAAGGCGACCACTCCCGGCTGCGCTGCCAGCTGCTTGCGCAGCCGGTCGTTGCGCCCGCAGAGCACTATTACCTCTGCCACGCCGGAAGATCTGATCGACCGGACGACGTTGGGCACATCGCCCATCCCAAGTGAGCCGGTCGCCAGCAGTACCACCAGGCCGTCCGGGGACAACCCCAACTCGGCGCGCAACCGAGGGCGATGGGCGGGATCAGGCTGATCCGCGAACCGGGTGGATACCAGCCCCCCGACGGCTCGCATCGGCGTGCGGTACACCAGGTGTCCCATCCGAGCCGTCGCCTCGGTCACCGTCACATGGTGATCAACGGCGGAGTGCACCCAGGTCCGGTGCACCGCTGGGTCGGTGAGGAAGGTGACCAGAGTCGCGTCCACCGCCCCAGCTTCCTTGAGCTGGCCCAGCGTCTGGCTGGCCAACATGTACGTGGACACGACGACGTCGTGATCACCAACCCAGCGCAACACCTCACGTTGCGCCTGCCGGCACAGCCACATGGCGACGTTCTGCACCCAACCGGTGCGCTCCAGGTTGGCGAACAACCAGTCGAAGAACGCCGGCGCATAGCCGACGCTCAGCCGGTAGCCATCGCGCAGCATGTACCGGAACATGGACGGCAGCGCGTCCAGATAATCCCGGCGGTCCGCTACGACGCCCAACTTGGCCAGCCGACTGATCAGCTCGTCGGCGGCACCGTCGTGGCCTGCACCGACGCTGCCCGAAATGACCAGCACCCGTGTTCGCGTGTCCGCTGCTCGTCCGCTCATTGGGTCCCTACCTATCCCAGGCACTGCCTGGCCGTGTCAGGACTGTCTCCTACAGCGTGTAAGAGACTAGCGGACTTCGCGCCGCGTGACGATGGCCCCCAGGAATCTCACTAAGAGTTAGTCCAGGATTAACCCGCCACCGGCCGCCAACCGGCCCGTCAGGTCGGCCACAACCAGTAAACGAGCTGGTAGAACGCAATAGTCGCCTGCACCGCGGCGATTGCGGTGGCTACTCCCAGCGCCAGCACGCTACTGGGCACCAAGGGCTCAGGCCGGGGTGGGTCTGAGTGCAACGCGGCGACCCTAGCCGACACCCCGCATCCGGCGAAGGGCAGCACAGCCGACCAGGCGCGCACCCCGCCATCGGCCCCACCGGCCAACGCCACCTTGGCGAGCGCCTGGGCGACCAGCTTCCGACTGCCGGTCACAGCTGCGGCGTGCTCATCGGCACTGCGCTCGACTAGGAAAGCGACCGCTTCGCGCACCGGGATCAGTACCGGATTGAGGGCGGCGGACACTTCGGTTGCGGCCCGCAGCCAATGATGCCGGCTCTGCAGGTGGGCCCGCTCGTGAGCCAGCACGACCCGTCGCTCGTCACCGTCTAAGACCGATAACAGTCCCCGAGTCACCAGGATCCGGCCTGGTCTACCCGGCACTGCGAATGCGTGCGGAGCGGCTAGAGCCACCACTGCCAGCTCACCGGTGCCGCATGAGCTGCAGACCGCGCGCAGCTCCTGGGTCGTGGCTCGGCGGGCCCGTAACACCCGCACCACCCGGAATACTCCAAAGACCAGTAGGACCACGGCGGTCACCCCGATCAACTGGGGAACCGGATCCTGCAGCTGCACCCCGCGCTCGTTAGCTTCTTCGGCGACCAGCGAGGTGTCACCCAGCAAGGTGGCCGACAACAGGACCAAACCCCAGGTCGACGCGGCCGCGCACAGCATCGCGGCGACAACGAACACCCCAACTCGAGTGGGCGCTATTCGACCGACGACGATGCGGCTTATCGCCGCCAACAGCAGCGACAACGCCGCCGGCACATACACGCTAATGGTCATGGGCGGCGCCGCAGCATCGCCTGCAGCAACCGGGCATCCTCCACCGACAGCGAGGTGGCGAACCGCTGCAGCACGGCTTGACGGTCCCGGCCCCGGCTCAGCAAGGCCTGCATCTGCTCGGCGGCGAGCTCCTCGGCACCCTTGACCGCGAAATACTCGTGCCGACGGCCGTCGGCCACCCGGCCGATCAGCCCTTTCTCATACAGCCGGACCAGGATGGTCTGAACGGTGTTATAGGCGAGCTCACCGCCGACCGCTTCGCGCGCCCGCGCCGCCGTGAGCGGCCCGTCGGCGGCCCACAACGCGGCCAGGACTTCGGCCTCCAGCTCGCCCGCCGCCCGTCGCGCCGGCGTCCGGCTAGACCGGGATACCCGAGTGGCCACTGCATCTCCTCATAGGGGCCTCTGAGCGCATCCTGCTTCTCGAGCGTAACCAACTCAACCAGCTGATCCGCGAGGTACCACCCACCGGGGTCCTGGCCGGTCACGAGTCAACTCAGCCCGATGATCACTTATCTGTGCGGGCGTCCCACACAGATAAGGTGCACCACGTGCCCGCAGTTGTCGCCCCGGTAGCTGATGAGCGGGAGGGTCTGCTCGCATACCTCGCCCAACAGCGGCTGGTGCTGCGCCTGACCGCGTACGGGCTGACAGACGATCAAGCTCGCACGACGCCCACCGCAAGCCCGCTCAACGTCGGAGGGCTGATCAAGCACGTCACGACTGCGGAGCGGGGCTGGATGGACACCGTGCTGCAGCGTGACCGTAAGTGGTCACCCGAGAACCATCACGCCAGCTTCCGGCTCGGGCCCGGCGAAACCCTGGCGATGGTGCTTGCGCTGTACGACCAGGCGGCTAAGGAGACCGATGCGATCATCGCCGAAATCCCTGACTTGGGGCAACCCGTGCCGGTCCCGCGGCAGGTGCCCTGGGCGCCGGGTGCCACGGCATGGTCAGTGCGATGGGTTCTGCTCCATCTCATCGAGGAAACCGCCCGTCACGCCGGCCATGCTGACATCATCCGGGAGTCACTGGACGGTGCCACCGCCTTCCCACTGATGGCCGCCGCAGAAGGGTGGCCTGCCTACCCGTGGGCTCAGCCATGGCAGGCCTCCGGCCGGCCAACATGACGGTCCAGCGGACATTGACGACCCCTGAACTGCCCACGATGTGGGCAGTTCAGGGGTCGTCATCACTCGTTCGTGTAGCGTCACCAACGTGCCTGCCCTGTCGCTCAAGCTTGTGGCTCGCCGCCACATCGACTACGGGCGCACCCGCAGCATGATCTGTATGTCGGCCTGACCCTGCCCGACCCTCCATCCGCCGGGCGTGTGGTCGTGCCGTCCCAGCGCCGTAGCCAGCTGTGACGACAGCCTGCGCCCCAGCACGCCGAGGACGCGCTCGTCATGCCGATTCGCCACAGCGCCACTGTTCATCGCAGTCGAAAACCCGCGGTCCTCCGTGTTCTGGCCATCCTCATCGCTGTCTGGGCTCTCATCCTCGCGGCAGGGTGCGGGGGCAGTGACCGCGGTGCCGGTGCACCACCGGGCCCAGCGCCCAGCCTGCGCCTGGGCTACTTCGCCAACGTCACGCACGCGGCCGCGATCGTGGGGCTCAACCAAGGCTTCCTTACCCACGAGCTCGGCGCCACGAAGTTGGAAACACAAATCTTCGACGCCGGGCCGGCGGCGGTCGAGGCGTTGTTCGGCGGTGGCCTCGACGCGGCGTACATCGGACCGAGCCCGGCGATCAACGCTTTCGTGCGCAGCGACGGCAAGGCCATCCGAATCATCGCTGGAGCCACGTCGGGTGGCGCACAGTTAGTCGTCCGCCAGGGCATCAACGCAGCAGCGGATTTGCGGGGCAAGACGCTGGCCAGCCCGGAGCTCGGCAACACCCAGGACGTGGCGCTGCGGGCGTGGTTGATGAGCCACGGCCTGCGCAACAGCGTGCAGGGCGGTGGGGACGTCACCATCGTGCCCACCAAGAATGCTGACACGCTCCAGCTGATCAAGTCGGGCAAGCTCGACGGCGCCTGGGTGCCCGAGCCGTGGGCCTCCCGGTTGGTGCTGGAAGCCGGCGGGAAAGTGCTTGTCAATGAACGGGACTTGTGGCCAAGCGGCCACTTCGTCACCACGCACCTGATTGTCCGCACCGACTACCTCCAGCGCCATCCGCAGACGGTGGAGGCATTGCTTCGCGGGCACATCGCAGCGGTGCAATGGGTGACCCAGAATTCCACCGAGGCCAAGACCGTTGTGAACAACGCCATCAGCGCGCTCACCGGCAAGCCGTTGAAGCCAGAAGTGGTCGACCGCGCCTGGCAGAACCTGACCGTGACCGCCGACCCGATCGCGGCGTCGCTGCATCGCAGCGCCGAAAGCGCGGTGACCGCCGGGTTGGCCGCCAAGCAGGCCGATCTGCACGACATCTACGACTTGTCGATCCTCAACCGGATCCTGACCCAACGGGGCCTGCCGACCGTGTCGGCCGGCGGGCTCGGGAACGAGTAGCGATATGGCACTGGCACGTCCGACCCTGCGACCAGCCTCCCCGCGACACGCGACACCCACCTCCAGCGTCCGCGTGACACAACTCGCCCAAGTCTTCGAACGGGACCGCCCGCCGGTGCTCGACCGGATCGACTTCGACGTCGCGGCTGGCGAGTTCGTCTGCCTCCTGGGCGCTTCCGGATGCGGCAAGTCCACCCTGCTGTCGCTCATCGCGGGCCTTGGCACGCCCACTTCCGGCAGCATCGAGGTCACGGTGGGCCGTCCAGCGTTGATGTTCCAGGAACCTGCGCTGCTGCCATGGCTGACAGCGGCCGGCAACATCGAGCTGGCACTCAAGGCGCGCAAGGTGGGCCGGCGCGAGCGCCGCGCCGAGGCCGAGCGGTTGCTCACGTTGGTGAACCTGGGCGGGCAGGGCCGCAAGCGGGTACATGAGCTCTCCGGAGGGATGCGCCAGCGAGTGGCGTTGGCCCGCGCGCTGGCCCAGGACAGCCGGCTGCTGCTGATGGATGAGCCGTTCGCCGCGCTCGACGCCATCACCCGCGACGCACTGCACGAAGAACTCATCCGGCTGTGGTCGGAGCAGGGGTTATCCGTCGTCTTCGTCACCCACAATGTGCGCGAAGCCGTCCGGCTGGGGCAGCGGGTACTGCTGATGAGCTCCCGACCTGGCCGGATCGTCCGGGAGTGGCAGGTCGAGATGACCCAACCCAGGGCGATCGAATCCCCGGGAGTGAGTGCCCTTGCTACCGAGATCACCCATCACCTCCGAGCGGAGATCAGCCGCCATGCCCGTTGATGACACGACGGTGGCAGCCCAGGATCACCGGGCGTTCGAGGCCGGTCTGGATGCCTTGGAGGCACCCACGCTGCCACCGCGACCCGGACCGGGCGCGGTATTCCTGCGCTCGGTGCTGCCTCCCATTGTGGCGATACTCGCGTTTATCGGATTGTGGCAGCTGGCCTACAGCACAGACCTCAAACCGAGTTACGCGCTGCCCAGCCCGCTTGACGTGTTCTGGACCTTCGAGGCGACGGTGCGCGACGGCCGGGCCTGGGATGCCATCTCGATCAGCGTGTCGCGCGGCGCCGTGGGATTCTTGGCGTCGCTGGCCGTCGGCACCGTATTCGGGCTGGCGATGTGGCGAAGCAGGTGGCTACGGGCCGCTGTGGGTCCGTTCGTCAGCGGGCTGCAGAGCCTGCCGTCGGTCGCCTGGGTCCCGGCGGCGATCATCTGGTTCGGCCTGTCCGACGCCGCCATCTACGCGGTGGTTCTGCTCGGCGCCGTGCCCTCCATCGCCAACGGCCTGCTTGCGGGGTTCGACCAGGTGCCGCCGTTGCTCGACAAGGTGGGCAGGGTGCTGGGGCTGAGCACCGTGGGGCGGATCCGGCACGTGCTGCTGCCGGCGGCACTGCCGGGTTATCTGGCCGGTCTCAAGCAGGGCTGGGCGTTCTCGTGGCGCTCGCTGATGGCCGCCGAGCTCATCACCTACTCGCCTGCCTTAGGCATCGGGCTGGGTCAGCAGCTCAACATCGGCCGCGAACTCAACGCCATGGACCTCGTGATCGCCTCAATCCTCCTGATCCTGGTGGTCGGCGTCGCCATCGAGCTGCTCGTCTTCGCCCCCCTGGAACGCCGAGTCCTCCGCACCCGAGGACTCACCACCACCCACGTCCACTGACGTGGCGGTCGGCGCTATCTAGTTCCCGACGATGGCTGGCGGCACCGGCCCTGACCTCGACCAAGCAAACCGGTATGCCGCAGCTCAGTCCGCGCAGGTCCTGGTGATCTTCTCGATCTCGGCGTCGATGTCGACGGCCAGGCTCTCACTGCCCAGGGGGACAACGTCGATCGTGGCCTGGACGAACTGCCGTAGCAAGTCGCGGTCCACCTCCAGTACGGCATGCCCGTCGGGCGACCGGATCTCGACCAACGTCACTTCCCATTCCCCCATGTCGGCAGGGCGCACCCGGACATCACCGATCCCGACGGGTGCGTTGAGCCCCTCCACCAGCAGGTCGCGGGCCAGCACCCAGTCCACGAAACGATTGCCGCGGGTCTGGATCTCGACGGTGACGGCGAAGGGGTCATCGGTGCAGTAGTTCCAGCGGGTCACCACTGGCGCCGCGGCCTCATGCAGCAACGCGAACATGTCGTGGGCAACCGCCTCGCCACCGTAGCTCGTCATGCTGGACCGCCTCTCCGCGCTGGTTCCGGCTCGACGCGCTCCGAGTCTCAACCAGAGTCGATCAATGGGAGCTGATCAGCCGGACGTTGATGTGCTCAGTGAAAACATCGCCGAAGCGGGCCGGTACATACCACCGCACCGCCATATTCACCCCAACTGATGTACCTCGGTGGGGCATACGGGTTAGCCGGATTCGAGTGCCGGTTTGTCGGTCATAGGCCCAGTGACCGGCCGATTACTTCCTTCATGATCTCGGTGGTGCCGCCGTAGATCCGGGTGACGCGGGCATCGGCGAAGGCTCGGGCGATGGGGTATTCGAGCATGTAGCCGTAGCCGCCGTGCAGCTGCACGCAGCCGTCGACCACCCGACCCTGCAACTCGGTGCACCACCACTTGGCCTTGGCGGCGTCGACCACGGTCAGCGCGCCCTCGTTGAGTGCCTCGATGCAGCGGTCGATGAAGGTCTGCGCGATGTCGATCTCGGTGGCCATCTCAGCCAACCGGAACCTGGCGTTCTGAAACGATCCGATCGGCTGACCGAAGGCCTTGCGGTCCTTGACGTAGGCCAGCGTCTGTTCCAGTGCGGCTCGTGCCGCGGCCACGGCAGCGACGGCCATCGACAGTCGCTCTTGAGGAAGCCGATCCACCAGGTGAATGAACCCGCGGCCCTGCGTACCAAGCAGGTTGTCGACGGGCACTCGGACATCTCGGAAGAACAACTCGGCAGTGTCCTGGGCGTGCTGACCTAGTTTGACCAGTTTGCGACCGCGCTCGAAGCCCGCCATCCCGCGCTCCAGCACGAGCAGGCTCATCCCCTGGTGTCGCTGCGCAGGGTCAGTCTTCACCGCGGTGATGACCAGATCGGCGTTGATGCCATTGGAGATGAACGTCTTCGATCCATTGACCAGGTAATGGTCAGCCTGGCGATACGCGGTGGTGACCATGCCGGCCAGGTCCGAACCCATCCCCGGCTCGGTCATCGCGATGGCCGTGATCAACCCACCGGAGGCGATCCCCGGCAACCACCGCCGCCGCTGCTCCTCGGTGGCGAGGTCCAGAAAGTACGGCAAGCAGATGTCGTTGTGCAGGCTCAGCCCGAGCCCCGCGCCCGCAGCCCCGGCGTGCGTGATCTCCTCGTCCAGCACGGCGTTGAACCGGAAGTCGATCACCCCGCCGCCACCGAACTCCACCGGGATCGCCATGCCGAGAAGGCCGGCCGCACCGGCGGTGGTGAACAGTTCCCGAGGCACGATGCCATCGGCCTCCCAGGCCGCTAGATGGGGCGTGACCTCCTTGGCCAGGAAGGCGCGGACGCTCTCGCGGAACGCCTCATGCTCGGCCTCGAACAACCGACGGTGCATGTGACAATGTTCCTCCTCTGGGGGCCCGGCCGCCCGTCGTCGCTCATTCGAGGTGTGTTTTGGTCACTGACGTTGTATCCTCTGCCGCCAAGACAGCCGAAGACCAGCCTAAGAGGTGATGCGCCGTGCTGGCTGACGACGCTCGACGAGGCCGGTCCCCGGCCGCAGCGCTAACCCGAGACACCGGCCTGGTGCACGAGGCCTTGTTCTACCGCGACGCCGACGCCTACGTCAGCGCAATCATGAGCTTCCTTCGGGAGGGCTTCCAGCAGGTGCAACCGGCGTTGGTAGCCGTTCCCCGCCCACATCTCGACCTGCTGCGATCGGCGCTCGGATCCGACACTGAATGCGTCCAGTTCGTCGACATGACCGAGGCAGGTCGCAACCCTGGCCGGATCATCCGCACGGTGCTGCATGCCTTTGTCCGGGATCATCCGGAGTCTCGGGTCCGCATCGTCGACGAACCGATCTGGCCGGGTCGGTCCGCAGCGGAGTGCCGCGCCGCGCTGCAACACGAAGCCCTGATCAACATCGCGTTGGCGGACTATGAGGCGACCATCCTGTGCCCATACGACCGCCACGGGCTGGACACTTCAACGCTGGCTCAAGCCCGCCAGGCCCATCCGGTGCTGATCGAGCAGGATCGGCGGGAGATCAGCGCTGACTACCGGGATCCCCGTGCTGTCGCAGACGCGAGCCTCCGAGTGTTGCCCGACCCCCCGGAGTGGTGGGGTGACATGCGGGTCTTCTCGTCGCTCACCGAGCTGCGAGCGCTGCGGCTGTTTGTTCAGGATCTGGCTTTACGGGCTGGGCTACCGGCGCACCGCGTGTCCGATCTGTGCCTGGCAGTCAACGAGGTCGCCACCAACACCCTGGAGCACACTCATGCATCGGGTGTCCTCTCGGTCTGGCAGGACCCTGATACCGACAGCCTGATTTGCGAGATCACGGACAGCGGACAGCTGCACGATCGGTTAGTCGGCCGGATGCCCCCCGATGAGGCGGGGCCGCACGGCCGCGGATTGATGCTGGTCAACTCGCTGTGTGATCTGGTCGAGATACCGACCGGTCAAATAGGCACCGGAACCACCGTCCGGTTGCACATGCGGCTGCGGTAATCGCGGTTGATTTCAGGTCGCCATCCATGATTGTGGGCTAGGACATCGACGATCCGGATCTGCAGCCGCTCCGCGCCAAAGGCAGCCTCGAGGGGACCGGCGGTATGTCCGCTCGAAACGTCATCCGCCTGATCCAGTCAGCCTGACATCATGCCGTCATCGGGCGACCAGCTCGTCCATCGCCTGGTAGATCCGCTTATCCGATACCGGATACGGGGTTCGGAGCTCCTGAGCGAAGTAGCTGACCCGCAGCTCCTCGATCATCCAGGGGATCCGCTGCAGCTCCGGGCTTTCACCGACCTCGTCGCTGCCTAGTTGGTGGCGCAGCTGCTGGTAGGCCTGCGCGACGGTTTGGACGCGATGCATCCAGTCCCGGTCGCGGTCCGGATTGCGGGGCAGCTTGTCCAGCCGGCGCGCGATCGCCTGCAGGTAGCGAGTCAGGTCGGGAAGCCGCTGCGCGCCAGTCGCGGTGACGAAGCCGGGTCCGAGCAAGCCGGACAACTGCGCGCGGACGTCCGCGACCGCGGGCGCAAATACCGGTCCGGTGAGCTCGGCCAGCCGCGTCTCGATGGTGTTCGCCTGGATCAGGCTGCGCTGCACGTGGGCGAGCACGGCGCGCACCGCGCCAGCGAGCTCCCCGTGGGCCCGGTCGGCAAGCCGAGCGAAGCCGTCCTCGTCGTGAGGCGGTCCGCCGCAGGCGGCGATCAGCGCGTCGGTGGCACAGTCGATGCAGTCGGCCAGCAAGGCCTCGATACTGCCGTCCGGGTTGCGGGCCAGCGCTAGCCTTATCTGCCGGTCAAGGCCGCGCTGCACCGATTTGATCAACCCGGGGATGGCCAGCAGCAGCAGCCGGCGGGTGCCCGCCCACATGGCGCGCCGCTGCTCAGCCTCGGTGGGCAGCAACGCGACGGCGACGGTGTCGCCCTCATCCACCAGCGCGGGGTAGGCGGTGACCAGGTGGCCGGCCTGCTCCTGGCGATGGGTTTGCGGCAGTGTCCCGATATCCCAGCTGCGCAGGCCGCGGCGGTGCAGCCCGGCCCCCGCGGCGGACAGCGTGGTCCGCAACTGTGGCTGTAGCTGGCGGGACAGCGCCCCGAGGTCCTTGCCCTGGGCCAGCGTGCGGTCACCGTCGAACACCCGAAAGGTGATCTTCAGATGGTCGGGGACCTGGTCGAGGTGCCAATCCGCGCGGCGCACCGGCACGCCCGCCTGCGCAAGCTCGCGCTCCAGGGCGTCCAGCAAAGGTTCGCGGTCGGGGGTCATCCGGGCCAGCAGCGCCTTGGCGTGGTCGGGCACCGGTACCAGCTGGCGGCGCAGCGGCTTGGGCAGTGACTTGAGCAACGCGACGACCAGCTCCTCCCGCAACCCGGGGACCTGCCAGGTGAAAGGCGCGGCGGTGAGCTGGTTCAGCACCGGCAGCGGCACGTGCACGGTCACACCGTCGGCGGCGGTACCCGGCTCGAACTGGTAGGACAGGTCCAACGCCAACGTTCCCAGCGGCCACGAGTCGGGGTAGTCCGCCTCGCTGACGACGTCGCCAGTGATCAGCATTGCGGGTTTGAAGTCGAGCAGGTCCGGCTGGCTTTTCCTGACCTTGCGCCACCAGCTGTCGAAATGCCGGTCCGAGACTACCTCGGCGGGAATGCGCTGGTCGTAGAAGTCGAACAGGGTCTCGTCGTCAACCAGGATGTCGCGCCGACGAACTCGCGCTTCGAGTTCCCCGACGTCGTCGAGCAACGCCCGGTTGGCCTGGAAAAAGGCGTGCCGGGTTTCCCAGTCACCCTCGACCAGAGCGTGCCGGATGAACAGCTCGCGGGACAGTTCCGGGTCGATTTTCCCATAATTGATTTTGCGTGCTGCGACGATCGGGATGCCGTAGAGCGTGACCTTCTCGTAAGCCACCACCGCGCCGCGTTTACGTTCCCAGTGCGGCTCGCTGTAGCTGCGCTTGACCAGGTGCCCAGCCAACGGTTCCACCCATTGCGGCTCGATCCGGGCGGCGATCCGGCCCCAGAGCCGGGAGGTCTCCACCAAGCCGGCGGCCATCACCCAGCGCGGCGGCTTGTGAAACAGCGCCGAACCGGGAAAGACCGCGAATCGCGCACCGCGCGCGCCGAGGTAGTCGCGAGTTTCTGGATCGAGCAGCCCGATGTGGGAAAGTAACCCAGCCAGCACGGAGACGTGCACCTGCTGCGGGTCCACCGGTGTGGCAATCGCCGTTGTCGAGGCCTTCATTCCGAGGTCGCGGGTGATCCGCCGCAGCTGCCCGTGCAGATCCTGCCATTCCCGGACTCGCAGGTAATGCAGGAACTCCGACTTACACAGCTTACGAAACTGGCTCGACGATAGGGCTTGCTGCTGTTGCTCGACGTGGCGCCACAAGTTGAGGTAGGCCAGGAAGTCGGAGCTCTTGTCCACGAACCGGGCATGCTGGGCGTCGGCGGCTGCCGCGGCGTCAGTTGGGCGCTCCCGAGGATCTTGGATGGACAGCGCCGCAACGATCACCGAGACGTCGCGCAGGCAACCGTTCTCGTTGGCCGCCACCAACATCCGGGCCAGCCGGGGATCCAGCGGCAACTGCGCCAGCGTGCGTCCGATCCGGGTGAGCCGCAAGGTTGGGGACTCTTCTTGAAGCGCCCCCAACTCGCGCAGCAGCGCGACGCCGTCGGAGACCTGCCGGCGATCCGGCGGGTCGATGAACCCGAAGGCGGCCACCTCCCCCAAGTTCAGTGCCGCCATCTGCAGGATCACCGACGCCAGATGGGTGCGCACGATCTCCGGATCGGTGAACTCGGGTCGCGACTGGAAGTCCTGCGCCGAGTACAGTCGGATGCAGATGCCGTCGCTGGTGCGCCCGCACCGTCCGGCGCGCTGGGTGGCCGAAGCCTGCGAAATGGGCTCGATCGGCAGTCGCTGCACCTTCAGCCGGCGGCTGTAACGGGAGATCCGGGCCGTGCCCGGGTCGATCACGTACCGGATCCCTGGCACCGTCAGCGACGTCTCGGCGACATTCGTGGCCAGCACGATCCGGCTCGTGCGGTGCGGCTGAAACACTCGGTACTGCTCGGCCGCCGACAGCCGCGCATACAGCGGCAAGATTTCGGTATTCGGCAGGTCCAGCGCGTGCAACGCATCCCGGGTGTCGCGGATCTCCCGCTCACCGGACAGGAAGACCAGGATGTCGCCGAGGCCCTCACTGCGCAGTTCCGCCACCGCGTCGCAGATAGCCTGAGTCTGGTCGCGGTCGTCGGTACGGTCTTGTGAATCCCGGCCGTAGGGCCTATAGCGGATGTCCACCGGGAAGCTACGGCCGGAAACCTCGATCACCGGTGCACCGTCGAAGTATCGGGAGAATCGCTCGGGGTCGATGGTCGCCGAGGTGATGATCAGTCGTAGGTCGGTACGGCGAGGCAGCAGCTGCTTGAGGTAGCCCAGGATGAAATCGATGTTCAGCGAGCGTTCGTGTGCTTCGTCGATGATCAGCGTGTCGTACTGCGCCAGCATGGGGTCGGACTGGATCTCGGCCAGCAGGATGCCGTCGGTCATCAACTTGACCAGGGTGTCGTCAGATATGTGATCGGTGAACCGCACCTTCCAACCGACCGCGCCACCGATCGGGACGTCCAGTTCCTCAGCGATACGCTCGGCCACCGTGCGCGCGGCGAGCCTGCGTGGCTGGGTGTGCCCGACGGCGCCCCGGACGCCCCGGCCCAGCTCTAGACAAATCTTGGGGATCTGGGTGGTCTTTCCGGACCCGGTCTCCCCGGCGATCACCACCACCTGATGGTCCCGAATCGCAGCGGCGATCTCGCCAGTGTGCTGGCTGATCGGCAACGCCTGCGGGTAGTGGATCTCCGGCACCTCAGCCGCCCGACGGGCGACACGCAGGTCGGTTGACGATTCTCCCACGATGGTCACATACCCTAGAGCACTAGTTACTGGCGGGTTACAAGTCGATACAGTGTTCGGGGTGGAGCTGGCATACACCCGGTGCGGCGCGGGACCGCCGCTGGTCTTGCTGCACGGGGCTGGGCACCGGCGGCAAGCCTGGCTTCCGGTTGAGCAGCGGTTGGCCAAGTACCGCGAGGTCATTTCGGTGGACTTTCCAGGATTCGGCGAGTCCCCTCCACTGCCGGACCACCTATCCTACGAGCTGGACACCGCAGTGCTTGTGCTCAAGGAATTCTTCTCGGACCTGGGGCTGGACCGGCCGCACGTAGCGGGAAACTCGATGGGTGGCTTGGTCTCCCTTGTGCTCGCCCAGCAGGGGATGGTCAGCAGCGCGACGGCGCTGTCCCCGGCGGGGCTGTGGACCCCGATGGGGCGGTGGGTGTCGCTGTGCCTGGTGCGGTCAGTTCACCGCACCGCGCGGTTCATGCCGCCGAAGCTCGCGCTGGGATTGTCCCGGTCGGTGGCCGGGCGCACCCTCATGTGCGGCATCCTGTTCGGCCGGCCGGACCTGCTCGAGCCGCAGGTGCTGCTCGACGACATGCGGGCGATGATCGACGCGGTGGGATTCGGTCCCAGCCTGGCCGCTGGTAACAAGATCGTTTTTGCTGGTCCGGTTCCCGATGTGCCGGTGACCATCGCCTGGGGATCGCGGGACTGGATGATGCGCCGGCCCCGGGGCGAATCGATCATCCGGTTGATCCCGCACGTCCGGCTGCTGCGGCTGCCCGGCTGCGGGCACGTGCCGATGAACGACAATCCCGAGCTGGTGGCTCACGTCCTGCTCACTGGCAGCGACGAGGAGCATCCGCATCAGTGAGTGTCGAGCACGAGGTAGCCCTCCGCCAGCCGACCCTGCGCCCAGCCTGCGGCCTGGGCCTGCAGTGCGCCCCAGCTTCGCATCCGCTCCTCCAGCCCCGTCATGTGTGCGGTCTGGCTGGCGTGGGCGCGCAGTGCCGCAATCTTGCGGTGGAAGGGTTCGGTGATGTCGACGTAATGGTCAGCCCGGTCATTGGAGCTCGTCACCCAGACCTCGGGCACGGTATGTGCTTCCAGCCCCTCTGCGAGTAGTTCGGGATAGGCGTACGGGTTGCGGGCGTCGGGGTAGATCGCGCACAAGGCGGCTTCGCCGGTCGCCTGATGATCGGGGTGGCTGACATAGACGTTTCGCAAGTCGCGTCGCGGAGACGGGACCACCACTCGGTCCGGGCGAGCCCGGCGGATGGCGCGGGTGATGTCGCGCCGCAGTGCAATGCTTACGACCAGCTGGCCGTCTGGGTAGCCGAGGAACTCGACGTCCGTGACGCCCACTGCGGCGGCGGCCTTGCGCTGCTCGTCCTGCCGGATACCGGCGATCGCCGAGCGGGGCACCGCCGGGTCGAAACCCCCGGCGTCGCCATCGGTCGCGATGCAGTAGGACACCTCGAGGCCCGCGTCGGTCCAGATCGCGATCGTGCCAGCCGATCCGAAGTCCACGTCGTCTGGATGCGCGGCGACTACCAGGACTCGTTGTACTGGCTGCGCCTGCTCAGCTGGCACGGCACTCTCCTCACGTCGGCGTCACCAGCTGGCAACGTCCACGATCTCCGCAACCTTCCCGGACGGGTCTCGCCGGACAGGGCTTACATCCCGCGAGCCAACGCCGCGTCGCCATGAATCGCCACTAACCGATCCGGTCAGCGCTTGCACAAGTGATCACTGTGTCGCAGCCACAGCGTGCGGAGCCGCTGCCGCGACAGGCAGTGGCTCATCGGTCCACAGGTTGCGGAGTTGAGAGGCGTACTCATTGAGGTCATAGGACGAGCAGCCAGCGCCACCATAGCCGATGTAATTTCCTTGGGCGTCGCGCCGACCACCGGCCATCACGGCTCCGATGCCGTGGTGGGCGATCATGCTGCGGATTCCGGCAGTGATGTTGGCCACCGGATCGGTGATCGATCGGTTGGCCAGGCTGGGCAGCACGCAGGCTCTGAAGGTGTTGGGGATGGTCTGCATAAGGCCTTGTGAAGGGATGCCCGCCGCGGCGTTGCTATCCCAGTTGTTGATCGCGTTGGGGTTTCCGCCAGATTCGTGCATGATGATCGACTTGACGCCCGGAGCGAGAGCCTGCGGCAGTCCCATCAGTCCGAGGGCCTTGGCGATCCAACCGTCGAGGCTATGGCTGTTGCCAGCTTGGTAAGGCTGCCCGAGACGGTTCCGCAGGGCCTCCTGGTACGCCGTCGCCCGGTCTGCCCGCTCGACGGCGCGGCGCAGTGCCGATACTCCGCTTGCGGTGTCACGCGGGAGGCCGAGCTGCAGAATCTCGGGTTCGAAGGATGGACCGGTCACCGCGGCCGGCGCGACGTCAGCGACCTGCTCAGCTGCCACAGCTGTTTCGGCGTGCATCGAATGACCCGCGACGGCAAGAGCACCAGCGGCAACGGCCGCCGTCACCGCGCGACCCCGTAGCGCCGGACCTGGCCTTGGCACGCGATGCGTGCCGCGAGGTTTGGATCCGGGTGTGGAGGGGAACACCAGCTCCGGATGTTGCCGACAGCCGCGTGGAGAGCGGTGACGCGCCAACTCTAGGTCCCTTCCGTACCGGGACCTGGTGCGTGGGCGGGATTGCAGCCGTTCGCGCGGGGTACCGGAACGACACCTGCTCGCAACCAGATCGTGATCTACGACGGACGGAAAGTAACGGTAGGGCTACGGCGGCAGCAAACGGCGCACCTGCGGCGGAGTGTCGCTTGCGCCCGGTGTGGAAACCGGCGCGACAAGCGGTCAGAAACTGACGTGCCGCGCAGTCGCGGCGCCAGCCCGGCGCACGACAAGCGGCGCGCGGTCGGGCAAACGGCGGCTGGTGTTGCTCCGTTATCGCAGCGCCGGTTCATCGTGTTACGGGCCGCGTCTGGGCGCGGCGCCTCGGTAGACGAGCACTGCCCACAGGACCAGGACAATCTGTAGCGGCAACCGCCCATAGGCCAGCGCGCGCATCCAGACCGGTCGGTCGAACCAGTCGATCGCCATCTTCACGTTGGCCGGGAACACCGCGACGAACAGCAGCGCGGCGAGCAACCCACCGAACCGGCGAGTGCGCGGAACCGCGATCAGCGCTGCGACCAGCAGCTCAGCCACCCCGGACAGGTGGGTCCAGGTGCGGGCCGCGCCGGGCAGCTGCGCGGGGACGATCGTGTCGAACGACGCCGGCGCCGCGAAATGCAGCACGCCGGTGCTGGTAAGCAGGACGACGAGCCCAGTGGCTGCGGTGGGCCGGCGGATCGACGTCTGGTGGTCGGGTTCGCCCCACGCGCCGAACATCATCGCCCCCAGACACAGCGGACTGACCTGCATTCGGTGCATCCAAGGCTGCGGTAGTTCATGTGCCGAGCCTATGAAACTTTCGGCAACCGAGGCTCGATCAACCGCGCGATACGCAACGCCTCAGGGCACGAATCGACCCGCTGACCATCCGGGCTCAACGTCGACGCCACATGCACCACCAGCGATACCGAGCCGCCATCCATCAGCTGCTCACAATCGGTACCGCCGTCCCGGTCTACCGCAAACGTCAGCCCAGCGCGGCCGTTCACCGCGTTCTCCGCGAAGGTGATGAAGGCCGGGCCACGCTGACGGTTCCGGTAGGATGCGACGGTTTCCTTATCACGTTCAAGGCTCAACCTGATGGGTTTACCAACCCACTCGCAGCCGACCGAGCCGAACTGATCCACCGTATCGCGAGTGTCCGGCCGGACGCCGAGTTGGCTCAGCTCGGCGTCGGTCAGTACGGTGCACATGTCGACCGTTCTCGCGTCGGCCACCGCGCCCTGTGAGGTGCAGGCAACGCTCAGCATCCCCACCGCAGCCACCACCAACGCCGCACGCATCATCCCTCACTGACCCCCCGGGTGCGCTGCGCCTGCCGAACTCCACCGTAGAGCTGTTCGGGCGACCTTGGACAGCTCTACGGTGGAGTTCGGGAGCTGTTGGGCTGCTTACTCACCCGGCAGCGGAGCTGAGGTGGCATCGGTGCATCCTCGGCGGCACCAGGGCGCGACCAGGTGAGGTGAGGGGATGAACGGGCCAGGGAATCCGCGAGGCGGCGACCAGTACCGCCCGCCGGTGAGCTACGGCCAGAACCCACCTGGGTACGGCCAGGGTGCGGGTTACGGCGCACCCGGGGCGCGGCCCCGCAACGGCTTCGGGATCGCCGCACTGGTGCTGGGCCTGCTCGCGCTGGTGCTGTGCTGGACGATCGTCGGCGGCATCATCTTCGGCATCCTCGCGCTGATCTTCGGCCTGCTCGGTCGGGCCCGAGCCAAGCGGGGCGAGGCAACCAACGGTGGCCTGTCAGTCGCCGGAATGGTGCTCGGCATCATCGGACTGCTCCTCACCACCGGGTTGGTGGCATTCGCCGCGTCGCTGTTGCACTCGCCGGCCGGGCAGAGCTACCAGCAGTGCCTCCAGCAGTCGGGCGGAGATCTGGCGAAGGCGCAGCAGTGTTTCTCGGAGTTCAGCAACCAGGTCGGGAGCCGCTAAGCCGCCGCATCACCGCTCACGAGGCACAGCTGCCGGTGGAAACTTCGGTGTTCCGATTCGGTGCGGCAGCGACCTGATCGGCGATCTCTTCATCGGCGAGCACGAACCCGGTTTCGTCATTGTCGACTGCTGCTCCGAACACCAAGCCGAGCACTTGGCCGGAGCCGTCAAGCAGCGGGCCACCGGAGTTCCCGCTGCGTACCACGGCGCGGACCGTGTAAACATTGCGGACCACGGTCGACGCGTTGTAAATGTCCGGGCCGCGCAGGTGGATGCGGTCCCGAACCCGGGCAGCCGAGGCCGTGTAGGGCCCATCCAGCGGGTAGCCGAGGACCAGACCGCTCACTCCTGAGATGGCCGGCTTCGGGGCCAGCGGCAGCACCGGCGCCCTCAACCCCGGCACCTTCAGCACCGCGACGTCAGTCTCCGGGTCATAGCTGACCACCGTGGCGTCCAGCGCATTGTTCGGGGATGTCTCCACCTGGACCTGGTCGGTACCGGCGACGACGTGCGCATTGGTGATCACCCGCTGTGGCGCCACCACGAATCCACTACCTTCCAGCGCTCGGGAACAGGAACGCGCCCGGCCGCGGACCTTCAGCACGCTGGCCTTGGCCTGCCGTACCACGGGACTGTTGAGCAGCACCGGATCAGCCGGCCCGACATCAGTGATCGGGGTAGGCGAGAACGGCGCGAGCACGTCGGGGAATCCGGAGACATCTAACAGTTTGGTCAGCTCGGAGGGCAGATCACGCAGCACATTGGGCATGACGGTGTCCACCACCCGCAGCACCGAGGAGTCCCGCACGGCCCCGGTCAACCCGGTATAGACCGATGATTTCGACAGCGGCAGGGCTACCAGCCAGGCGACCACCAGAGCCGCAATACCCTGCACCACTGCGCCCAGGAAGCTGTCCATCTGGCGCAGCGCCTCAGCGTCGATCCGGCGCTGCACCGCTCGACCCAGCAACACACCGAGCATTTCACCGATCGCGATCAGCACGATGACGATCGACACTCCGAGCGCGACCCGGGCTTCTGGCTTTTGGTAACCCTCGATCAGCGAGGGCGCAATGCGCACTCCGATCACTGCTCCGGTCAGCACACCGATGAAGGACGCCCCCGCGGTGACCATCCCCTGCCGGGCACCGGAGATTCCGGCGAGCAGGGCCAGCACCAGCACCAGCACATCCACCCAGTTCACCGGATCACCTCGGTCCGCTCGGCCAGCCGCCTCGCGACGTCCAGGTCGTACTCAGCCGCCGGCTCCCAGGGTCGCGCCCAGCCGCCCATTGTCAGCAGTGCGGCCAGCAACCCGCCGGTGAATCCCCAGACGAGCATCCCAGGTACCACGAACGCGGGGTGTGGGTACCCGCTGGGCCCGCGCACGATCAGTCGGTTCGGCGGGTCCGCGAGCACCCGCAACAGCACCCTGGCGACCGCAACGGTCTCCCGGTGATCCACTGGGGCGACCGCTCCGGGCCGCTCCCAGTAACCCAGCACTGGCGTGACGACGAAATCCGACGGCGGCACGTACTGCTGCGGCAGCACTGCAACTGGCCGGACATCGTCAGCGCGGATCCCAACCTCCTCGACGGCCTCCCGCAGCGCCGTCGCAACTGGACCGGCGTCACCATCCTCCGCCGCTCCGCCAGGGAAGCAGACCTGGCCGGGGTGCGCAGCCAGGTCCTGCGAGCGCACCTGAAGTAGTACATCCGGCTCACCGGTGCACGCGTCCTCGGCTAAGAGCACCAACACAGCGGCCGACCGGCCGCCCACCCGCGGCACCGGGATCCGGCCGAGATCGCCGGGGCCGATCTCGGCGGTGCGGCGTACCAACGGATCCAGCCAGCCGGGCAACGACGTGGGATCCACCAGCGGCCCAGTTTCCAGCGGGCCTGTCCTAGCGGCCCCCGTTCCGATCGGCCAAGTCATCCGGTTGCTCCGGGACCGAGGTAGCGCGCCACGACAGCACGCACCTGCTGCGGGCTACGCAACACCTCTGGCGGGTTGGCCTGGCTGACCTGGCCGTCAGCGGAGACCAGATAGGTCAGCGGCAGTACCGGTGGGGCGTTCAGCGCGGCGCGCAGCCTGCCGTCGGGATCACTGACCGACGGGTAGTGCACGTTCAGTGCACTCAGCAGATCAAGCGCCCCTTCGGGCAGCCGCTGCACCTCGACTCCAAGCACCGGCACCGCGCCAGGCTCGGCTGCATAGGCGGCCAGCGCCGGCAGTTCCTGGGTACACGGTTGGCACAGCGGTCCCCACAGGTTGAGCAACGCCGGACGTCCGGCCAATGCCGCCCCCACGTCGACCACCCCCTCCTGCCCGAGGCAGGGCAGCACCAACCCGGATAGCGGCCCGTGGGATGTGCGTGAGTGCGTGGTCGGGCATGGCTGCAGAGCCGCCCGAGACCTCAACTGCTCGATGCTGACCGGCGGTGGCTCGGCGACGGGCTGAGCTGATTGACCGAGCTGCGCGGCATCGGTTGACGCTGGGATTGGCGTGGGGCTCATCATAGGGCTCGTCTGGGCGCCAAACATTCGCGGCCACGACGTCAGAGGCAACAGTGCCACGACGAGCGCAGCCGCCAGCATCGCCGTCACCAGCACCCAGCGCAGCGCAGGCTTCACCGTATCGACCCAGGGGTCGCGACACCGACTGTCGCCCCGGGTCCGGCGGCCAGGTCGAGGGGCAAGCCGGCCATCGCAAGCAGGTGCGGCGCCTCGGACCCCCGCAGCAACATGGCCGCGATTCCGGGCTCGGTAGGGCCGAGGCCATAGGAGGGGCAGTCCGCAGCCAGCGGGCATACGCCGCAGGCTGGTCGGCGAGAGTGGCACACCCGGCGTCCGTGGAAGATCACCCGGTGGGACAGGATGGTCCAGTCCCGTTTCGGAATAAGCTCGCCAATCGCGTGCTCAACCTTCACCGGATCATCGTGCTCGGTCCACCCCCATCGGCGCACCAGTCGCCCAACATGGGTGTCGACGGTGACTCCGGGGACGCCGAAGGCATTGCCGAGGATCACGTTGGCGGTCTTGCGTCCGACACCCGGCAAGGTGACCAGGTCAGCCAGCTTATCGGGCAGCTCGCCGTCGAACCGCTCGACTAGCGCCGCACCGAGTCCGATCAACGACGTCGCCTTATTCCGGTAGAAACCCGTGGGTCGGATCAGCTGCTCCAGCTCATCGCGATCGGCAGCCGCGTAGTCGCTGGCACTGTGGTATTTGGCGAACAGCGCAGGCGTGGTCTCGTTGACTCGCTTGTCGGTGGTTTGCGCCGACAAGATGGTGGCGACGGCGAGCTGCAGCGGCGTGTGAAAGTTCAGTTCGCAGTGCGCGTCTGGGTAGCCAACGGCCAGTACGCGATTCATCCGGCGGGCTCGCCGAACCAGCGCAAGGTGGCTCTCCGCAGCGAATGACCGGCGCGATCGAGCTGACACTCCCACAGGGTACGGAGGCGCCGCCGGTCCTCGTCGCCCAGCCTCATGCTGGCCGAACCCACGCCCGACCGGGTGACACGCCCAACACGCGACCCCCAGCGCGCATCGGGTCGGCTGATACGGCAGGATCCCCCGCACCATGACCGTCTGGTTCGTTGCCGTCGTCCCAGTGTTGCTGATGTTCTTTGCGCTCGGGATGGAGCGGCTGGAGAGCCGCCTGCGCCACCTCACAGTGCAAGAAAACGAGGTCGAGGAGTTCCTCCAAACCGCTCGACCTGACGAGGTGCGGGCGCTGTTCCGCAGTGGAATCGGTCGCGCACTGGAACTCTTCCGATTGCGCCGTATACCCGACACTGGGGTATCCAATGGAACTGGGCCACGCACCTTCGGCCTTGTCACGTCACGCCGCGGCCGCCAACGGCCTTAGACTCCACCCTAATGTGATCGGTGGTATTGGAGCACGCGCTGTGACGGCGCCCGGGTCAGCTGGAGGAACGCGGTGACCGACCCCTTGGCCACGGCCGGCATCTTCCAGGGAGTCGACCCGTCGGCCGTTGACGCTCTGAGAACCACCCTGGAACCGGTCAGCTTTCCCCGAGCCCATGTCATCTTCGCCGAAGGCGAGCTAGGCGATCGCCTGTACATCATACAGTCAGGCAAGGTCAAGATCGGGAGGAAGTCAGCTGACGGCCGAGAGAACCTGCTCGCGGTCTTCGGACCTTCGGACATGTTCGGCGAGCTTTCGATCTTCGATCCAGGGCCACGGACATCGACGGCCACCACGGTGACGGAGGTCAAAGCCGTCAGCATGGACCGCGCCGCGCTACGAGAGTGGATCACCAAGCGGCCAGAGATCGCAGAGCAACTTCTTCGGGTGATCACTCGTCGGCTGCGCCGCACCAACAACATGCTCGCCGATCTGATCTTCACCGATGTTCCAGGACGGGTGGCCAAGGCGTTGCTGCAGCTCGCGCATGACTTCGGCACTCAAGAGGCAGGCATGCTTCGGGTGACCCATGATCTCACCCAGGAGGAGATCGCCCAGCTGGTCGGTGCCTCCCGGGAAACGGTGAACAAGGCGCTCGCCGATTTCGCCCAGCGCGGCTGGCTGCGTCTGGAAGGCAAAAGCGTGCTCATCCTGGAGCCTGCGCGCCTAGCCCGCCGCGCCCGCTGACACTTCGACGACCAGGTCGATTTCGACCGGGGCGCCCAGGGGTAGCTCCGCGACCCCGACTGCAGAGCGGGCATGCGCGCCCACCGCGCCGAAAACCTCGCCGAGCAGCTCGGAGGCGCCGTTGAGCACAGCGGGCTGAGCGGTGAACCCGGGTGCCGAGGCCACGAATCCCACCACCTTCACCACTTGGACCACTGCATCGAGCCCGACTAGACCGTCCACGGCAGCCAACGCGTTGAGCGTGCAGATCCGTGCCAGCTCCGGACCTCGCGCAAGGTCGACGTCGGCCCCGAGCTTGCCGGTGGCCGCCAATACCCCATCGACCAGCGGCAGCTGGCCGGCGGTGAACACCAGGGATCCACTACGCACCGCAGGCAGATACACCCCGGCTGGCGTGACTACCGGCGGCAACATCAACCCGAGCTCGGTCAGTCGGCTCGACCAGGTCACTGCTTCGGGCGCTTGAGATAAGCCACCAACTGCTCTCCCGTCGGCCCGGGCGTCACGGTGACCAGCTCCCAGCCGTCGGCTCCCCATTGGTCGAGGATCTGCTTGGTGGCATGGGTCAACAGCGGCACGGTTGCGTACTCCCAGGTCGTCATGGGTGAGCACGTTAGCGAATGCCGCTGCGCGGCTCGTGAGTGGACTTCGAGCTACCAAACGCGTCACATCGTTCGCTGAAGCTCTCCGCACAGCCGCCTAGGCTCACGGGATGTGGTCCGATGAGCTGGTCCGGGCTCGCCTGCATGTGGTCACCGGCAAGGGCGGGACGGGCAAAACGACGGTAGCCGCTGCGTTGGCGGTGGCGCTGGCCAGCGGGGGCAGTCGGACACTGCTGGTGGAAGTCGAGGGGCGGCAGGGCATCGCACACCTCTTCGACATCCCGCCGCTGCCCTATCAGGAGCGGCGAATCGCGGTGGCCCCCGGCGGTGGCGAAGTCCGGGCGTTGGCGGTGGATGCCGAGGAAGCCTTGTTGGACTACTTCACGATGTTCTACAACCTGGGCTTCGCGGCGCGGACAATGCGCCGGATGGGCGCGATCGAGTTCGCTACCACGCTGGCGCCGGGGCTGCGCGATGTCCTGCTCACTGGCAAGGTGAAGGAGGCCACGACCCGAGCGGCTGACGGAGTACATACCTACGACTCAGTGGTGCTCGACGCCCCGCCGACCGGGCGGGTGGTGCGGTTTCTCGACGTCACCAGGGCAATGGCCGACCTGGCCAAGGTCGGCCCGATCCACAACCAGAGCAAGGGGGTGGTACGGCTGCTGCACTCCGCGGACACCGCGGTACACGTGGTGACCCTGCTGGAGGACATGCCGGTGGCCGAAACCCTGGACACCGTCGCGGAGCTGGACCTGGCGGACCTGCGTCCGGGAGCTGTGTTGGTCAACCGGGCGCGGCCATCTCGGCTGCCCGCCCAGTCGGTGACCGCCGCGGTTAACGGGCAAGTCCATGCCGACCGGGTCCGCGCCGCGTTACTCGCTGCCGGCCTGGATCTGGAACCGGCCGTGCTAGATGGCCTGGTCGCCGAAACTGTGGAACATGCGCTGCGGGTGGACGCCGAGCGCCACGCCCGGGCCAGACTCGCCGACGCGGGCATGCCGCTGCTTGAACTACCCGAGCTGACCGAACCCGGGGGAGATGGAGTGGATCTCGGCGGGATTTACGAGCTCGCCGACGCGCTGCGCGAGCAGGGCGTGCGATGAGTGCGCCGACTCCGCTCGATATCGACGCGCTGTTGGACAACCGCGCCACCCGAGTGGTGGTGTGCTGCGGCGCGGGGGGCGTGGGTAAGACGACGACGGCTGCGGCGATGGCGCTGCGGTCAGCCGAGCGAGGCCGCTCGGTGGTGGTACTCACGATCGATCCGGCTCGACGCCTCGCTCAGTCGCTGGGGCTACCGGAGCTGACCAACAATCCTCGGCTGGTGGCCCCCACCGCGGAGATCCAGGCGGCCGGCGGGCAGCTGCACGCGATGATGCTGGACATGCGACGCACCTTCGATGAGATGGTGCAGGCACATGCCAGCCCGGAGCGGGCCGCCCACATCATCGCCAACCCCTTCTATCAGGCCATCTCCTCGTCGTTCTCCGGAACCCAGGAGTACATGGCGATGGAGAAGCTGGGACAGCTGGTCGCGGCGCACCAGTGGGATCTCGTCGTGGTCGACACACCGCCTTCGCGGTCCGCGCTGGATTTTCTGGACGCTCCGCAGCGGTTATCGTCGTTTCTAGACGGACGGATGATTCGGCTGCTGTCTGCGCCGGCGCGGGCCGGCGGCCGCGGCGTGCGTCGGCTGGTGGGTGCCGGCTTCGGGCTGTTCACCAGGGCTATCTCGACGATTCTGGGCGGCCAGCTGTTGGCTGACGCGTCGGCGTTCGTGCAGGCTTTCGACACCATGTTCGGCGGTTTCCGGGAGCGCGCCACCGCGACCTACGAGTTGCTCCGCGCTCCAGGCACGAAGTTCATGGTGATTGCCACTCCCGAGGCCGACGCGGTGCGCGAGGCGGCCTATTTCGTGGATCGGTTGGCCACGGAGTCGATGCCTCTGGCGGGGCTGGTGCTCAATCGAACGCATCCGGTACTCGCTGACCTGCCGGCAGCGCAGGCCGAGACAGTGGCGCAGACGCTGGAACGAGCGGCTCCAACCGCCGACTCCACTGGCCCGCTGGCTGCGGCAGTCCTGCGGTTACACGCAGACCGGGTCGCCCTGGCCCGGCGGGAACGCCGGCTGCTGGCACGGTTTCGTCGGGCGCATCCGGGGGTCGCGGTGGTCGCGGTTCCAGCGCTGGCCGTCGACGTGCACGATCTGCCGGGCCTGCGCGACATCGGCCGGCTACTCGCGGGGCAGCAGCCAGCCGTGAGCGACCCCGCGTCAGCGCCGCTGAGCGACTCCTCAGCGAACTGAGTCAAGCATGTGGTAAAGCAACATCAGCTGGGTGATCGCCAGCGGTTCACTGCGGACGCCCTCACTGATCTGGCCCAGTGTGGACGGTAGCTCCGACTCGGTACCGAGCTTCGCCCAGATCGCCTTCTCCAACAGCCGGCTCTCCTCGCGAGGCACATACCCGTGCACGTGCAGGCCCTCCACCGGTCTGCCGTCCTCGTCGCGCTTGAGCTTGAGGTGCATGGCGCGCCGGTCGGACTCGCGGAAAACTCCGGTGAGGTCGGGGTGGCGGATTGTCGGGCGCAGCGTCAGTTCAGCCGACAGCGGGGTGTCCGGCGGGTCCTGGCGCCCCTCGATGGGGCCGAACCGGACCACGATATCGGCGGCGGACCGTTGCGGGCGGATGAATTTGTCGGACTCGGGCTCTCGCTTGTCGAGTTCAGCCAGCACCTGTTCGGGGGTATATCCGCGCTTGGTGGTGTCGCGCTTGACCTTCCACTCGCGGCGGATGTGCTCCGGCGGGTCGAGGTAGACTGTGATGTCGAAGCACGCCTGAGCCAGCCGGGTGTGCAGCGGTAGCAGGCCTTCCACGATCACGAACTCGGTGGGCTCGATGAGCTCGGGTCGGGTGAGCTGGCCGGTGTCATGGTCGTAAACCGGTTTGAGCACCGGCTGCCCGGTGGCCAGCAGCTGCAGGTGCTGCTCCATGATCTGCACGTAATTACAGTCCGGGTGCAGTGCCGTGAATGGCAGCCCCTTGCGCTCCTGGCGGTCATAGCGGTGGTAGTCATCCACACACAGGGACGTGATTCGATCGGCGCCCAGGGCGTCCACCAGCCCCTTGGTCAGCGTGGTCTTCCCGGCAGCGCTGTCGCCGGCAATCGCGAGCATCACCGGCCGCGATGTGCGGGAACCAGCCCGCTCCATTCGCAACAACTTGTCGGGCACGACATACCCCTTTCTCCGCACGGCCCCGCAACGCCGCGCAAGCCTCGATAGGCCGCGCTTGACGATAAGCACGCCGCCTCGGCCCGGCGTCCCCTCCTGGAGGGAAAGCCGAGGGGATCCCTGACCACCATGTGGTCATCGAGTCGCCAAAGTGGCCTAATAACCCAATTACACTCAGCACATGGAAGGCCGGCACATGGAAGGCCAGCCGCTCCGGGTGGTCCTGGTCGATGACCATGAGATGGTGCGCACCGGTCTCAAGGCGATGCTCAGTCGCTTCGCTGGACAGGTCCGGGTGGTCGGCGAAGCCGCGGATGCGGCGACAGCACGACGGGTAGTAGCTGGGCTGGACCCCGACATCGTCCTCGCCGACGTGCGACTGGGCGGGGAGAGCGGACTGGATCTGTGCCGCGAGCTCGTCGTGGACTCCCCCGGACGCCGGGTCGTCCTGCTGACCGTCTACGGCGACGAGCAGTACCTGTTCCAAGCCATGCAGGCCGGCGCGGCCGGTTACCTTCTCAAGCGGATCGACGGCCCGGAGCTGGTCGAGCAATTGCGACGGGTACATGCCGGTGGCGTGGTCGTCGACGCGGGTCTTAGCGCCCGAGCCGGAGCGTCCGCCGACCGGCTGCGGGCTGGCGGGTACTGGCCCGGCGCACACCTCGGCCTTACCCCCCGGGAAAGCGAGGTGCTTTCCTTGATGGTCGGCGGCTCGTCCAACCGGACTATTGCCACCGAGCTACTGGTCGGTGAGGAGACCGTCAAGAGCCACGTTCGGGGCATCTACCGGAAGCTGGCCGTGACCGACCGGGCGGCGGCGGTAGCGACCGCGTTGCGCGAAGGTCTCTTCCGTTGAGTGTCACAGCCGTTGAGTGTCAGGCCACCGCGGCCGAGTTTGGTTGCACCCGGCTGGCCAGCGCCTGCTGTCCCGCCGAGAGCAGCGCGGGGTCCCCGTGCCATGCCTTCAGAGCCGGGTCGACCAACGCCCGACCGAAGGAGAAAGTCAGCGGCCATGGTGTCTCGTGCTTCTGCATCGCGGCCAGGTTCGCGGTCGCCACCTCGGGCGACTGACCACCGGAGAGGAAGGCCACGCCGGCCAACGTCTCGGGCAGCACCGCCCGTAGCGTGGTCACGGTCGCCTCGGCGACCTCCTCGGGACTGGCCTGCTGACCTGATGTCGTGCCTGGTACGACCATGTTGGGCTTGAGCACAGTGCCGGCCAGATCCACCCCGGCCTCGTCCAGTTCCGCGAGTAGATGCTCCAGCATCGCGCGGGTCACTTCGGCGCACCGCTCGATGGTGTGGTCGCCGTCCATCAACACTTCGGGCTCGACGATGGGCACCACGACCGACTCCTGGCACAGCGCGGCATAACGAGCCAGCGCGTGCGCGTTGGCGCGCAGGGCGCGCTGGGTTGGCCGGCCCCCCTCACCGATAGTGATCACGGCACGCCACTTGGCGAACCGTGCCCCGCGGGAGACGTAGTCCTGCAGTCGTTCGCGCAATCCGTCGAGGCCCTCAGTGATTTTCTCGCCCGGCGAGAAGGCCAAATCTTTGGCACCGGTGTCGACCTTGATTCCGGGCAGGATGTTCAGCGCGTGGAGGGCCAGTGGGAAGGAGTTCCCGTCGCTGAGCTTCTGGTTGAAGGTCTCGTCGGACAGGATCACCCCGCTGATTCCCTCGTGCAGGTCAGGGGTGGTGACCAACATCTCGCGGTAATCCCGACGGTTCTCCGCGGTCGCGGGAACCCCAGCCTTCTCCAGCCGGGACGACATGGTGCCGATGCTCTCGTCGGCCGCGAGAATGCCGCGCGGCCGGCTCACCATCGTTCGAGCGGTTCCGTGCAGCGCCTCGATCATGGCCCTCCCTCCACGGCGACGGGCCCGTCCACGCCGCCGCCACCGAGCCTATGCCCGGACCCCTGCCGAGCACGTCCCCCAGTGGGTGGATCCGGTGGGGAGGCGGTTGCGCAGGGTCGCCAGCCGGACGCGTGCAGGTGTTCGACGAACAGTGCGGTCGAGGCGCCCGAGTACATACCGGCAACCGCATGCCACGGCCGGAGTAGCGGGGTGCCCGGCGTAGGTACCGTGACCAGTCGCCCGTCGGACAACAGCTCCGCGATGGCGTCTCGGGAGACCAGCGCGCAACCGAGCTCGGCCACCGCGCCGGCCACTACCGCGCCGTTGGAACCCAGCACCAGGCGTGGTGGTGCGACGTGTTGAGCCTTCAAGTAGGTCTCGACCCTCGTGCGGGTGGCTGAGCCCTGCTCGCGCAGCAACCATGGTGTGCTGGTCCAGTCGAACGCTTCGGCGACCGGCGGCGCCGCCACGACCACCAGCTCGTTGGGCTTGGTGGCGACCACGTGAGCTTCTACTCCCGAGGGCGGCCGTCCAGCGATAACCAGATCAACCTCATGCGCGCTGACCAGGTCCCATACCCGCACGCTGGGAGCCACCTCGAGCGCCAGTGCGACTCTGGGGTGACGCCGACGGAACTCGACCAACAGGGCGGGCAGCAGGTGCTCCCCTGCGGTGGTGACCGCGGCGAGCCGAAGCCGGCCCCGTTCCGGGTCAAGTTCCTGGACAGCGGCCGCTGCGCCCTCGTCGAGCAGTCCCAGCACCCGACGGGCGTATCGCGCATAGACGGCGCCGGACGCGGTCAGTCGCAGCCCACGACCCACCGGCTCCACCAGAGGCACTCCGAGTTCGCGGGCCAGCGCTCCAATCGAAGCCGACACCGCAGACTCGGTAACCGTCAGGCGGCTGGCCGCACCGCGCACCGACCCGGTGGCGGCCAACGCAACCAGCGTGCGCAACCGAGACTCAGTCATGAGCAATCATTACATGGTCGTAGCCAAAGAGTTGATAGACAAGATGAGTATTTGCCGCCACGCTCGGTATTGACCAAAAGGAGGTACGTAGTGGCTGACACCGAAGTCAACGGATCGAAGAAGAAGAAGAAGGTAGATCGCTGGTCAGCAGGGGTCATCCCCTATGCCGAGATGGGGTACTGGCTACCCGACTACGAGCCGAAGGACAGCGACGTGCTGTGCGCGTTCCGGATCACACCCCAGCCGGGGGTGCCACCGGAGGAGGCTGGCGCTGCAGTCGCGGGAGAGTCCTCGACGGCGACGTGGACGGTGGTGTGGACCGACCGTCTCACCGCCCACGAGACCTACCAGGCCAAGTGCTACCGGGTGGACCCTGTTCCCAATACCGAGGGGCAGTACATCGCCTACATTGCCTACAACATCGACCTGTTCGAGGAAGGCTCGATCGCGAACCTGACCTCGTCGATCATCGGCAACGTCTTCGGGTTCAAGGCCCTGAAGGCACTGCGCCTGGAGGACATGCGGATACCGCTGCATTACGTCAAGACCTTCCAGGGTCCGGCTCACGGGATCATCATGGAGCGCGAGTACCTGGACAAGTTCGGCCGGCCGCTGCTGGGTGCCACCACCAAGCCGAAGCTGGGCCTGTCGGCCCGCAACTACGGCCGGGTGGTCTACGAG
>JBHEMR010000186.1:0-12224 GCA_046262495.1 Pseudonocardiaceae bacterium | reverse complement strand
TGCTCGATGAGGTAGTGATCCTGCAAGAGGATGGGGCCGTCCGGACCGACGGTGAGCGAGTGCTCGTCGCTCGCGACCGGAATACCGGCATCCGTCGTCGTCGGCTTGGGCTGCTCGCCGGTCACTGTAGTGCCTCCTGATAGTGGTTTTCGTCGATCCGGCACCAGCCCGGCGCTGGTGCAAGCGGCCAAGACGTCGTACACCGTCTGGTGGACACCGATCCCAGCCGCTGCGCCACCCCGCCGCGGACCTGCTCGGCGGTGGCGTGGGGATGGTCAGCCAACCACTGCCGCACAGATTGGCGGGGTGCGGTTACCCGCAGCCCGGCCTGGCGTAGCTGATGGCTGACGTCCGAGGAACTCATGACGCCGACCACTATCCCAGGATTATCTGGAATGAGTCAAGATTCCGGCCGGATCTCAGGGTGCTTGCGCGCTGTTCACAGAGGTGGTCGGCAGCGTGGCATGCATCAGCGAGACGTTGTAGCGGTCGTACTGGGTCATCGTGAAGTAGAGGTCGGACCCGTGGGAGTCCGGGTTCAGGAAACCGCCATAGAGGTGTGGGTACTGACTGGAGGTCGCGACCGGTACCGGCGCGCCCCACGGCCCGGTCGGCTGCGGGGCCAACCGGACCACGATCGCGCCGCGTGACTCGTCCATGGTCATCATCTCCCAGCTCTTGAGGAGCTGGTCGTAACGGACGGACAGCTCACCGACGGGACCGGTCACGATCGGAGCGGCGACCGCGCTGGCGCCGGGCAGCCAGGTTCCTCCAGTCCAGTACTCGTAGGCGGAGTTGTCGAGAAGCCGCTGCTCGGGCACCCGAGCGACATAGGCGTCACCGAAACGACCGTTCGGTGTCCCGAAGGCATAGACGAAGCCATCCCGCCGGGCATAGGCGATCATCTGGAATTTCTCGTCGAGACCCGGGCTGTTGAGCCGCCGCGCGCTGGGAGCGTCCTGCCAGGTCTGCCCGCCGTCGTCGGAGTAGGCGACGCCACCGTAGTTCGTGATCCACCGACCCGCTTCGCCGAAGTGGCGCACCGACATGTAGGCCAGATAGTTACGCCCGCCGATGTTGACGCCACCGGTCGGGATCGTGCTCATCTCGAGGCCGTCACGCTTGAGCGAGGGCACCAGCTCCTTGGCGTGGTTCGCCCGATCGGTGACGAAGTCGGTGAAGGACATGCCGTCAGCCGGATTGCGGTCACTGCTACGGGCCAGCGTGTTCGAGCGCCAATCGATCGCGGCGGGATCCCCGAACCCGCTGCCGGGACCGGCCCACCCCGCACCGAAGGTGTCACCGAAGGCGGCCAGGATCTTCCCCCGGTCATCGGTCCACATGATGCCCAGGTCGGTGCCCTTCACCTCGTAACGCGCCTCGGTCTGGTTGATCGACGAAGCGCCGGTGAGCGTGACCACCCGGCTCGCCTGGCCTCTCGGCGCCGGTTGCGCGGCCCCCGGCGGTGCCAGCCCTACCGTGACCGCCGCGACCACGATCCCTGAAGCAGCCCCCACTCGAGCACGCCGAGTGAACATCGTCTTCCCCCCAGAACTGCCGTCCGCCCCGACGCACCCGGTAGCTAACGTGAAAATGGACTTACAGGTGACGGCGACGCGCCGTAGTGTGCTGGCAAGCAGCCGATTCACGAGATCGTGATCAGATTTTCGCCCCGGGGTAGGAGTTCGCCGATCACCGGTGCGCCGGGTATCTCACCGGCAACCAGCAGGCCGCCGGAGGTCTGCGCGTCGGCCAGCAACAGCAACTCATCCTCGTCGACCGACGCCGCGATGTGTGGGCGCACCCAGTCCAGGTTGCGCCGAGTACCTCCGCTGACGTAACCGCCGGCCAGCGCCTGGCGGGCACCGTCGAGGTAGGGGATCGAGGCGGCGTCCAGCACCGCAGAGACCCCGCTGGCGCGGGCCAGCTTCATCAGGTGTCCGAGCAACCCGAAACCGGTGATATCGGTGGCGCACCGCACACCAGCGGCCACCGCGGCCGTGGCGGCCGCCGCGTTGAGCGTGGTCATCGCCTCCACAGCGTGCGGAAGAATCTCACCGGTGGCCTTGTGCCTGCTGTTGAGCACTCCGAGGCCCAGCGGTTTGGTCAAGGACAGTGGCGTGCCCGCCACGCCGGCGTCGTTGCGCAGGAGCTGTTGCGGGTCGGCGATGCCGGTGACGGCCATGCCGTACTTGGGTTCCGGGTCATCCACGCTGTGCCCGCCGGCAAGGTGGCAGCCGGCGCTGCCGCACACGTCCCGGCCGCCGCGCAGCACCTCGGCGGCCAACTCCAAGGGCAGCACCTCACGCGGCCAGCCGAGCAGGTTCACCGCAACAACCGGGCGCCCGCCCATGGCGTACACGTCGGACAGCGCGTTGGCTGCTGCGATCCGACCCCAGTCGTACGGATCGTCGACGACAGGGGTGAAGAAGTCCGCGGTGGCGATCACCGCCAGACCATGCTGGATGCGCACCACCGCGGCGTCGTCGCCATCATCCAGGCCGACGATCAGCTCACCGGCTGGGTCGGTCACCTCGGCGCCGATCAGCCCGGCCAGCACCGACTCCAGCTCGCCGGGCGGGATCTTGCAGGCACAGCCACCACCGTGCGCGTACTGGGTGAGCCGGATCTTTGTCGCTGTCACATCGATCGACTCTAGCCTCGGTCATTCACCGAGATCAACAATGTTCCTTGTTCGGTGGGTGTTTTGATATGCGAAAAGTGCCTCTGAGCTGCGAGAGTGAGGGTCTTCGAGGTCCTCGGTATCGCAGACACGAGAGGCACTTTCCAGGTGGATGTTACCGCGTGGTCTAAGCATCTGTCGGTCGAAGTGGGCGGGCACGGCGTGGTGTCGCATGTGGGGTCGGGGTTGCTGCGGCTGGTGGCCGATCGGGTGGGGCTGACCAGCGCACTGTCCAGGGCGATGACTCGACCCGGCTTTTGGCCGGTGCATGATCGGGGTCGGGTGCTCACGGATCTCGCGGTGACGATCGCCGATGGCGCCACGACGATCAGTGAGATCGACACCCTGCGCCACCAGGGTGAGTTGTTCGGGTCGGTGGCCTCAGACACCACCGTGTGGCGGGCGTTGGAGGAGATCACCCCGGGCAGGCTGCGCAAGATCGCAGCGGCCCGGGCGCAGGTACGCCGGCACGTGTGGCGCCAGATCGTGACCCAGCACGGGCGGATCCCGCCCGCTCGGGTCGCTGGAGGAGATCTGGGCGAGGTGATCGTGGTCCGGTTGGACGCCTCGATCGTGCTCGCGCACAGCGAGAAGCAGCAGGCTGGACCCACGTTTAAAAAGACGTTCGGGTTTCATCCGTTGACCGCCTGGTGTGACAACACCGACGAGTCGCTGGTGGTCAAGCTGCGCCCGGGGCGGGCCGGGTCCAACACCGCGACGGATCATAGCGAGGTGCTGACCGAGGTGATCGCACAGATCCCCGCACCGCACCGTCGCCGGATGCTGATCACCTGTGACGGGGCCGGGTCCACCCACGCCCTGGTGGGACACATCAGCGCGCTGAACAGCAGACCGGGGTTTCAAGTGCACTATTCGGTCGGGTTCGACTTCGACGAGCGGGTCCGCGCCGTGACCGGCACGGTTCCCGCCACCGCCTGGGCGCCCGCGCTCGACGCGGCGGGCAACCCCCGCGACGACGCCCAGGTCGCCGAGCTCACCGGGCTGCTACGCCACAGCCACAGCGGTGACCGCCTCGCCGGTTGGCCCCCCGACATGCGGATCATCATCCGCCGGGACAACCCGCACCCCGGCGCGCAACTGTCCCCGTTCGAACAGCACGAGGGAAAGCGCTACCAAGTCATCGCCACCGACACCCCGAGTGGATCCCTCCAATTCCTCGAAGCCGCTCACCGCACCCAGGCCCGAGTCGAAGACCGCATTCGCTGCGGCAAAAACACCGGTCTGCGGCATTTGCCCTCCCGCGACTATGCGATCAACCAGGCCTGGTGCGCCGCGGTGTCGCTGGCCTGCGACCTGCTGGCCTGGCTACGGCTGCTCGCGCTGTCCGGCGACCTGGCCAAGGCCGAACCCAAAATCCTGCGCTACCGGCTGCTGCACACCGCCGGACGCATCGTGCGCGGCCAACGACGCAGACGCCTGAAAATCCCCGAAACCTGGCCCTGGGCCAACGACCTACGCCAAGCCTTCACCGCGATCTTCACCCTGCCGCCACCCTGACCACCCCCCACCAGACCCGACAACCCAAGGACCCACCGGCCCGTGGAACCGGCGCCCACCCGACACGACAGCCGGGTACCACACCCCACCCGCCACCCAAAAACAAGATCAACAAAAGGTGGGTTCGAGACTCCCGACCCGATGATCACACCCGTGAATAGGCGAGGCTAATCGATGATGGCGACCGCACAGCGCGACGCAGTTCCCAATACTGGTGGGCCCGTTATCGGCCCAATGAGTCGCGTGATGAATATAGCACCATCGGGCCGGTACCGAACAGCCGGGGAAAACGCATCCGCCGTCTCGGAGGATCACCGCGCGGCGGATCGCCGTCGGTACGGTGTAGCTGGCTCGGCCCACATCCAGTGGCTCTCCCCGGGCACCGAGCACCACCGGGATGACCCGGGCGTCGCAGGCGATCACCGATCGCGTGCTCAGCGACTGCCGCTGCGGTCGCCGGGAGCCGCGCCGGCGTCGGCGCGCCACCCATCCCGCGGCCGGGCAGCACGTCAGCGGCGGCGGCGACGCGGGTGCGGGCTTCACCGCGTGACACCCGCCCGATCGCCCGCACCAATTCCACCGTGGTGCGATACCCGACGGTCTCGGCGGTTCCCCGGGAATCGACCTCGGCTATCACGTTCAGCATTTCCACCCACGTCGCATGCAAACGTGTTTCCAATGCGGCTAGTTCGGCGAGCAGCTCAGTATCACTGCACTGCCACACCGCCGCCGTTGACATGACCCTATTCTAGAACACGACACCGACAATACCGGCTCGACATCTGGTAGCGGGCACTGAATTTTCGAGATGCAAATTGTAGAACTTCGGCGGCCCATCACACGGCTTGGCACGCGAGCGGACGGCTTGCATACCTCCGAGCTACCAGCGAGCATTGGCTACCAAGTTTGCCAGACGTCCAGGTTGTAGAACTTCGGCGGCCCGTCGCACAGCTTGCCCATCGCAGCGGAGAACTCGCTGGTCTCCGGGCGGTTGGAGTTTTCCATCGCTGCTTCGTAGGAGTCGAACTCGACGATGGTGAGGTAGTAGCCAGGGCGGTCCCGGTCGGCAGTGGCCGTTAGCCGCCGCACCGTGCTGCCGTCCTCCAGCTGGGGACGCCTCTCATCGACGAGGGCTTGGACCTCCTCGATGCGCGATGTCTGGAACTCGACGATCTGAACGAACCCGGCCATGGTGGCCTCCAGCCTGTTGTGGCGGCTTCCCGCTGTCGGGACCCCCAGCAGGGTCACCCCGCCCCCAGCGCCGCGCAAGCGGCCAAACTGGGTAAACGCGCAGGGTAGAAGTCGTCCACACTGGCAGCCATGAGAGCCGTCATCGCAGCGGTTGTGCTCGCCGCCGTCGCGGGTTGCTCGGCTCCCGGCGTGGCACCGGCACCACCACCGATGAGCAGTGCTCGTCCCCCGGGGGCGGCCCCGCCGGCCGCGATCGGGGTAGCCGACTGGCCGACCTATCACCACGACAACGCCCGCACCGGCGTCGCCGATCAGCTCGCCCCGCTCGGGACGCTTCGCGAGGCGTGGCAAGCGAAGCTGGACGGTGCGGTGTACGGCCAACCACTGGTGATCGGCGACCGGGTGATCGCGGCGACCGAGCACAACACGGTCTACGCGCTCAACGCCGCTGATGGACACATCCAGTGGTCGGCGTCGCTGGGCAAGCCGATGAACGGCTCGGACCTGCCCTGCGGCAACATCGACCCACTGGGAATCACCGGCACGCCGGTCTACGACCCGGCCACCGGACTGGTCTTCGTCGTCGCCGAGACCCAGGGTGGCCGGCACACCCTGGCCGGCGTGGAACTGGCCAGCGGCGCGATCACCCTGCGCCGCGCGCTGCCACCGCCGAACGGCGACGAGATCGCCCACCAGCAACGCTCTGCGCTGACGGTGCTCGACGGCTGGGTGTACGTCGCCTACGGCGGGCTGTTCGGTGACTGCGGCAACTACATCGGTTCGGTGGTGGCCGCGCCGACCACCGGCACCGGCCCGCTGCGGAGCTATGCGGTGCCGACCACCCGGGAAGCCGGGATCTGGGCACCCGGTGGCGGCGTTGTCCACGACGGACGGTTGTTCTACGCGGTAGGCAACGGTGAGTCCACCCAGGGGTACGACCACAGCGACTCGGTGCTTGCGCTGACCCCACAGCTCACCCTCGCGGACAGCTTCAGCCCTGCGCAGTGGGTGGCAGACAACGCTGCCGACCTCGACCTCGGGTCGGCCAGCCCAGTGGTGGTCGGTGACCGGGTGCTCACGGTCGGCAAGCGCGGCGTCGGTTACCTGCTGGAGGCCGCCCGGCTTGGCGGTATCGGCGGTCAGCTCACCAGAACCCCGATTTGCCCAGCGTTCGGCGGCCCCGCGGTGGCCGGCTCGACGGTGTACATCCCGTGCACGGACAGCACCCGCGCGGTGGACCTAGACCCCACCGGCGGGTTGCACGTGCGTTGGACGGCGTCGGTTCCGGCGGACGGGTCCCCGGTCGTCGGCGGTGGCGCGGTCTGGGTAACCGACACCGACCACGGCATCCTCTATGCCCTGGACCCGGCTACTGGCACGCCCCGCCAGCAGATCCAGGTGGGTGACCTCCCCCACTTCGCCTCCCCGACCCTCGCCGGCACCCGCGCGTATCTAGGCACCAACAGCGGGGTCGTCGCGCTCAACGTGCGCTGAACCGGGAGCCGGACGCGGTGTCGCGGCGTCGAGGAAGCGGAGGAGTTCGATAGGGAAGGGAAGAATAAGGGTGGAGTTCTTCTCCGACGCTACCTGGACGACGGTCTCCAAGAGGCGTAATTGCATGGCGGCGGGAGTGTCGGACATCGCGGCCGCTGCTTGGGCCAGCTTCTCCGACGCCTGCAGCTCGCCCTCGGCGCTGATCACCCGGGCCCGCCGTTCCCGCTCGGCTTCGGCCTGGCGCGACATCGACCGCTTCATCGACTCCGGCAACGCGACGTCCTTGATCTCCACCCGGTCGATCTGCACGCCCCAGCCCAGCGCGGGGCTGTCGATCAACAGCTCTAGCCCCTCGTTGAGCCGCTCGCGATTGGACAGGAGATCATCCAGGTCGCTCTTGCCGATGATCGAACGCAACGAGGTCTGCGCGACCTGTGAGACGGCCTGCAGGTAGTCCTGCACGTCGACGATGACCTTAACCGGGTCGACGACCCGGAAGTACACCACAGCGTCGACCCGCACTGACACGTTGTCGCGAGTGATGCCGTCTTGCGCGGGCACCGGCATGGTGACGATCTGCATGTTGACCTTGCGGAGTTTCTCCACTCCAGGGGTGATCCAGGTCAGCCCGGGCTGTCGGGGTGTGCTGGTCACCCGACCGAACCGGAAGACCACGCCGCGCTCGAACTGGCTGACCACCCGCGCACCGGACAGTAACCACATCGACGCGATGGCCACGATTGCGATCAGCGCCGCGATGATGATGACGGTCATAGCCCGCCTCCCGTCGGACCGCGGGAAAATGCTCAAACCACATCACGGTACGCCGTTGGCTACGGTTTGGACTGGACACGTGGCTCCGAGTGTCGCAGTGTGGTGCGATGCGGGCGATATGGAAGGGCGCACTGGCCTTCGGGATGGTCAGCATCCCGGTTCGGCTGTATTCGGCTACCGAGGACCGTGATGTGTCCTTTCATCAGGTACACGACGCCGACGCCGGCCGGGTGCGCTATCAGCGGATGTGCACGGTCTGCGACAACGAGGTCGCCTACGCCGACCTCGCCAAGGGCTTCGAGCTGCCCTCAGGCGAGACCGTGATCCTCACCGACGAGGATTTCGCCAACCTGCCGCTGCCCACCACCAAGGTCGTCGAGCTGGTCGCCTTCGTGCCGGCTGACCAGGTCGATCCGCTCGCGCTGGCCCGTGGGTACTACCTCGAACCCGATCCGGCCGGCCGCAAGCCGTATGAGTTGCTCCGAGCCGCGCTGGAGCGCACCAGCCGGGTGGGCCTGGCCAAGATCGCGGTGCGGAGCAAGGAATCGCTCGCTGTCCTGCGACCTCGGGGGGATGTGCTCGCATTGCAGACGATGGTCTGGCCGGATGAGGTGCGGAAGGCGCAGTTCGATGTGCTGGACCGGGAGGTGTCCGTCAGCGACGCGGAGCTGAAGATGGCGGACACCCTCATTGAGGCGATGTCCGGCGATTTCACGCCCGAGGCTTATCAGGACGGATATCGCGACGCGTTGCTGTCGGTCATCGAAGCCAAAACCGCGGGCAAGGAGTTCGTCGCCCCGCCGACGTCCGCGCAGCCCGCCCCGGCGGTGGATCTGATCACCGCCTTGCAAGCTTCCGTCGAGGCAGCCAAGGCCGCTCGCGGTGATCCACCGAATGTACCGAGACAGCGTAAGTCCAATGATAAGTCAGGCAAGCAAGCCAGCCGTCGAAGCTGAGCTGACGATGCCAGACCTGGTGCGTCCGATGCTTCCGACAGCGGGCCCGCTGCCAGCCGGGCCGGGCTGGGCCTTCGAGTTCAGTTGGGACGGGATCCGCTCGCTGGTGTGTGCCGAGCCCGACCGGATGTGCCTTTTCAGCGGCACCCACCGCAGCATCACCGCCGCGTACCCGGAACTCGGCGCGTTCGCGGGGCGGCGCCGGATGCTGCTAGACGGCAAGATCGTCGCGCTGGACTCCTGCGGACGCCCCAGCTTCGCGCAGCTCCACCGGCGGATGAACGTGCAACGTCCGACCGCCACGGTGTTGCGCCGGTCGCCGGTGACGTACTACGTGTTCGACCTGCTCAGCCTGGACGGGCGGTCCACCACCGAGCTGCCCTACCAGCGCCGCCGGGAGCTGTTGGCGGAACTCGAGCTTGCCGACGGACCGGTCGTGCTGCCGCCGTGTTTCCTAGACACCGAGGGCCAGACGGTGCTGGACACCGCTGCCGAACACGGCTTGCGCGGCGTGGTCGCCAAGCGGGTGGACTCGCCATACCAGCCGGGCCGGTCCCGTAGCTGGGTTCAGACCACGTTGCGCCAGTCCCAAGAAGTGATCATCGGCGGATGGGTGCCCGAACGTCACCGCGCCGCCGGGATCGGCGCACTGTTGGTCGGCGTCCCCACCGAGCAGGGTCTGCGATACGTCGGCCAGGTCGGTACGGGTTTCACCGAAGCGGCCCGCCGGGAGCTGCGCGAGCGGTTGACTGAGCTAGCCCAGCCGGCGAGCCCCTTCGCTGATGAGGTGCCCGACCGGGATGTGCACTGGGTGGCTCCGGCGCTGTTGGGCGAGGTCTACTACCGCCAGTGGACCGCCCACGGCCGCCTCGGAAACCCCACCTGGCGCGGTCTGCGCCCCGCCAAGCATGTGGCGGCGGTCCAGGCGCCGGTCGTGCTGCGGGGCCGCGAAGGTGGCCGCGAGGAGGACCAACAGTTGCTTGCCGAGCTGGACCGCGCCGTCGCGCAGGTTCGAGCGGAGCTGCGGACCCTACGCGGCCAGATCTCCCCACACTTCCTGTTCAACACGATCAGCACCATCGTCGGCCTGGTCAGCACCGACCCGCCCCGGGCTCGGGACCTGCTGATCGTCTTCGCCGAGTTCACCCGATACTCGCTGCGCGGCGCCACCGACACCACGCTGGCTGAGGAACTGGACAACATCGACCGCTACCTGACGCTGCAACGATCTCGGTTTCGCGACCGGCTCCGAGTGCGGCTCGACGTGGCGCCGGCGGTACTGCCCGTGGTGTTGCCGTTTCTGGCGGTCCAACAACTGGTCGACAACGCGGTCCGCAACGGCATCGAGCACAGGCAGCTCGGCGGCACCGTGACGATCTCCGCACGCGTGCAGGGTCCGGACTGTCTGATCACCGTCGCCGATGACGGGCCCGGCAGGCAGGATGCAGAGGTCCAGGACATCCTCGGCACGATCGACGATCAGCTGCGGGACTCCTTCGGCGACCGGGCCAGCTTGATCGCCGAGTTCGTCCCAGGCACCGGAACCACGATCTCCATGCGGGTGCCGAGCGTTTCGCGGTGACGTGCCCGACAACGGTGTCGCTTCCGCCGCCGGCGAGTCGACCAGACGGGTGACACCACGCTCCTCTGGCGGGGAGTAAGGTGATCAACTGGGTGGCTACGAAATCACCTGGCCACCGGGGGAGTAACCAGGACATTCCGTTGCGGGATTCCGCCTGGACTGATAATGCCACGAAGCGGAGAGAAGCATACTTGTGACGGACAACTCGCACACGCCGGTGCAGGAAAGAGCTCTGCCTGTTAATACTGCAGTGGCGCACTCCGCTCGGTTTTGGAACTATTTGCTGGGTGGTAAGGACAACTATGCGGTCGATCGCGAGCTCGCGGAACAGATTCTTGCTGTCATCCCGAGCTTCCGTGAAACTGTCCGCGCCGAGCGAAGATTCCTGGCCCGAGCGGTCCGGTATCTGGCAGGCAGTGCAGGGATTCGTCAGTTCCTCGATATCGGCACCGGTCTACCCACAGCTAACAACACTCACGAAATTGCCCAAGCGACGGCGCCGGAGTCTCGCGTTGTCTACGTCGACAACGACCCCATAATCATGGTACACGCACGCGCTCTGCTCACCAGCACTCCACAGGGTAAAACCGATTATGTTCAGGCAGATCTTCGCGAACCAGACACCATTCTGCGGGAAGCCGCCCGCACGCTCGATTTCACCCGACCAGTCGGGCTCATGCTGTTAGGAATCTTGAATTTCATTACGGATACCGACGAGGCGCACGCTATCGTGGACCGGCTCATGGACGCGTTGCCGTCCGGTAGCTACCTAGTGATTTCCCACCCCACCGCAGAAGTCGACGGGGAAGCGATCAAAGAGGCCATGCTGCTGTGGAATAAGCAGGGCGCAGCTCCGATAGTGGCCCGCAGTCGTCAGGAGCTCATCCGCTTCTTCGACGGTCGGGAGCTATTAGAGCCCGGCGTGGTCTCGTGTTCGCTGTGGAGGCCTGACTGCAGCGCACTCGGTGTACCTGTAGAAGTGTTCCACTTCAGCGGTGTTGGACGGAAACTCTGACGCCGTCGGTCGATGAGCCTTGATCCCGACGGTGAGTCCGGCGGCGGCAGTGTCCCTGCGCACCGGCTGGCTGAGCGCTCGCGGATGGCGGATCGTGGTTACCTCGTGCGCGAAGGGAACACATGCACGTGCATTTGACAGCTGCAGGCGTCCATCGGTAGCGTTTTTCCATGCAGTGCAACTTGCACGTTCACTACGGGTTAGATTGAATCCGGGGATGGTGAACGTGCCTCGGTGGAGTGAGAATCCGAGCGGTGCGGCCGTTGCGGCGCGATCGCCGGGGCCGACCGCGCTGCGTATCGTGTTGGGCACTCAACTGCGTCGGCTGCGTGAAGCGCGCGGAATCACGGCCGCTGCGGCCGGGCACGCGATCCGGGCGTCCCACGCCAAGATCAGCCGCATGGAGCTGGGTCGGGTCGGCTTCCGAGATCGAGACGTGGCCGACCTGCTGAGTCTCTACGGGGTTACCGATGAGCAGGAACGCCGGGCGTTCCTGACCCTGGTTCGGCGGGCCAACGTGCCCGGCTGGTGGCATCAGTACAGCGACATCGTGGCGAGCTGGTTTGAGATCTACCTCGGCTTAGAGCAGGCCAGCTCGGTCATCCGCACCTATCAACCCCAGCTGATACCCGGTCTGCTCCAGACCCGAGACGTCGCGCGTGGCGTCATCGAACTCGGGCACCCACGCCCGTCCGACGACGATATCGAGCGCCGGGTCACCCTGCGGATGGCACGTCAAGAAATCCTCACTCAACCCGCAGCGCCCCAGTTGTGGGCCGTCATCGAAGAAGCCTCGCTATGGCGGCTTAACGGGCGTTCGGCGCTGCGCGAACAGATCGATCATCTGATCACGATGGCCGAGCTGCCCAACGTCGCACTCCAGGTGATACCGATCCACTCCGATGCACATGTCGCGCTAGGCGGCCCGTTTACCATCCTGCGGTTCGCCGAACCCGACCTGCCGGACATCGTCTACCTCGAACAGCTATCCAGCGCCCTCTACCTGGACAA
>JBHEMR010000185.1:0-9371 GCA_046262495.1 Pseudonocardiaceae bacterium | reverse complement strand
CTTCAGCTACTACCGCTGCTGGCTCGCCGCGCTGGAGTCGGTGCTCGTGGCGGCCGGGATGGTCGGCCCGAACGACGTCGCGGAGCGAGCCGCCGTGCTGGCCGCCCGGCCCGCCGGCCACGACCACAACCACTGAAATCCCTGCGCCGAGATGAGTGGATGGGTCGGGGTTAGGCGGAGGCGGCCCGCCGGCGGGGACCCGCCGCCCGCACCTCGGCGTACACCTCCAGGTGCCGCCGGGCGCTGGCCTCCCAGGTGAACCGCGGCAGCAGTGCCCGCCCAGCGGCCCGCAGCCGTTCCCGCAGTCCGGGATCGGTGGCCAGTTCGCGCATCGCGCCGGCCAGGCTCGCGGCGTCGGCGACCGTGGGCAGCAGCGCGTCGACGTGGTCGGTGAGGTACTCGCGGAAGACCGGCAGGTCGGTGGCGATCACCGGCAGATCCTGGCTCATCGCCTCCAGCACGGCCAGCCCCCATCCCTCCTTGAGGGAAGGGAAGGCCAGCGCGTCGGCCGCCTGGTACCACCCGGCGAGCTCCTCGTCGTCGATAGTGCCGAGCAGCACCACGTCGCGCCCGAGCGCGAGCCCGTGCCCGGGCAGCGAGTCCAACGCAGCGTCCCGGTAGGCGGCGTAGTCTTGGAAGGAGTGCCCGCCGACGACCGCGAGCACCACCGGCGTGGCCAGCTCGCGCCGGAGCCGTCCCAGCGCCTCAAAGAGGTACACGCTCCCCTTACGCGGCTCCACCCCGCCGATCGCGAGGAACAGGAACGTGCGCTCGCCGGTGATCCCGATCCGGGCTCGCAGGGCGGCGCGCGAGGCCGGCGGCATCTGCGGAAAGCGCCCGAGGTCCACCCCGTTGGGCACGACCACCGGCTCAACGCCGTAGTCCGCGCGCAGGATCCGGCGCCATTGCTCGCTGACCACGAGCACCCGGTCGGGCTCCAGGATCGCCTTGCGCTGGCAGGTGACCAGCACCGGGGTGGTGAAGTCGTCGACATGGTGCGCGGTGCGCACCACCGAGACCGGCGCGCCCGCGTCGCGCACCCGGGCTGCGGCCCGGGCCGCGATGCAGTCCTGGGCATGCAGGATGTCGATCTCATCAGGTAGCCTGACCAGCTCGTCGGTCAGCGCGTCGATCGAGGCGAACACCCGCTCTTCGAGCGAGTCGCCCCTGGCCGGCGCGGGCAACACGGTGTGCGGTACCGCGGTCGGCCGGAACAACCCCACCGTGGGGTCGCCCAGCGCGACCAGGTGCACCGGGTGGCCCTGCCGGTGCAGCTCCTCGGCCAGGCACAGCGTGTGAACCAACCCGCCGCGCGGCTTGGTCGAGTGGCAGACGAGCGCGAGTGTCACAGCCGCGCCTGCGCCAGCTCGGGGTCGCGGCTGGCGATCGCGGCGGCGGCCAACGAGGCCCGAGCGGCGGTCTCAGTGACCACACAGCCGGCGTCGGTGAAGGCCCGGCGCTGCCCGTCGAAGCCCTGCGGGTCGCCCTCGGTGCCCAGTACGTAGACGACGACCAGGGGCCCGCCGTCCGCGGTGACCTCCGCGCACACCGGCGCCAGCTGGCCGGCCGGATCGTCGTGCGCGCCGTAGCCGATCACGACGTCCAGGATGATCACCGCGACGTCCGGGTCGGTGCCCTGCTCGCGGAGTAGCTCGATGCGCGCCTCGGGGTCGATCATCGGGTGCGGCCGGCCCTTGGTGTACTCCTCCTCACCGAGATCGAGGCAGGTGTGGCTGCCAGCCGGCGCCGGCAGCTCGAAGTTGGAGTCCAGCGGGGTGTTGGAGTATACCGGCCCGAGATGCCCAGACAGGATGACCAGCGACTCGTAGCACAGCGTGCCGCCCGAGAACAGCCCGCGCACCAGCCGCCGCTGCGCGGGCAGCCCCGCGATGGCCTCGGCCACCCGCTCGCGCAGCCCGGCCGCAGGGTCGGGCGCCTGCCGGCCCAGTGCGGCCAGTGTCGCTACCACCCCGGCCTCCAGGGTGGTAGCAAGGATGACCCCAGCCGGCACGTCCAGCCCGTCTGGCAGGCCGAGCAGCGTGGCGATGACCGGCTTGTATCCGGCGGCCGGCAGCACTGCGCGGGCCACTTCGGACGAGGGCGGTTTGGACACCAGTAGCACTACCTCGGTGCGCTCGTCATGGGCCAGCGCGCGTAGCGCCGAGCGTGCCATCGTGCCGCCCACGTCCGCCGAGAGGTCCCGGCCGCCCAGGCCGATGACGTGTGAAACACCGACGCCCCACCGGTCCAGCAGGCTCATCGCCTCCTGCGCGCCGGTGCCTGCGGCGGCGACCACGGCGACCGGGCCCGGGGTGGTGACGTTGGCGAAGCCCAGGCAGGTGCCGCCGAGCATCGCGGTGCCCGCCCCGGGACCCATGACCAGCCGGCCCAGCCGCTCGGCGCGCTCCTTGAGCTCCACCTCGGCCGCCAGCGAGACGTTGTCGCTGAACAGCAGCACGTCCAGCCCGGCAGACAACGCCTGGTGCGCCTCCAGCGCGGCATAATTGCCAGGCACCGAGATCACCGCGACGTTGCTGTCCGGTGCCCGATCCATCGCGTCCCGCAGGGTGCGCGGCGGCGGCTGCTCGGCCCCGGACCTGTCGCCGGAGCCGCGATCGTCGAAGATGGCGGCCCGGCCGGACTGCTCGGCCTCCTCGGCGATCGCGTCAGAGGATGCGCGCACCGCCATGATCAGGTCGTTGGCACCTCCGCTGGACCAGTCCTGCGGGTTGAAGCCCTGCTCGGTGAGGGTGTCGAGGTTCGCTGGCGTGGCCATCGCGGCGGTGGCCCACTCGACGCCGTCGACGGCGCGCATCGCCCGGGTGCCGGAGAGCTGCACCACCGAGTCGACGTAGGTATCGCGGAACAGTCGGACCCGGGTGGCGCTCATGACACGGCTCCGAGCGCGGTCGAGGCAGCGACGATCCGGGTGCCCACCGGCGCATCTCCGGCCGCCGGGTCGAGCGAGCGAGCGGCACGTTCCGAGTTGGTGATCACGGCCGTGCGGCCGCCGGCCCGGACGAAGGCGATCGCGGCCCGCACCTTGGGTCCCATGCTGCCGTCCGGGAACTGGTCGTCCTCGAGGTGGTGCTGGGCCTCGTCGGCAGTCATAGCGGTGACCGGTCGGGCGTCCGGGGTGCCGTAGTCAAGCATCACTTGCTCCACGTCCGTGACCATGACCAGTGCCTCGGCGCCGAGCTGGGTGGCCAGCTGCTGGGCAGCAAGGTCCTTGTCTACGACGGCGTCCACGCCGCGATAGCCGTGTCCGTCTTCGATCACCGGCACCCCGCCGCCGCCAGCCGCCACGACCAGGGCACCACGCTCGACCAGCGCGGTGATCGCCTCAAGCTCGAGGAATCGCAGTGGGTGCGGCGAGGCGACCATCCGGCGGTAGCCTCGCTCGGCATCCGGGGCCACTGTCCAGTTCCGCTCGGCGGCCAGCCGCTGCGCGTCGTCCTCATCAAAGAACGGCCCGATCGGCTTCGTCGGGTGAGCGAAGGCCGGGTCGTCGGCCGCAACCACGACGTGAGTCACCACGCTCACCACGGCGGGCAGCCGGCCGCCGCCGGCGCCGTACAGCGCCAGGGTGAGCAGGCTGCCAAGCTGGCCCTCGGTCATTGCGCCCAGGCAGAACAGCGGTTGCACCGGCACTGTCTCGCGTGCCGCGTCCTGCTGGATGGACAGGCAGCCAACCTGTGGCCCGTTGCCGTGCACGACGACCACCGCCCACCCAGCGTCCCGCAGCGCACAGACCATGCGCGCCATCGCGCGGGCGTTAGCCGCCTGCTCGGCGTGCGTGCCGGTCTGGTCGGCCCGGGTGATCGCATTACCACCCAAGGCGACCACGGCGGTTCGGGGCATCTGATCCGTGCTTCCATCGGTATGCAGTATGAGACGCGACGTACACTATAGTGAAAATCAGCGGTGGAAACCATGCGACGACCTCGGGGGCAGCGGTGACCGGACTGGACGCGGAGCGCGCCGAGGCGCTACGCCAGGCACGGGCCCGGTGGCGGGGCGCCGAAGACCGACTGTTCCCGGTGGTGCTCGTCGACCCTGACGCCTACCGGCGGGCGTTGTCTGTCGTAAGCCTGCTTCTCGAGGAGCTGCGGGCGAATACCACCTCTGTCGACCAGCTGCTCGGCCTGGACGTCGACCCGGCGCCGTTGCTCGCCGCACTGCCCGTCGGCGGTGATCGATTTGCCAGCTCGGCCGGCGGTGAAAACAGGCTGACGCTGGAGGCAGCGTTTGCGGTACGTGACAGAGAGCTCGTGGCAGTCGCCGCGCGCGGCCGGCGGGCTGCGGCCATCGCGTCGGCCCGCTCTGCCGGCTCGACCTGGGTGGACCTGGAGGGATCTTGGGATGCGGCGCAGTGCACCGGGGCGCGGCACACCGAGATGCACGTGCCCACCGGCCGGACGTTGGTCGCCAGCGTCGACCCATACTCCGGGGATGAGCCGTACCGGCTGGAGCTGGTCGTGCTAGACGGTGACACCTGTACCCCAGTCGAGACGGCCGAGCGAGCCCAGGCCTTTGCTGACCGGGCGGAGTGGCTGGCCGAACGCGAGCGGTGGCGCGCGGAGATCGACAGAGGTAGGTGGTCATGACCAGTCCAGCTGCGGTTTCCTCGTTGATCATGGATCTGCAGAGCCTCGGACTGCGGGTGGAAACCCCCATCGAGACCCGCCGTGGCGGGGCGGGCCCCTCGGATTCCGGCATGCTGTGGATCGAGGGCGTGCCGGTCACCGTCCCCACCAAGGCCGAGTCGCCCTACGTGCTCAAAGCCGAGGACGACGAGCACGGTATCTACCGGGACGGGCGCAAGCTGGTCTCGGCCGCCGCCAGCCGTCGGCCCCGGTTCTACGACCTGACCACCCCCGATGGCATCCCCTACTGGAAAATCGCGCTGCTGCACTTGGACTCGCTGGCCAGCACCGTAGTGCAGACCTGCAACTACTGGGGCAACTCTGACCAGTGCGGCTTCTGCGGCATCGGCCTGTCGCTGGCCGCCGGGCGGACGATCGTCAAGAAGTCCCCAGCCCAGCTCGCCGAGGTGGCAGTGGCGGCCCGCAACCTGGACGGGGCGGTGGACGTCACCCTGACCACCGGCAGCTCGGCCGCCCCGGACCGTGGTGCACGCTATGTCGCGCAGTGCGGGCACGCAGTCAAGCAGGCCTCCGGGCTGCCCGTCCAGGTCCAGTTCGAGCCGCCGCGCGACCTGGCCGTGCTCGACGAGGTGCACGGATATGGAGTGGACGCTGTCGGCATTCACGTTGAGTCCTTCGATCCGAAGGTGCTGGCCCGGGTGGCGCCGGGCAAGGCGCGCACCGGAATCGACACCTACTTCCGCGCCTGGGAACGGGCGGTGGCGCTGTTCGGTGCGGGCCGGGTTTCCACCTACGTCATCCTCGGCATGGGCGAGGACCCCGAGGTCACCGTCGAGGGGTGCCGGCGTGCCATCGACATCGGCGTCTACCCGTTCGTCGTCCCGCTGCGGCCGGTGGCCGGCAGCCTGATGGCCGACGTACCAGCGCCGGCCCGCAGCTACACCGAGCCGATCTACCGCAAGGTTGCCGCCCACCTGGCGCTGCGCGGGATGAGCGCCGACGATGCCGGCGCTGGTTGCGCCCGCTGCCAGGCCTGCTCGGCAATCAACACCGTGCAGCCGCTGCTGCAGATCGGTCGCCGCCCGGAGGGAACAGCGTGACCCCACTCCGGTCGTCGGCCGACCTGCTGTCCTGCCGGCTGGTGGCGGGCCCCGACGAGCTGGCCAGCCACCACCGGATTCGGCACGAGACGTTCGTCTGCGAGCAGCATGCATTCACCGGGTCCGACGTGGATGCCCACGATGCCCGGGAGGACGTGCTGCACGTGCTGGGCTGCTGCGGCGGGGTGCCGGCTGGCACCGTGCGGCTCTACCCGCTCGACCCGGCCGGGCGCACCTGGAAGGGCGACCGGCTCGCCGTGCTGCCGGAGTTCCGCCACGTCGGGCTGGGCGCGCCGCTGGTGCGCTTCGCGGTGACCACCGCCGGCCGGCTGGGTGGGATCTCAATGCTCGCTCACGTGCAGGTATCCAACGAGCGGTTCTTCACCCGTCTCGGCTGGACCCGGCAGGGCGACGTCGAGCTCTATATCGGCCGGCCGCACCTGCTCATGACCATCGCGCTGTCCCCGTAACGCCCCCTGTTCCTTTGCGGTCACACAGCCGGCCGCGGACCAGAAACGTCGTTCGGACCTCGGGTCCCAGCGAGGCGGCGATCCGACCCAGCGCCGCCCGCCCCGCGTCCGGGTGCCCGACCTGGGCAAGCAGCAGGTCCGATCCAGTCCGTGCCGCGATGGTCGCGGCCTGCTCGTAGCGGCCCTGGTGCCACAGTGCCAGCGATTCGTACTTCGTCGACGAGTAGCGCCTGGCGTGCGCAAGCAGCGCCTCGGCGTACGCCGGCTCGAAACGGGCCCGCATCTCCAACAGCCGCATCGCCGCCCGCGGCTGGAACGGCAGCGACTGGTCGAGCATCGGCGCGGCCGCCTCCACCCGCGCCCCGGCGTCGTCGACGCGGCCGTCGAGTAGATCACAATCGGCCAGCGCGAGCAGCGCGTGTAGCTCCTGCTCCAGCTCTAGCGCCCCACCGCCGCTGTGCGCCAGTTCCACCGCGCGTTGGGCGTACTCCCGGGCCTGCCCGACGTCGCCCAGCTCGAGTAACAGCCACGCCGTGGTCGTGTCGATCCCGGCCCGGTAGAAGCTCACCCCGTACTCGTCGATCATGCGGCGGGCCCGGCCCAGTGACCGTAACGCGCCCTCGAAGTCGCCGACGTCGCCGCGGGCAAGCCCGATGAAAAATAGCGTCTGCAGCAGCGGGCGGAACTGTCCGGTCTTCCGGCACAGCACCGCTGCGCGCTCCAACACCGCGCGGGCTTCGGCGAAGCGGTCCATGTGCTGCAGCAACGCACCGCGGTAGGCCAGCGCCACCGCCGCTGTGGTGTCGCCGGCGTCGGCGCTAGCCACCTGGTCGTAGGCTGACGCGGCGCCGGAGTAGTCGCCGTCCCAATGCCGTACCCGACCGACGAGCAACAGCGAGCTAGGCAGCGCGCCGGGCGCGGCGGCAGCCGACTCGGCCAGCGTCCTGGCCCTAGAGGCGAGATCGACTGCGCCCAGCGCGTCGCGGGCATACAGTGCCGTCCAGCCGAGCTGCTCAAGCACCCGAGCCTCAAGCAGTTCGTCGCCGACGTCGCGGGCGATGCCCAGTGCCACGTCCAGGTCGTCGCGTGCCTCACCGTGCCGGCCCAGGTCGGTGCGGATTTCGCCGCGGCGAATGAGCACCGTGGCCACCATCACCCGCTCGTTGGAGCGCTGTGCGACGTTCAGCGCTTCGTTGAGCAGCCGCTCGGCCTCCAGGTTGGCGAAGGCCAGGTGCGCGGCGTGCGCGGCGAGCAACCAGGCTCTCGCCGCTGCGGCGTAGTCCTGCGCGGCGGCGAGCTGGCGGGCAGCCGCCTCCGGGCGGCCCTCGAACAGCTTGGCGGCCCGCCGGTGCCGGCTGACTCGCACCGGCACCGGCGTGGAGTCGTAGGCCACCTGCCGCACCACGTCGTTGGCGAAGCGAAAGGTCTTCCCGCGCACTACGAGTAGCCCGGCCCGCAGCGCCCGGCTGGCGCGGCGGGCGCACTCCTCGACGTTGATCCCGGACAGCGCGGCCACCTCGTCCAGCGAGAACGCCGACCCGAGCACCGAGCCCTGTTGCAGCAGCGCCTCCACGTCGTCGCCGACCCGAACGAGCCGCTCGGTGACAGCCTCGTGCAGCGAGCCGGGAATGCCCAGCCGCATCGCCCCGCCGGGCCGGGCCGAGGCCGGGTGGCGCAGCAGTTCGGTGACGAACAGCGGTGAGCCACCGGTCCACTCATGCAGCTGGGACAGGTTGTAGGGCAACCCGGAGCGTTTGAGCAGGATGCCGACGGCATGCTCGGACAGCGGGCCGAGCTCGATGCAAGCGGCCAGATCGCGCATCGAGGCGAGCGCGTCATCGTGCTCGGAGGTGCGCTCAAGGACGAGCGTTAGCACCCGGCTGGTGACCAGCCGGGTGGCCAGCACATGCAGTGCCTCCACGGTGGACTGTCCGACGTGCTGGCCGTCCTCGATGACCAGGAGCAGCGGTTGACGCTCTGCGAGTCGGTCGAGGAACGCGGCCAGGGCCTCCAGGCTGCGGAGATGCTCCAACTCCGGCGCAGCGCGCTCGTAGTGCACGCTGCCAGTCGACTGCGCCATCTCTGGCACCAGCTCGAGCAGAGTGCCCAGCCAGTGGCCGGCCAGCTCGCGCAGCACGGTGGGCCGGTGCAGCGCGATGACAGCCCGCACCGCGGCCACCAGCGGCTGCAGGTAGAGCGAGCGCTCGGCCTCGAAACAACCGGTGGTAAGCACCAGCCCGCCGGTCTGGCGCACTCGTTCAGCGAGCGTTGCGGCCAGGCTGCTCTTGCCGATGCCCGCTTCGCCGAGCACTAGCGCGGTGGCACCCTCACCGCCGGCTGCCCGGGACCACAGCGCTAGCAGCTGCTCCAGCTCGGCGTCGCGTCCGACCAGGTCGGAGTGCGGCGCAGACGCCTCGGTGGCCAGTAGCCTGGCGCCGGAGCTAGGAGGGTCGGCGCGCAGCACGGAGAGGAAGACCGCGCGGGTGGCCTCCGACGGGTCGGCACCGAGCGCCTCGGCTAGCGTGGAGCGCAGGGTGTGGTACGTGGCCAGCGCTGCCCCGGCCGCCCCGGCCCGCTGGTGGCCGACCATCACCGCCCGGCAGGCCTCCTCGTCGAGCGGGTCCGCAGCCAACGCGGTGCCGGCGACCTCGACGGCAGTGCGGTACTCGCCGAGCTCCAGGGTGGCCTGCCAACGGCAGCCCCGGGCCCGGCGCAGCTGGGCGACGGCGAGCCCGCGCAGTTCCCCGGCCCAGGGCGAGTCGACCTCGTCGACCAGTGGCGGCGCCGCAGCGAGCAGCTTTTCGGCCTGCTCGGCCCCGACCGCGGCCAGCGCGTAGCGGCCGTGTGCCAGCTCACGCTCCGCGTTAGTTACGAGCTCCTCGGCCTCGAACAGGTCGACGACCGTGCTGTCGTCGAGCACCAACCGGTAGGCGGACGGACCACCCACGATCCTGGTCCGGCCCAACGACCGGCGTAGCCGGCTCACCAGCACCGCGACGTTGCGGTCGGCGCGGTCCGGCGGGTGGTCGTGCCACAGCGCGTCGACCAGGGTCTGCACCGGGACCGGCTGGCCGTGCTTGGCGGCGAGCACTTTGAGCACCCGCTCGGCCTTGCCAGTCGGCGCGGGACCGTCGAGATCGCCCTCGACGCCGAAGCGTCCGAGCAGCCTCAGCCGCAGCTGGCCCGGTTCCACC
>JBHEMR010000184.1:0-8168 GCA_046262495.1 Pseudonocardiaceae bacterium | reverse complement strand
AGCCGCCAAGGTGTTGGGTCTGGCGCAGGAGATGGCTGACCGCTTGACCGGTGAGGCCAAAGCCGAAGCGGATGGGATGTTGGGCGAAGCCCGGACCAAGTCCGAGCAGCTGCTCTCGGACGCCAGGGCGAAGGCCGACGGGATGGTCAACGAGGCCAGGACCAGGGCCGAGACCATGCTGAATGACGCTCGTACCAGAGCTGAGACGTTGGACCGGCAGTCCCGGGAGAAGGCTGCGTCGCTGGAGCGCGACGCGGCTCGCAAGCACACCGAGATCCTTGGTTCGATCAGCCAGGAGAAGACCGTCCTGGAGAAGAAGATCGACGAACTTCGCACCTTCGAGCGCGAGTACCGCACTCGTTTGAAGACCTACCTGGAGTCGCAGCTCCGGGAGCTCGATGGGCGTGGATCGGCCGCGCCGGCGGATGCGGCGCGCACCCAGGGCTTTGTGACGTCCGGGTTCGGTGCACGTGCCGAAGCCGGTAGCTGACGCGCCTCGCGGGTTGATCACTGGGGTGCTGCTGTTGGCGGCAGTGGGCTTGCTCATTGCCGCGCTCAGCACTGGTCATGTGGGTCTGGCGTGGGGATCGGTCGCGCTCAGCGCGGTAGCTGCGGCGATGATCCTCAGGCGGTGGCGCCGGTCCTGGTTGAAACGCCAGGACGCCCCTGAGGACGAGTCGGATCTCCTGGTGGAGGACGAGTCGGATGCGGCGGCGCTGGCCGGGCAGCGTCTCGAGCCCAGGCCGGTGGCCGCAGTGCAGGACGGCGACCCGGGTTCGGCGTTTGCCGTGTCGACCGCCCAGCCAGGTGATAGCCAGGTTGGTGACGACCCAGTCGGTGACAGGCTGGTCGGGAATGCCGAGTCCGGTGATGCGGCGCCTGGTGAAGAGGAAACCGACGCCGCGGACCTGCTGGTGGTCTACGAACTGACCGACGACGTCTTGGTGGTTGACGAACACCCGCGCTACCACCTCACCCGCTGCCGGTGGACCGACCAGGCGCATGCCGAGCGGCTGCCGGTGCGCGAGGCCCGGGAACTCGGATTCACTCCCTGTGATCGGTGCCGGCCGGATACCACACTCGCCCGCAAGCACCGAGGCGCCCGCGCTGCAAGCACCGGGAACGGCTGAGCCCGACACGAATCGCTAGCCTGACCCAGGTACTCTGGCAAGTAACAGGCGCTGATCCGGCCATCACCGGGGAGCCTCCGGAAGAACGAGGCACGTCCCGCATCGGCGAGCCTCTAGTAGAACCGGACGGGTCCGGCCCGTTATCGCCGGCTCAATGAGAGGCTGCCCGGACGACGGGTAGCAAGCGGGGTGGTACCGCGGTCCGCGGCGCAGCCGAGGGTCGTCCCCGTGCAGATCTGCACAGGTGACACCGCACAGGAAGTACACGCCGCCATGGTCTACCCCAAGGTTTCTGCAGACGCCGGCACCGCAGAGGGCGTCGCCGCGCAGCCGTCGTTCCCGCAGCTTGAAACCTCCGTCCTGCAGCATTGGCAGGATGATCACACTTTCGCAGCGTCGATAGCTGCCCGCTCAGCCGGAGACGACGGAGCCAACGAGTTCGTCTTCTACGACGGGCCGCCGTTCGCCAACGGCCTACCGCATTACGGGCACCTGCTCACCGGATACGTCAAGGACGTGGTGCCGCGCTACCAGACGATGCGTGGCCGCCGGGTGGAGCGCCGGTTCGGCTGGGACTGCCATGGGCTGCCGGCCGAGGTGGAGGCAGAACGGCAACTGGGCATCAAGCAGAAGTCCGAGATCGAGCAGATGGGCGTGGCAGATTTCAACGCCGCCTGCCGCAGCTCGGTCCTGCGCTACACCCGAGAGTGGCGCGAGTACGTGACCCGCCAGGCCCGCTGGGTGAACTTCGACAACGATTACAAGACCCTCGACCTGACCTACATGGAAAGCGTCATGTGGGCGTTCAAAACGCTCTGGGACAAGGGCCTGATCTACCAGAGCTTCCGCGTGCTGTGGTACTGCTGGCGCTGCGAGACGCCGCTGTCGAACACCGAGACCAGAATGGACGACGTCTACCGCAACCGGCAGGATCCTGCGGTCACTGTCGGGCTACGGCTGTCCGCTCCGGGATCTGAGCTGGACGGCGTGCTGGCGCTGGTATGGACCACCACGCCGTGGACGCTGCCGTCCAACCTAGGTATCGCGGTGCACCCGAATCTCACCTACGTCACCGTTGAGGTGGCTGGCGAGCGTTACCTGATCGCCGAGGACCGCCTACCCGCCTACGCCCGGGAACTGGGTGACCAGCCGCAGGTATTGGGCCGCTACCTCGGATCGGAGCTGTTCGACCTTCGCTACGCTCCGCCGTTCGACTTCTTCGCTGGCCGAACCGGTGCCCACCGGGTGCTACCCGCCGATTTCGTGACGACCGACGAGGGCACCGGACTGGTGCATATGGCCCCGGCCTTCGGCGAGGAAGACAAGGCCGTCACCGACGCCGCCGGTATCGAGGCGGTGATCCCGGTGGACTCGGCCGGGCAGTTCACCGCCGAGGTCCCCCCGTATGCCGGGATGCAGGTCTTCGAGGCCAACCGAGCGATCATCCGAGATCTGCGCGACGGGGCGCCCTACGTCGGTGGTGTATTGCTGCGTCAGGAGACCTACGAACACCCCTACCCACACTGCTGGCGCTGCAACAACCCACTGATCCAGCGCGCCGTGTCATCGTGGTTCGTCGAGGTGACCCGGTTCCGGGACCGGATGGTGGAACTCAACCGGGAGATCACCTGGGTGCCGGACAACGTCGGCACCGGGCAGTTCGGCGCATGGCTGGAGGGTGCCCGCGACTGGAACATCTCTCGCAACCGGTACTGGGGATCGCCGCTGCCGGTCTGGGTATCCGACGATCCGACCTGCCCGCGGATGGACGTCTATGGCTCGCTCGATGAGCTGGCGCGTGACTTCGGGGTGCGCCCCACCGATCTGCACCGACCGTTCGTCGACCAGCTGACCCGACCCAATCCGAACGACCCGACCGGGCGCTCCACCATGCGCCGGGTGCCTGAGGTGCTGGACTGCTGGTTCGAGTCCGGCTCGATGCCTTTCGCGCAGGTGCACTATCCCTTCGACAACGCCGAGTGGTTCGAACACCACTATCCGGGTGATTTCATCGTCGAGTACAACGGGCAGACCCGGGGGTGGTTCTACACCTTGCATGTGCTGGCGACGGCGCTGTTCGACCGGCCGGCGTTTCGCTCCTGCCTGGCGCACGGCATCGTGCTCGGGGATGACGGCCTGAAGATGTCGAAGTCCAAGGGCAACTACCCTGAGGTCACCGAGGTGTTCAACCGGGACGGCTCGGACGCGATGCGCTGGTTCCTGATGGCCTCGCCCATCCTGCGGGGCGGGAACCTCGTGGTCACCGAGCAGGGCATCCGCGAGGCCGTCCGGCAAGCGCTGCTGCCGCTGTGGAACTCGTGGTATTTCCTGACTCTCTACGCCAACGCCGCCGGCGTCGACGGGCAGTGGCGGACCGGCAGCGAGCACGTCCTGGATCGATATGTGCTAGCCAAGCTGCACGACTGCGTCGGTGACGTCACGGAGCGGATGGACCGCTACGACATCGCTGGTGCCTGCGCCAGCGTGCGCGGGTTCTGTGACGTGCTTACCAACTGGTACGTGCGCCGTTCCCGGGACCGCTTCTGGGCTGGTGAGCAGGACGCGATCGAAACCCTGCACACCGTCCTCGAGGTGACCTGCCGGTTGGCCGCTCCGCTGCTGCCGCTGACCACCGAGGCGATCTGGCGCGGCCTCACCGGACAGCGCTCCGTGCATCTGGCCGACTGGCCCGATGCGGGTGCCCTCCCACCAGATCGTGATCTCGTGGCGTCGATGGACCGGGTGCGACAGGTGGTGTCTGCCGTGTTGTCGCTGCGCAAGGCACGGGGACTGCGAGTCCGCCAGCCGCTGTCCCGGCTCACCGTGGCCGCGCCGGACGCGGGCGCCCTCGCTGCCTTCACCGACCTCATCGCCGACGAGGTGAACGTCCGGTCGGTTGAGCTCACTGAGGACGTCGCCGAGCATGGCCGCTTCGAACTCACCGTCAACGCCCGGGTCTGCGGGCCCCGGCTGGGGGGCGACATTCAGAAGGTGATCCGCGCGGTCAAGGCGGGGGAATGGGAACGCGGTCGAGACGGGGTCGTGACCGCAGCCGGCATCCCGTTGCTGGAAGGGGAGTACACCGAGCGGCTCGTCGCCGCAGACCCGTCCGAAACCGCGGCGTTGCCGGCCGGGTCCGGATTGGTGGTGCTGGACACCACGGTCACCCCAGAGCTAGCCGCCGAGGGCATCGCCAAGGATTTGGTGCGGGTGGTGCAGCAGGCCCGCCGGCAGGCCGGCCTTCAGGTCACCGACCGGATCGGGCTCACCGTCGACGCGCCACCAGCGGTGCTCGCCGCGGCCCGGGAGCACGAGCAGCTCATCGCCGGCGAGGTACTCGCCCGCCGGGTCGACTACGCCCCGGTGCCCGCCGGCTTCGCCGGCATCGTCGGCGATGGCGTCACGGTGCGGGTCGCCGTCGCGGTCGTGAGCGCGTAACAGTGTTCCAGCACCCAAAGCCACTCACGCGCAGCGCAGCTGCAAGGTGGCGCGAGCTGCTGCAGCGCCGCGCAATTCCGCCCGAGATTGGGGCCGCCGCGCCGAAGGACCCGAGCCGGCACGATCCCGCCCGCTTCATACCAGCGGCGACGCCGGAGGACACCCCCTCGCGCCGGGCCGCGCTGCAGTTGCTGGGACCCGACGGGAGGACCGTGCTCGACGTCGGGTGCGGTGCGGGTGCCGCCGGGCTGGCGCTGGTGCCCAAGGTGTCGCACCTGACCGGGGTGGATTCCGCCGAGGACATGCTGCGCGCATTCGAGCAGGCCTGCGAGCAGCGGGGGCTGGCGCACCGCAGCGTTCATGGTCCGTGGCCGCAGGCGGCGGCGCAGGCGGGCGTCGCCGATGTCGTGCTCAGCCACCATGTCGGCTACAACACCTTTGACCTGGGGCCCTTTGTCGTAGCGCTGGATGCCGCCGCGCGCCGCGGGGTCGTCGTCGAGCTGCATGCCGTGCACCCCGGGGCGTGGCTGGACCCGTTGTGGGAGCAGTTCCACGGGTTGCACAGGCCACCCCCGGCGACCGCGGACGACGTCCTGGCTGTGTTCGCCGAAGTAGGAATACGTCCGGAGGTCCAGCGCTGGACCCGACCCGCCCAGCCCCGTAGTCCGGAGGCGGAGCTTGACTTCTCGCTGCGCAGGCTGTGCCTGCCCGTCGAGCGCCGAGACGAGGTCGCCGAGGCGGTGGCGAGGCTGGGTCCGCGACACAGAGACCTGGTCACGATCTCCTGGTCCGGCTGACCAGCGAGACTGCGGGACAATCCGGGGGTGAACGGGGTGGAGTTCGCGCTCGGAGCGGGGGCAGCAGTGTTGCTGCTGGCTGTGCTCGCCGTGCGGTTCTCCACCCGCCTCGGCCTGCCGTCGCTGCTGGTTTACCTGACCATCGGACTGCTGATCGGCGAGGCCGGCCTGGGAATCCAGTTCTCCGATGCGCCGCTCACCGCGGCCCTGGGCATTGCCGGGCTAGTACTGATCCTGGCGGAGGGCGGTCTCACTACTCGGTTCTCGGTGATCCGCCCCGTGCTGAGCTGGGGGATTGCGCTGTCCACCGTGGCGGTCGCGGCGAACATCGCCATCACCGGCTGGGCGCTGCACCTGCTGCTGAGCCTGGACTGGCGCACGGCGCTGTTGTGGGGTGCGGTGCTGTCCTCGACCGATGCCGCCGCGGTCTTCAGCGTCTTGCGAGCGCTGAAGGTGCCGCCTCAGTTGGCGGGCGCGCTCGAGCTGGAGTCGGGCATCAACGATGCGCCGGTCTACATCGCGGTGGTGCTCCTCGCGGCGGGTGACCCGGTGAGCTGGTGGACGCCCTTCCTGGTTGGCTACGAGTTGTTCGCTGGCGCGGCGGTGGGGGTGGCGCTGGGGTTCGCCGGATCGTGGGCGCTGCGCCGGGCGGCCCTGCCGGCGACCGGCCTCTATCCGCTGGCGACTATTGCGGTCTGTGTGCTCGCCTTCGCAGCCGGGCAGGGTCTGCACGCCTCGGGCTTCCTGGCGACCTACCTGACCGGGCTGGTGCTCGGCAACGCCCGCCTGCCGCACCGCGGGGATACCCTGTCCTTCGCCGAGGGTCTCGGCTGGCTCGCCCAGATCGCCCTGTTCGTACTGCTGGGTCTGTACGCCTCGCCGGCCCGATTGCCCGACGCCCTGATCCCCGCGCTAGTCGCCGGGGTGGTGCTGGTCGTGCTGGCCCGCCCGTTATCGGTGGCGCTGGCCCTGACACCGTTGCGGGTGGCCTTGCGGGAGCAGGTCTTTCTGTCGTGGTCTGGGCTCCGTGGCGCAGTACCCATCGTGCTGGCTCTGATTGCACTCACCAGAGGCTTCCCGGGGGCCCAACGGCTGGTAGACGTGGTGTTTGTACTGGTCGTGCTGCTCACGGTGGTACAGGGCGTCACGCTGCCTCTGGTGGTGCGATGGCTGGGACTATCCCGCCCGGAGCAGAGCAGGGAGATGGAGGTCGACTCCGCTGCATTAGACGAGATGGACGCCGAGCTGCTCCAAATCCGGGTACCCCGGCCGTCGCGGCTACACGGTGTCTACCTCTCCGAGCTGAGGCTACCTGCCGGGACGGTAGTCAGCCTGGTGGTGCGCGAGCGGAACGGGTTCACCCCGCAGTCGACCACCCGGCTGCAGGAGGGCGACCAGCTGTTGGTCGTCACGACGGCCGGCAACCGGGACCGGGCTGAGCAGCGGATCCGGGCGGTGCACCGGGCCGGCCGGCTGGCCCAGTGGCGCGGGGAGACCGGCGCCTGAGAGCTGGGCAGGTGAGGTGGTCACAATGGTGACATGAACCCATCGCAGCATGCCGAGGGAACGGCGGCCGGTGCCGACGGCATCCGCGAGGTCCCGGTGGGACGCCGCCGGACCAGCTTGCTATCGGCTACCGCTGCCGTCACTCTGCTGCTGGACGTGCTGAGCAAGATCGTCGCGGTGGCGATGCTAGAGGGCAATCCGCCGACGAAGCTGCTGGGTGGTGGACTGTATCTCGTGGTCTACCGCAACTCGGGTGCGGCGTTCTCGATGGCGACCGGTTTGACCTGGCTGCTGTCGTTGATCGCGCTGGGCGTGGTGGTGGTGATCGTCCGGCTGGCGACGCGGCTACGCAGCGCGCCTTGGGCCTTCGGGCTCGGGCTCGTGCTGGGGGGTGCGCTGGGCAATCTGGTGGACCGGCTGCTGCGTGCCCCTGGCCCTCTGCGCGGGCACGTAGTGGACTTCCTGTCGCTGCTGGCACCGGATGGCAGCGTGTGGCCGGTGTTCAACCTGGCAGACTCCGCAATCGTGTGCGGCGGCGCGGTGCTGGTCGCGCTCGCCGCCACCGGCCGGGACTTCGACGGCACCCGCGGCTCTCGAGGAGCCGCAAAGAGAGTTCCAGAAAGAGCGACAGAATGACTGACGTGCGGACGCTGCCGGTGCCTGAGGGCCTCGATGGCATGCGGGTGGACGCCGGATTGGCGCGGCTGCTGGGTCTGTCTCGCACCACAGTGGTTGATCTGACCGAAACTGGGGCGGTGCTGGTGGACGGCAATCCAGCCGGCAAGTCCGACCGCCTGGCCAGCGGCAGCCGGCTAGAGGTGACCCTGCCCGATCCGCAGCGGCCCGCCGCGCCATCTGCCGAGCTGGTGGCGAATCTGCAGGTGCTGCATGACGACGCCGACCTGGTCGTGGTGGACAAGCCGGTGGGGGTCGCCGCGCATCCCAGCCCCGGCTGGACTGGCCCCACTGTGCTCGGTGGACTCGCCGCGGCCGGAATCCAGGTGGCCACCTCGGGCGCGGCCGAGCGCCAGGGCGTGGTTCACCGGCTGGATGTGGGCACCAGCGGCCTGATGATCGTCGCCAAGTCCGAGCGCGGCTACTCGGCGCTGAAGCGGGCCTTCCGGGATCGCACCGTCGCCAAGCATTACCGGGCGCTGGTGCAGGGCCATCCCGATCCCACCCGAGGCACCATCGACGCACCGATCGACCGGCACCCCAAGCACGACTGGCGCTTCGCGGTAGTGGCCGGCGGCAAGCCGTCGGTGACGCATTACGAGGTGATCGAGGCGTTCCCGGC
>JBHEMR010000183.1:0-7987 GCA_046262495.1 Pseudonocardiaceae bacterium | reverse complement strand
GCCCCGCGCGGCATCGCCGCCAGAAGTCAGATTCGGCTGCCGTTGACACGGGGCCGATACTCGTGAATCGCGCGTCATGGAGCGGCGCTTCGTCTGCACCTCCACTTCGACTACCGAGCACGGGGCCAGTGATGATCGTTCCCGACAACAGTGACCAGATCGACGGTGACCAGGTCATGGCGGGTAGTGCAGAGCCGGATACCACTCAGGCGGCGATTGACCGGTTTCATCAGATCCTGGGGAAGCAGGACATCGCAGAGGCCACCCGGCGGCTGCTTATGCGTGAACAGTGTGCCGTCGGTCTGCAGGTGCAAGGATGGCCTCTAACACAGGTGCTGCGTCCGCGGCTGATCAGCGGCACCGACCACGCCCGGGTGTGCGCGGCCGGTTCGCTGCTGGCTGGCGCGCTTCAGCGGCTGGTCGGGTATGCGCTGGACGACGGCGAAGTCGGCGACCATGTGCGCGAGATCTTAGCCTTGACCCCGGTGGAAACAGCCCTGGCCGCGATGGCCCCGCCCACGGATGGGGACAGCCCACACTCCAGACTCGACGGCTTTCTCACCACCGACCGGCTGGTCTTCGTGGAGTTCAATCCCGATTCCCCAGCGGGCACACTCACTCAGGAAGCGCTCGCTGAGATCTTCGCGGCCACCCCAGCAATGCAGGCCTTCTCCAGCGACTACCAGGTGCAGGCCAGCTCGGCCCGCCAGCAGATCGTCGAGAACCTCACTCGCGCGTGGACCACCGGTGGCATGCCTGGCGACGGGCCCTATGTCGCCATCGTGGAGTGCGGGGAGTCGAGGTTCAGCTGGGAGTTCAACATGCTGCTAGCCGAGCTGCACCGCCAAGGACTGCCCGCGGTGATCTGCTCCACTGACGATCTGCACTACGACTCCACGCATCGCCATCTGTATACCCACGATGCCGATGGGCATCGGCATCCGATTACCGTCGTTCACCGGCGCGCTCTCATCAATGATCTGTTGTCCCGCTACGGCCCCGCCTTCACCGACCATCCCCTGCCTCGGGCCTGGTCCGTCGGCGCCTGCGTCATGGTGAATTCCTTCACCAGTCAGCTAGCCACCAAGAAATCCGCCTTAACCTTGTTCGCCGATCCCCACACCAGTGTCATCCTCTCGCCGCAGGAGGCGGCCGCCGCTCAGCAGCACTTACCGTGGACGCGGCTGGTACGCCCCGGACCGACCACCTACCGCGGGGAAGAGATTGACCTGTCGGCCTTCGCCCGCGCCCACCGCGAAAGCCTCGTCCTCAAACCCAATGACGACTATGGCGGCCATGGCATCGTCTGCGGCTGGCAAACCAGCGACGAGGACTGGCACACGGCACTGTCTCATGCAATGAACGATCCGCACGTCATCCAAGAGCGCATCTCGATCCCCACGGCCAGTTACCCCACGTGGGCAGACGACGACCTGCGCCTCGAGACCTACTACGAAAGCACTGACCCGTTCCTGTTCGCTTCCACGACCCACGGCTGCATCTGTCGACTATCCCCGACCGCGCTGATCAACGTCAGCGCCGGTGGAACCTGCGTCCCGGTCTTCCAGGTAGCACCCCGAGCCTGAGCGCATCACCGAAGCTCTCGCACAGACACCGGGCGCTCACCGAGGTGAGCGGCTCACTGTTCACGTTTAACCGTCACGCACGTCGACTCGAGGTACCCCATCAAGGTCTGAGTCGCGTTGTTGACGTTGTGTGCTTCCTTCAGGTGTTGGGCTACCTGCGCCATCAGGTCATCCTTGTTGGCCGCGGTGTACTGGCTCCCGCACTCCTGGTGCCCGCATTGGAACTGGTGCATTTTCTCTACTCCGTCCATTCGGCATTCGGTGGCAACCGCAGTGATCGCAACCGACTCTTACCCACCAGACGTTCGGATGACGGGGGCGTTCGGTTCGGTTCACGACCATGATCCGCACTTGAAACGATCACGGACCGCGCTGGGCCGTCGGAAGCGACACCGCCGGGCCACGCCGCCTCATTTCTTCCTACGGAGCAGGCGCCGCAGCACCAACAACACCGCCACCGCGACCGCCGCGGCGGCCAATGGCCGTTGCCTCGCCGCCACCACCAGCGGCTCGATGCGCGCAGCCACCGGCGGCGGCATTTTCTCCAGCGCCTGGTAAATAAGGCGCTCGGTTTGCTGGGCCACCTCGACTGCCTTGGCTTGGAGTACTGCGGTGGCTTCAAGTACTTGCAGCGTGACCTCTTCGGCCTTGACTTGCACGGTTTCCTTGGTGTCGTGCATCTTGTCCTTGACGCGGGCGGGCACGTCGACCTTGTGGGCTAATGCTTCTACGGTGTCACCAAGTTGCGCGCGGGTGCGTTCGATGTCCTTGCGTATTTCTTCCTCTCGTGACGAGTCGGTCATCGGTGCATCCCTTCCTTGATGGCCTTGATGTCGGTTTTGACGCTGATCGCCGCCTTCTCAGGCAGCAGCGGCCCGGCGCGCTGGGCTTGTTGCTTCCCGACAAAGGCGAGCGCACCCGCCATCCCCAACACGACCACCCCGACAATCAGCGCCGCCAGCCACAGCACAAGCTGGGTGGCCAACCCCGCGATCACGGCGGTCACCAACGCCGCACCGCCGTAAAAGGCCAGCACACCAGCGCCACCGAGCAGGCCGGCGCCGACGCCGAGACGCTTGCCCTTCTGCTGAAGCTCGACGACGGCCAACCGCATCTCATCGCGCACCAGCCGGGTGATTTGCTCGGTTACGTCACTGACCAACTGCCCGAGCGGCCGGTCCTGGGGGTGCTGCGGCGGTAATCCACCGGCATCGTCGGACATGATTAGTCTCTCCCATTCGCCCATGTCTCCGGTACCGCAACTGAACGGCCGCCTCGCCGACTGCACCGGTTTCCCCAACCCCACGACAGCCCCAACAGGCGCCGACGATGATGGTAGCGACTCGGCGACTACACCCCAGCTTGAAACCGTATCCGATCAGGCCGCGAGTATCGGGTAGAAAGTGGTCAGTGTGGCGCGGCACTGTGATGTCCAGCGCGGTGTTATCTGGGTGGGCTCGCGCCGTGGGAGAAGGAACTGGGATTCGGTGCCTCGTTGCGGGTGGGGTTGCCGGCCCAGCCGAGGCAGTTCGGTGCGCAGGTCGGCCAGCAGCAGATCGGCGAGGTCGTGGGTGAATCCGTTGCGGACCACGATGCGCAGCACCCCCAGGTCGGTGTGGTGTTCTGGAAAGGTATAGGCGGGAACCAGCCTGCCGTGTTCGCGCAGCGCGGCGGAGACGTCGAAAACGGAGTAGCCACTGACGTGCTCGTGCAGGGTGAAGGCGAAGACGGGGAGTTCATCGCCGCGGGTCAGCAGCCGGAACGGCCCCAGCTCGCCGATCTTGTTCGCCAGTGCGGTGGCCACCTCGCGGCAGGTGTGCTGAACACGCCGGTAACCATCGAAACCTAACCGGAGGAAGTTGTAGTACTGGGCGATGACTTGGGGCCGTCGAGCATCAGCTCGTCGTGGACCACTTGGTAAGCGGTGTCTGGATCAAGCTCTGCCGGTGGCAACTCGTTGCGCGGCAGCTGCACCGGTTCGCGGGTTTTTGAACACCGGGTTGATCGACATTTCTTGCTGGCCGGAACTCTGCTGGTAAGCCGGATGCGACAATGCCATACCGGCCACGCTAAAGCCCGCGAGCGACGACGGCTGATAGAAGGGTGCCGCGGGCCTGATCGGGCGTTCGGCTGCCACGATCTGGGCATGACCCGAATCGAGGACTATGCGATGCTCGGCGACCTGCACACCGCAGCGTTGGTGAGCAACACCGGGTCGGTGGACTGGCTGTGCTTCCCGCGGTTCGACTCCCCGGCCTGCTTCGCTGCCCTGGTGGACACCCCCGGCGCCGGCCGATGGTTGCTGGCCCCCGCCGCGGGAGGTAGCTGCAGCAGCCGCCGCTACCGCGACGACACCCTCGTGCTGGAAACCGAGTGGATCACCCCGGAAGGCCACGTCCGGGTCGTCGACTTCATGCCCCCGCGGGGTCACGCCGCGGACCTGATCCGGATCGTGGAGGGCATCAGCGGGGCGGTCCCGATGTTGGGTGAACTGCGCCTGCGTTTTGACTACGGCCGGGTGATGCCCTGGGTGCGTCGCCGCGGCCATCGAATCGAGGCGGTCGCCGGGCCCGACGCCGTATGGCTGAGCACACCCGCCCGCACCGAAGGACGGGAATGGTCCACGGTGTCGGAGTTTACCGTTCGCGCTGGCGACCGGGTGCCCTTCGTGCTGACTTGGGCGCCGAGCCATCATCCGGCACCGGCGATGGTCGACGCCGAGAATGCCCTGTTGGACACCGTGAGTTTCTGGCAGTCGTGGTCCGCAAGCGGCACACCACTCACCGGCCGCTACGCCGAGCCGGTGCGACGCTCACTGATCACGCTGAAAGCGCTGACCTACGCTCCTACCGGAGGGATCGTCGCTGCCCCCACGACGTCATTGCCCGAGCAGATCGGCGGCCCTCGGAACTGGGACTACCGATACTGCTGGCTCCGCGACGCCTCTTACACCCTGCAAGCGCTGCTGGCCGCAGGGTATGAGGCCGAAGCGAAAGCCTGGCGTGAATGGCTGCTTCGCGCAGTGGCAGGTGACCCCGCCACCCTGCAGATCATGTACGGGGTCGACGGCACCCGCCGCCTCCCTGAGCTGGAACTGCCCTGGTTGAGCGGCTATGAAAATTCGTTGCCGGTGCGCACCGGCAACGCCGCAGCCGACCAGTTGCAGCTCGACGTCTGGGGCGAGGTCCTCGATGCGCTGCACCTGGCCCGGCAGGCCTCAATCGACGCACAGGACAGCGCCTGGCAACTGCAGGTGGCGTTGTTGACCTACCTCCAGGGCCATTGGCAGGACCCTGACAACGGGCTGTGGGAGATGCGCGGGGCGCGCCGACACTTCACCCACTCCAAGGTGATGGCATGGGTGGCCGCCGACCGGATGGTCCGCGGCGCGCGCACCCGCCACCTGCCCGGTCCGGTCGATCAATGGGAGCAGCTCCGCGACACGATCCACGCCGACGTCCTCGCCAACGGCTACAACGACCAGCTCGGCACTTTCGTGCAGTCCTATGGCAGCACCGCCCTGGACGCCAGCCTGCTGCTAATCCCGCGCGGGGGGTTCCTCGCCCCCGACGATCCCCGGGTGATCGGCACCATCGACGCCATCCAACGCGAACTCACCCAAGACGGCTTCGTACTGCGTTACCACACGCAGTCATCCGACGACGGGCTGCCCGCCGGCGAAGGCGTGTTCCTCGCCTGTTCGTTCTGGCTTGTCGACGCCCTCCACGGCGCCGGACGGCAAACCCAAGCAACCGCCCTGTTCGACCGCCTCCTTGCCCTGCGCAATGACGTCGGACTGCTCAGCGAGGAATGGGACCCCATCGCCAGACGACAACTCGGCAATACTCCCCAAGCATTCAGCCATTTCCCTCTCGTCGTCAGCGCATTACAGCTGCACACCGGCCGAGCTCACCGCAGCGACCAACCCATCCACCCGCCACAACACCCACGATGACCCCCGCCGGCACCGCCCCGGGCAAAGCTTCGAGCAAGGTTTACGCACGGTTAAAGAGGGTAACCCACTGCAACCGAGACTTTTCCTACTACAGACGAGGAGACGCTCTTGAGCCGACGGGTAATATGCCTGCCGATGCTCCTGGCGCTGGCTGCCTGTGGCGCCGCACCAGCCGCCGATGTCTCATCGGTGACCGCAAGCGCCAGGCCGGCGCAGTTGCTCAGTGCAGTACCCAATGTGTTGGCGGCCGAGCCGTGCCGAGTGGTCGATGCGCGCGCAGACGTGCGTTGCACACCGGGGGTCCGCAACCCGAATGTCACTCAGGACACCATCCACACCACGATCTGCGCGCCCGGATGGACGGACACGGTGCGGCCACCCGCCAGCTACACCGCCGCACTCAAACTCCAACAAATGCGTGACTTCGCCGAGCCAGGTTCTCCCTTGAACTATAAAGAAGATCACCTTATACCGCTGTCCCTCGGCGGCGCGCCCAGCGATCCACATAACCTCTTTCCACAACCCACAGCGAAGGCTACCGAGAAGGAAGAACTAGAAGATCACCTGCATCAGGCAGTGTGCACGGGTCAGACGACCCTGGCGGCTGCCCAAGCAACGATGCGACACGACTGGACTCATTGAGCTACTGCTGACGCATGGTTTGCCCGAACCGCACCGGGCCAGCGACCGACCGCGTGCGTCGGCCACACTGACGGGCGGCGTCCGAATCAGCCGACTCGCGCTGGGTGCGGACGGCAAGGAGATGTGCATGCACCAGCCGCCATATGAGCTCATTCCAACCGCTGACGGCGTGGTTGCGCGCATCCACGCGAGGGGCAGCGCCGTGCTAACCAGCCCGACGATCAACCGCGGGACGGCGTTCACCCTTGAAGAACGCGAGGCCTTGGGGCTGACCGGCCTGCTGCCCACCGCTGTGAGCACATTGGACGGGCAGGTGCGCCGGGTCTACGGCCAGTACCGGGCGCAGGCCAACGATTTGCGCCGCTGGGTGTATCTGACCAATCTGCGGGACCGCAACGAGGTGCTGTTCTACCGGTTGCTGTGCGAGCGCATCGAGGAGATGCTGCCGGTGGTCTACACCCCGACGGTCGGGCTGGCGATCGAGCGGTTCAGCTACGAGTTCCGTCGCCCGCATGGGGTGTTCCTTTCCGTCGACCGGCCCGAGGCCGTGGAGGCGTCCTTGCGCAACTGTGGCATGGGCGCCGAGGACGTCGACCTGATCGTGGCTACCGACTCGGAGGGCATCCTGGGCATCGGCGACCAGGGCGTGGGCGGCATCGAGATCGCGATCGGCAAACTCTCGGTCTACACCGCCGCGGCGGGCATCCACCCACACCGGGTGCTCGCGGTGGTGCTGGATACGGGCACCGACAACGTGGCGCTTCTCGATGACGAGACCTACCTGGGTGCCCGGCACGCACGGATCCGCGACCAGCGCTACGACGATCTCATCGAGGTCTACGTCAGGGCCGCCACCAGGCTCTTCCCGAATGCGATGCTGCACTGGGAGGACTTCGGCGCCGGCAACGCGCGACGCATCCTGAACAAGTACGTCAACCAGCTGTGTACCTTCAACGATGACCTTCAAGGCACCGCCGCGGTCGTGCTGGCCGCTGCGTTCTCCGCCGCCCGGGTGGCGGGGACCCGGATACGCGACCAGCGGGTGGTCATCCACGGCGCCGGCACCGCTGGGCTGGGCATCGCCGACATGATGCGCGATGTCATGATCCGCGAAGGACTGTCCCGCGCCGAGGCCACCGCGCGCTTCTACGCCCTGGGCAGCCGGGGCCTGCTGGTCGACGACACACCCAACCTGCGCGAATTCCAGCTGCCGTACGCGCGGAGCGCGGCGGAGGTGGCCGGCTGGGCCACCGGTGCGGGCACCACGGTCACCCTCGCCAACGTCGTGTCAGCCGCGCGTCCCACCATGCTCATCGGCACCTCGGCGCAGGCCGGCGTGTTCACCGAAGCCATTATCAGGGAGATGGCCGCGCACACGGAGCGGCCGATCATCATGCCGCTGTCCAACCCGACGTCGAAATGTGAAGCGCTGCCGGAGGACCTGATCCGGTGGACAGGCGGCCGGGCGTTGGTCGCCACCGGCAGCCCGTTCCCGCCGGTCGTCCGCGGCGGGATCACCCATCGCATCGCCCAGGCAAACAATGCCCTGGTCTTCCCCGGACTCGGCCTCGGCGTCACGGTGGCCCGTGCCCGGCGGATCAACCGACCAATGATCGCCGCGGCCGCGGACGCCGTTGCCAGGCTGTCGGACGCTACCGCCCCCGGAGAACCGCTGCTCCCGCCGATCGAGGACCTACGCACCGTCTCCGCCGCCGTAGCTGTCGCGGTCGCGGTCGCCGCGGCCGAGGAGGGGCTGGCGCAGGTGCCCGTGGACAACCCGGTCCTGCAGGTGCACCAGGCCATG
>JBHEMR010000182.1:0-23409 GCA_046262495.1 Pseudonocardiaceae bacterium | reverse complement strand
AATCGCGACGGTGAGAGCCACAACCGCTCGTGGAACTGTGGCGTTGAGGGTCCCAGTGAGGACGGCAAGATCATCGCGCTGCGGGAACGTCAGAAACGCAACTTTCTGACCACCCTGTTGCTTTCCCAGGGCGTTCCGATGCTCGCGCACGGCGACGAGCTGGGCCGCACCCAAGAGGGCAACAACAACGTCTACTGCCAGGACGGCAAGATCAGCTGGGTGGACTGGGACGAAGCACGGTTGAACTCGGTCCTTACCGAGTTCACCGCCCAACTCGCTCGGCTGCGCGCTGATCACCCGGTGTTTCGTCGTCGCCGGTTCTTTCAGGGCCGCTCGATCCGCGGCTCCAACATCGAGGACATCGCCTGGCTGCGCCCTGATGGGCAGCAGATGAGCGAGGAGGACTGGAACGTCCCGTCCACCAAGAGCGTCGCGATCTTCCTCAACGGCCGAGGTATCCCCGAAGTCGATGATCTCGGCGAACGGATCATCGACGATTCGTTCCTGCTTCTCATCAATGCCCACCACCGGCAGGTCATCTTCACGCTGCCCGACTCGGGATACGGTCGCAGCTGGGAGCTCGTCGTGGATACCACCGACCCGCTGCTGGCCAACGCCCGTCGCAAGCAACGCGACGCCGTGCCTGGCGGCAAGTTGCGGGTGCAGGCCAGGGCGATGCTCGTGCTCCGCTGCCGATACTGAGTGCTGCTGCTGACCTACAACGCCTGTGGTTATAGCCATTGGGCGACGCCATCATGGCCCGAATAGGTGCCTTGCCGATGTCGGCTGAAGCTGTATTCGCCGTCGGAGCATCGGGTGGTGGCACCGGCCGGTGCTGCGGCAGCCTGTTGGGGGCGGTGGATGCACTTGCCGTCGCTGTTGCGGTAATAGTCCGTCTCGCATGAACTTTGTTGCGCTGATCCGGCAGATGGGGGGAGTGATTGCCGCGATACGGGGACGCAGATACCTGCGGTGGCCGGGACGGCAGCGCTGCTGGAGGTGGCGCCGCCTCGCGGCTCCAAGCCGGACACGTTCCAGGCGCACCCGATGCACGCGGCGAGTGGCCCGACGGCAGAATGGTGGACGTGTGCGCAAGATCATTTGCTGAGTATCTGTCCGGTTTGAGCGAAGTATCGTTGATCGCGTTGCTGCAAGCACGTGCGGACGTCCTGGTGCAGCCGGTTCCGCGTGGGTTCAGTCAGCTCGCGCAGCGGCTGGGTGGTCCGGAGTCGCTCGGTGCCGCGTTGCGGACGGCGAACCGGGACATGGTGATGGTGGGGCAGGCCACCGTCGCTCTCGGCGCCTCGGCAACAGTTCCGGCTCTCATGCGGCTGCTGAATGCCTCCGAGCAGGCAGTGCGGGCTGGAGTAGCCCAACTGTGCGGGCTAGGGCTTGCCTGGGACAGCTCCGGAATCTTGTGCCTGCCGGAACGACTGGAGGCGCACTGGTTGGCCGAGATCGGCGGCGGTCGACCGGTGGCGACGATCGCGGGATCGGTCCTCGCGGAGAACCTGCGCGCGGCCCTCAGCGCGTTCGGTGCGGCGACCGATGGACTGCGCAAGCCCGAACTGACAGCGCAACTGTCCGCGTTCATGACGGATCTACCCTTGATGGCCAAGGTGATCGCTGCGCTGCCGAAACCGGCCAAGGACCGGCTCAGCGAGTTCCGACGCGGCTATCACGACTACAACTCCGGGTTCGGCCGTTCCCAGCCGCGTGCCGGTGATCGTGATCCGACCAGACTGCTCCTCGCGGCCGGCCTGCTGCTGCCAGTCAACTTTGGACTTGAACTGCCCAGAGAGGTTGCGGTCGCCGCTTGGCTGGCCGAACGCGAGCTCACGCTGACCGGACGGCCATCTTTTCCCTTGGCCGGTGCCGACGGCGCAGCGGTGCGTCGGGCTGCCCAGGCCGCCGCACAGGAGGCACTTCGAGGCGTGACGACCTTGCTCGACGTAGCCCGCACGGCGCCGATCGCGGCGCTGAAGAAGGGCGGGGTCGGGCCTCGGGAACGGGCGAGGCTGGCCAAGCGGCTGTCGATCCCCGAAGACATCCTCATGTTGTGGATCGACCTGACCTACGCGGCCGGCCTACTGGGTCAAGCTGACACCGGGTATGCACCGACGCACTTTTATGCAGGATGGCGCGCTGGGGAACCAGGCCGGCGGTGGTCGGCGGTGGTCGACGCGTGGTTTTCCCTTGAGCACGCGCCGACCGGCCGGGATATTTCGGGAGACCGGGAAGTCCCGCCCCCGTTGCCACTCGGGTCGGCCGCTGGGCTGCTGCGGCGCGCGATGCTGACGGCCGCCCGTTCGGGTGTGTCGGTGAGCGCGGTGGGGGAGCAGGTCGACTGGTTGTTCCCCTTGCACGGTTACGACGCTGGGCAGCGAGCGGCCAAGGTGGCTGCCGCCGTCCGTGAAGCTGAGCTGCTCGGGGTGATCGCCACTGACGTGGTATCGGAACTGGGAGAGCAGCTGCTGGCGGTGACCGGGTCCGCGCCGACCGACGTGGTGGAGGAGCTGGCCCGGCGCTGCGCTGCGCTGCTCCCGGAGATTCCGTGCAGCGTGATCCTGCAGTCGGATCTCACTGCCGTGGTCTCCGGTCAGCCGAGCGCTGCCGTGTCGCGGCTGCTGACCGACTCCGCTGTCGCCGAGACCCGCGGGGCAGCGGGAACCTGGCGCTTCACCCCGGCCACTGTCCGGGCGGCGCTCGACACCGGGTGGACTGCGCACGACCTGCTCACCGAGCTGGCTGCGATCTCGGCCCGTCCGGTTCCCCAGCCACTGGAGTATCTGATCACCGACGCGTCCCGCCGGCACGGACAGATTCGGGTGCGCGGGATGCGTTCCTGTATCCGTGCCGACGAGGCTCTGATCACCGAGATACTGCACACTCGGTCGCTGGGCAAGCTGCGGTTAAGCCAGCTCGCACCTACCGTCTTAGCCAGCCCATCGGGCCTCGACGAAGTGCTGACACGCCTACGCGAAGTTGGCTTGTCCCCGATGGCCGAAGATGCTCATGGCACGGTGATCGTCGAAGCTCGTCACGATCATCAGGCGTCGACGCCGGATCTTCCGATCATCACGAAATCGCGATCTGCGCTGTCCGCCACCGAGCTGGCTCGGCTGCTGGTGGCCAATCCACCGGCCCAGACCGCCGGGGCCTGCGCGGACTCGGCCACCTTCGACCTTCTGGCGCAGCTCAACTGTCACCTCGACGACGCCGAACTCGAGCTGCTGTCCGATGCCGTGGACCACCACAACGACGTGCTCATCGTCTACCGCGACAAGAACGGCAGCCGCAGCAGCCGGGCAATCCGGCCACAACAGCTTTACGGCAGGTGGCTCGACTCCTGGTGCCATCTCCGCAACGCCCAGCGCGATTTCACCATCGCCAACATCGAGGCCGTCGCCCCGGCCCGTTGATCATCGTGAGACGCACCCCTTGTCTGCGTGCCCTGGATCCGTTGGGGTGGACACAGCGTCGGGAATCCCTACGCCGAGAGAGCGAGAAAGGCGGGGCGTCGTGACAGCGGTGCACTCTGAAGTAGTTGACCTGGTATTTCGCGGTCGCAGGCTGACGCGGGACCGGCCGCTGATCATGGCCATCATCAACCGGACGCCCGATTCGTTCTACGACCACGGCCTCACCTTCGACGAGGAGGTCGCGCGCGCGGCCATCCGCCAGGCGGTGATCGACGGTGCCGACGTCATCGATATCGGCGGGGTGCCGGCCAGCCCTGGCCCCGAGGTGAGCGTCGACGAGGAGATCCGCCGGGTCGCGCCGACCGTCGAATGGGCGCGGGAGATGTATCCCGACTTGGTGATCAGCATCGACACGTATCGCCACGAAGTCGCCGAGCGGATGTGCCAGGCCGGGGCGGACCTGCTCAACGACAACTGGGCGGCCGCCGACCCCGCCATGCTCGACGTCGCGGCCGAGTACGGCATGGGCTACGTGTGCGCGCACACGGACGGCCTGGCGCCGCGCACCGACCCCATCCGTCCGCGGTACGACGATGTAGTGGCCGCAGTCGTCGAAAGCACTACGCAACTGGCCGAGCTTGCGGTGGCCAAGGGCGTTCCCCGGGAGGGTATTCTCATCGACCCCGCGATCGACTTCGCCAAGAACACCTTCCACAGCTTGACCGTGCTACGCCACGTACGCACCCTCGTCGAGACCGGATGGCCCGTGCTGATGGCCATGTCCAATAAGGGAGTCGTCGGGGAAACTCTCGACGTGGCCCTCGACGATCGTCTCACCGGCACGCTGGCCGCCACCGCCCTCGCGGCCCAGGCAGGAGCGGCGATGTTCCGCGCGCACCAGGTCCGCGAAACCCGGCACACGATCGAAATGGTCGCCAGCATCGTCGGTACCCGACCGCCGGCGCGGGCACAGCGCTGGCTCACCTGATGCGGTACATCTGGCCCCGGCACGCCCACGAGGTCGACGAGGAGGAACTCGAACGGCTCTACCGGTATCCCGCCGACCGCCGGTGGCTGGCGGTGAATTTCGTGGCCAGCGCCGACGGCGCGGTCGAAATCGACGGGCGGTCAGCCGGACTGTCCAACCCGGCGGACCGGCGGGTGTATCGGCTGGGCAGTGACCTCGCCGACGTTGTGCTGCTCGGTGCCGGCACCGCGATGATCGAAGTATTCCGCGGTGTGCACCCCGACGAGCAGGCCGCGCAACGGCGGCGGCGGTACGGGCTCAGCGAAGTTCCACCGATCGCCGTGGTCACCTCCGGCAGGAGCCTGCCCCCGGACGCACCAGTCATCACCGAAGCACGCACACCAACCATCGTGCTCACCTGCGCCACGGCGCCGTCGAGGCTGTGCGAGGCATGGACCGCGGCGGGTGCCACGGTGCTGGTCGCCGGCCAGGACACCGTGGATCTCACCGCAGCGGTGGGCGCGCTGGTGACGCGGGGCCTGACCCGGATAGATTGTGAAGGAGGCCCCCGGCTGTTCGACTCTCTGATCGAGGCCGGGCTGGTCGACGAGCTGCGCCTGACGATCTCGCCGCTGTTGGTCTCGGGAATGGCCGACCGGATTGCATGCGGCGCGGGCGTCGTGCCGAGGCAGCTTGAACTGGCGTCAGTGCTCGCCGAGGACGACACCTTGCTGCTGCGTTATCTGGTGAAGCGCTATTTGGTGAAGCGCTGAGGTGACCCGCCTGACCATGAGCGCGGAAGGATTACCGCTTGACCAGAGATGAGGCCAGCTATCAAGGCGCCCTCGCACATTACCTGTCACCACGACGGCGTGACCCGGTGAAGATCCTCATGGAAGAAGTGGTCTCGCACAAGGTTTTCGCCAGTGCTGTGCAGCGGTTGCACCTCCCGGCCGGTCGGCTGCTTCGGGTGCTTGACATCGGTAGTGGTGCGGGCGACGGGCTCGCCCTGCTCACCGAGTTCCACGGGGATCTCCCGCCGGTGGCCGCAGGCCGCCCGCTCGACTACGTCGGCTTGGACGGCGATCCGGACATGGTCAAGACCGCGATGGCGCTGCATCCAGTGCCCGGGGCGACCTTTTGCGTCGGCGACATGCGTAATCGGCTGCCGGATGGCGATTTCGACCTGTATCTGTCCTGCGGTGTTCCGTATTCGTATCTCACATCCGACGAGCTGGTCGAGGTAATCGCAGACATCATGCGCCGTATCCTTGACGCCGGGCGGCGTGCCGCGATCATCATCGACGTGCTGGGGCGGTACTCCATCGAGTGGATGCGAAACTGGCACTCCCCGCGGTGGAACTACGCGATGACTTTCTTCGAGGACACGACCGAGCGGCTAGAACAGCAGATGACGTTCTTCGACCGCGCGTCACTCGGTGAAGCCATCGCGGGCGCGGCACGCAGTGCCGGGGCGCAGCTAGCCGAGCTCGGTTTCACGGACCGGTCAATCCTGGCGGGCCGGCACACCGCCACCAGGGCGTTCAACCCCTCGATCCCGCCCTACCGGACGCTGATCAACGACTTGGCGCGTGATCCGTCGAGCGTGTCGCTACGCGAACTGTATTTCGAGCCGCCGACGGTGGGCGGGCCACCGGAGATCCTGCACTTCTTCCGAACACTCGCCGGAAGCTGGAACGAACTGCTCGATCAGGCTGCGACCGGTTCCGGACAGCGAATTCGCGCCCTAGCATCGGCGCTGCTGCGGTGTGAGACGCGGGAGCAGCGCGGTCTTGGTGTCGGTCATTCGCTGACTGCGACCGTGATCATCGATGCGTCCTGAAGTCAATCCGAGGTCGAAGGGGCCCTGCGGATCCGGGCCGAGGCCGCGTTGTTCGACCTCGACGGTGTCCTGGTCGACTCGATGCCGATCATCCGCGAGATCTTCGAAGGCTGGGCTCGGTCCTGCGGGCTCGATCCGGCGCACGTCGTGGAGACCGTGCACGGGCGTCCCACCATGCAAGCGCTCGCCGACCTCGTCCCCGCCCGCAGAGGTGGCCGCTCACCTCGCCTACCTGACCGCCGAAGAGATCAGGCGTTCCGCCGAGATGGTATGCCTGCCAGGCACCAAGGAGCTGCTGACCGGGTTGCCCGCCGGTCGCTGGGCGGTGGTGACTTCGGGAGGCCGCGCTGTTGCGCGGGCGCGCCTCGCGTCGACCGGCCTTCCGTGGCCCCATGTGCTGGTGACCGCCGACGACGTCGAGCGAGGCAAGCCCGCCCCAGAGTGCTACCTGCTGGCGGCCGCCCGGCTCGGCATCCTGCCCGCGGGCTGTGTGGTGGTCGAGGACGCGCCGGCCGGTGTCCGCGCAGCGCTCGCGGCGGGAATGCGTTGCATCGGGATCGGCGCCTGGCTCGCCGCCCTGCTGCCGGGAACGACGGTCGCCTCGCCTGCCGAGATTCAGCTCGAGCTATGAAGGATCTCGACCGTGTGCGCCGACCGCGCCGGGACCAACCGGTGCGGCAGACTGGCCGCCGAAGCGCCGCCGTCGAGAGGAGCGACTCATGACCCGTCCGCAGGTCGACGTGCTGGCCGTCGCTCGCGAACAGGTACTGCAACAGGGCATCGGCCTCTCGGAGCATCAGGTCCTCGCGGTGCTGGAGTTAGCCGACGACCGGTTAGCGGAGCTGCTCGCGCTGGCCCACGACGTGCGGATGCGTTGGTGTGGCCCTGAGGTCGAGGTCGAGGGCATCGTCAGTGTCAAGACGGGCGGCTGCCCCGAGGACTGCCACTTCTGCTCACAGTCAGGCCAGTTCAGCTCACCGGTGCGGGCGGTGTGGCTGGACATCCCCGGTCTGGTCGAGGCCGCCAAGCAGACCGCGGCCACCGGGGCGACCGAGTTCTGCATCGTTGCTGCAGTGCGCGGGCCGGACCGTCGACTGATGTCGCAGGTCCGAGCCGGGATCGAGGCGATCCGCGCCGAACCGGAAACCGCGGAGATCAACATCGCTTGTTCACTGGGGATGCTCACCCAGCAGCAGGTGGATGAGTTGGCTGCCATCGGCGTGCACCGCTACAACCACAACCTGGAGACCGCACGCTCGCACTTCGCCAACGTCGTGACTACGCACACCTGGGACGAGCGCTTCGAGACGCTGCAGATGGTGCGCGAAGCTGGGATGGAGGTCTGCTGCGGCGGCATCATCGGGTTGGGCGAGACGGTGGCGCAGCGTGCCGAGTTCGCCGCGCAGCTCGCCGTGCTGGCTCCCGATGAGGTGCCGATGAACTTTCTGATCCCGCAGCCCGGCACACCGTATGAGAGCTATGACGTGATAGCGGGCGTCGACGCGCTGCGGACTGTGGCCGCGTTCCGCCTTGCATTACCGCGCACCGTCCTGCGCTTCGCCGGTGGCCGCGAACTCACCCTTGGGGATCTGGGTGCCGAGCAGGGCATGCTCGGCGGCATCAACGCGATCATCGTGGGTAACTACCTGACCAATCTTGGCCGGCCCGCGCGGGCGGACTTGGAGATGCTCACCGAGCTGCGTATGCCGATCAAAGCCCTGGGTCGGACGTTATGAGTTTCTGCGACGCCTGTGGACGTCCGGTAGACAACGGCGAGCACGTCAGCTGCGCCCACCGCAGGCTGCTCGACCCGCCGCGATACTGCCCACAATGCTCGCGTCGAATGGTGGTGCAAGTGACGCCGACGGGCTGGTCGGCCAGATGCAGCGCACACGGGCCGCATCCGAGATCGGGATGAGCGCGGCGCAGCCGGCCCAGCAGGCTCCCGAGCCAGTGCCGTTCCGATCCGGTGCGGTGGTCCGGGCCGATCTGGTTCCTGCGCTGGGCGTGCTGTGTGCGGTGACGGTGCTGGGCCTGCCGCTGGGAGCCCTGTGGTCCTGGCTGGCGCCGCCCGAGTTCGTCGCGCGCTCGGCGCTGGCTCCCACGCCAGATGGCGTGCTGCCCTTCGTCGGGCAAAGCGAGCACCGCTTCGACGATATGGCGACCTTCGTGCTGTTCGGGCTGGCCGCCGGAATGCTCATCGGCGCGGCGTTGTGGCTGTTCCGGCGGTGGCGTGGCCCATTGGTGTTGGTGGCCGCGGTGCTCGGCTCGCTGGTGGCAGCATGGCTCGCGATGCGCGTCGGGCTGTGGCTGGCCGGCGCGCGCTATCCCAATCGGGCGGCGACCGGCGCGCCGTTCCCGCAGGCGCCGGTGCTCGAGTCAGCTTGGGTGATCGTCACGCAGCCGTTCGGCGTTGCGGTTACCTACTGCCTCACCACCGCCTGGAACGGAGCCGAAGACCTGACCTCGTGAGGTCAGTTCCGGCTGGCTTGCACTGCGAACTGGTTCAGCGGTACCGGCACCGCACGCAGCGTCCGCAGAAACGCCGCCTCCCGCACCAGAAGGGTACGTACCATGCGTAGCCGATCAGCTGGGTCGCGGTCCTCAAGTAAGGCTTGCCGGTCTTCCAAGGTCAGCAAGCAGTCTGAAGCGAGGAGGTGCGCCAACGATGCGACGTCGACGTCTTCCTTGGGCTCCTCCCAATCACCGTGCTGCCACGCCGCGCAGCAGTACTGCCTGTGGGCTTCCCGAGCCGAGCGGACCAGCATCGGTAGGAGCATCGACTGTTCTGCCGGTAGGTCGTCATCAGGCACCCACTCGACCCTGCCCACCAGATACGGCGCGGAGGTGTTGTCAATATCCAGCAGCCTGAACCGCTTCTTGCCGCGAGTGACGATGTCGAAGCGGCCATCGGGCAGTCTGCGGGCATCCTGGAGTAGCGCAGTGCAGCCGATTTCATGGACCTCCTCTGCCGACTCCAGACCCTGCTTGACTGCGATCACGCCGAAACTGCGGCCGGGTACGGCGCCGGTCACCAGGTCGACGGTCAACTGACGGTAGCGGGGCTCGAAGATATGCAGTGGAAGCGACGCACCCGGAAGCAGCACAGTACCCAGCGGGAATAGTGGGACGGTCTCGGCCACAGGTAAACGTTACGGTGCCGCGCGTGGATCCGCTAAGTGAACTGCCCCTTCCGGGGCATGCGGTGGTTCCGGTGGTCGCAGCACGGCAAACGGATCGGTAATCCGCATGTCGCGCTCCGCGAAGCGGTACAGCGCCGCAGGTCGGCCGCCGGACGGTCCCGGCGTGGCGGTTCCGCCAGTGGGGATCAGCACCCCACGGCGGGCCAGCACTCGCTGCAGGTTGGTTGCCGAGACCCGGTGGCCCAGCGCAGCAGCGTAGAGCTCGCGCAGACTGGAGACAGTGAACTCGGGCGGCGCAAGCGCGAAGCCGAGGTTGGTGTAGGACAGTTTGGCGCGCAGCCGATCCCTGGCCCGACGCACGATCAGGCCGTGGTCGAAGGCAGTGGGCGGCGACCCTTGTAGCGCATCGGCCACCGGGTGCCATGCCGTGTCCTCGGGCAGCACGGGATCGGCTACGCAGGGCACCAACCCGAGGAATGCGGTCACGACGGTCCGCCGCTGCGGCATCCGATCCGGCGCGCTGAAGACCTCCAGTTGTTCGACGTGGGCGACCTCGCGGACGTCCACTTTCTCGGCCAGTTGGCGCAGCACCGAGGTCTGCACGTCCTCGCTGTCGCCGAGCCGGCCGCCCGGCAACGCCCAGCGCCCGGCATCGGGCTCGATGCCGCGCTGCCACAGCAGCACCTGCAACTTCCCATCACGAACCTGCAGCACAGCGGCGAGGACTTCGTGCATCGCGAGGCCACCGCTGTTATCATTCACGTTTTCGATTGTAAGGCGAAAACTAGAGCAGGCACCAGCGTCGGCGCTGGCGAAGGAGGCGACATGGCCGCTACCGCCGCGTCGAAGTGGACCCACACTGGCCACCCAGGGCCGGAGGTTGATCGAGCCTGGCGTCAGGAGGTACGCGAACTCGCCCGGCAGCGCGACGCGGTGTTGCTCGCGCATAACTACCAGGTGCCCGAGATCCAGGACATCGCCGACCACGTCGGCGACTCTCTGGCACTGTCGCGCATCGCCGCAGACTGTGCCGCAAGCACCATCGTCTTTTGCGGCGTGCATTTCATGGCCGAGACCGCGAAAATCCTTGCACCGGGCAAGACGGTGCTTATCCCGGACGCGCGCGCGGGTTGCTCGCTGGCCGACTCCATTGACGCCGGCCAGCTGCGGGACTGGAAGACCGAGCACCCGAACGCGATCGTCGTGTCGTATGTGAACACCAGTGCCGAGGTCAAGGCCGAAACCGACATCTGCTGCACCTCATCCAACGCCGTCGAGGTGATCGATTCGATCCCCGCGGACCGTGAGGTGCTGTTCCTGCCCGATCAGTTCCTCGGCGCGCACGTGCAGCGCGTTACCGGCCGGACGAACCTGCACATCTGGGCCGGAGAATGCCACGTGCATGCCGGGATCAACGGCGCCCAGCTGGCCGCAAAGGCCGCTGCCGCGCCCGACGCCGAGCTCTACATCCACCCGGAATGCGGCTGCGCGACCAGCGCCTTGTACCTGGCGGGTGCCGGTACGGTACCCGCCGAACGGGTGTGGATTTTGTCCACCGGCAGCATGCTCGATGCTGCTCGAGCGACTGGCGCGCGCGAGGTACTGGTGGCCACCGAAATCGGCATGCTGCACCAGCTGCGGCGCGCGGCCCCCGGGGTCGACTTCCAAGCGGTCAACGACCGGGCCTCCTGCCGGTATATGAAGATGATCACTCCGGCAGCGTTGCTGCGCTCACTGCGCGACGGCGTCGATGAAGTGACCGTCCCAGCCGACATCGCGGCGCGCGCCCGTAGCGCGGTGCAGCGCATGATCGCTATCGGCCGGCCCGGCGGCGACGAGTGACGGCCTGGGAGGTCACTGTCGACCTCGCGGTGGTCGGTACTGGCGTCGCCGGGTTGACCGCCGCCTTGCGCGCCGCCGAGCTCGGCCTTCGGGTGGTGGCCGTGACCAAGACCACGGTCGAGGACGGCAACACCCGATGGGCGCAGGGCGGTATCGCGGTGGTGCTACCCGGTCATCCATCGTCGCCGACCGGCGACAGCGTGGACGCGCACGTAGCGGACACGCTCGCGGCCGGTGCCGGGCTCTGCGACGAGGCCGCCGCCCGGACGATCCTAGCCGCCGGCTCCGCCGCGGTCAGCGAGCTGAGGGCGCACGGTGCCGTCTTCGACGGTGGTTGGACGGATTTGCAGCGCACCAGGGAGGGCGGACATCGCACCTACCGAGTGATCCACGCCGGTGGTGACGCCACCGGGGCCGAGGTAGCGCGGACACTGGCCAGCGCCGCTCGCAGCAGGCAGTTGGTGCTGTTAGAAGGGCAGTCGGTCAGCGAGGTGCTGCGCGACGATACCGGTCGAGTCGCCGGTTTGGCCCTGCTCGACGAGCTTGCTGCAGGCGTGTTGCGCACTCGGGCCGTCCTGCTCGCCACCGGAGGCCTCGGCCAGCTTTACGCCGCCAGCACCAATTCCGATGTTGCAACCGGTGACGGGTTGGCACTGGCGTTATGGGCCGGGGCGTTGACCGCCGACCTGGAGTTCGTGCAGTTCCATCCGACGGCGCTGTATCTCGGCACGGGCTCGACGGGTCGCCAGCCGTTGGTCACCGAGGCGATCCGGGGCGAGGGCGCGGTGCTGCTGGACACCGCCGGCGCTCCCGTGATGACCGGTGTGCATCCGCTCGGTGTGCTGGCGCCGCGCGACGTGGTGGCCGCGGCGATCACCAGGCGGATGGCGTCGACGGGCACCGACCACGTCCTACTGGACGCTACCCACCTCGGCAGCGCGGGGCTGCGCCGTCGTTTCCCGACGGTGCACGCAGCCTGTGCGTCGATCGGCCTTGATCCAGGCTGCGAGCCGATTCCGGTGGCCCCCGCCGCGCATTACCAGTGCGGTGGCGTGGTCACCGACACCAGCGGCCGGACGACGGTGCCCGGGTTGTACGCCGCGGGGGAGGTGGCCCGAACGGGTCTGCACGGCGCAAACCGGCTGGCTTCCAACAGCTTGGTGGAGGGGCTGGTGATGGGACGACGGGTCGCGGAGGCAGTGGCTGCTGACTTCACGGTGTCCCGGTGTCCCGGGCCGCCACTGCCGGCCTCCGAGCGTCGCCCGATCGCTGATCGCCACGCGCTGCAGCAATCGATGAGTGCGCACGCCGGCATCGGGCGCGACTCGGCCGGCCTCGCCGCCGCTTCGGCAGTCGCGGGTGCTACGACACACCGGCGGATACGGACGCCACTTGACGCCGAGGACGCTGGGCTCACTCTGGCAGCAGCCGCCGTACTGGCCGCCGCCGCCGCACGTACCGAGAGCCGTGGTTGCCATCTACGGACCGATCACCCCCGCCCTGCGGAGCGCTGGCGGCACAGCATCGCCGTGGTGCTCGACGATGACGGAACCCCGGTGCCGGCCGAACCAGCACCCATCGGAGGGGTGGCGTGAACACGCTCGCCAGCGTGGGGCTCGACGCCGACGAAATACACCGGGTCATCAGTACCGCGCTGGCGGAGGACCTACGCTACGGCCCGGACGCCACCACTGCGGCCTGCGTGCCCGCTGCAGCTGTCGCGACGGCAACTGTCTCGCCACGTGAAACTGGCACGCTAGCCGGTTTGCCGGTATTTCTGGCCGTGCTCGACGCGGTACTCGGAGCCGGCGGGTACGAGATCACGATGGGCCGCCAGGATGGAGACCGGCTTGTCACCGGCGATATCGCACTCGGGGTGTGCGCCCCGGTCGCTGGCCTGCTCACGGCCGAGCGAACCGCGCTCAACCTGCTGTGTCATCTCTCCGGGGTGGCTACTGCCACCGCGGCATGGGTGGATGCGGTGGCTGGCACGGGCGTCTCGATCAGGGACTCACGCAAGACGCTGCCCGGTTTGCGCGCAGTGCAGAAATACGCCGTGCGCTGTGGCGGCGGGGTCAACCACCGGATGGGGCTCGGGGACGCAGTGTTGATCAAAGACAACCACGTGGCCGTAGCTGGTTCGGTGACTGCGGCGATCGCGGCCGTGCGGGCGCATGCTGCCGCGTTGCCGTGTGAGGTGGAGGTAGGCACCCTCGAAGAGCTGGAGGAGGCATTGGCCGCCGAAGTGTCCCTGGTGCTGCTGGACAACATGACGGTCGCGCAGTGCGCCGAATCCGTCCGCCGCGCCGCAGGCTCGAACACCGAGCTGGAGGCCTCTGGTGGCCTGACGCTGGATGTCGCCCGGCCCTACGCCGAAACCGGAGTGCGCTACCTTTCCGTAGGTGGCCTCACGCACTCAGCCCCAGCCTTAGATCTCGGCCTGGACTTATCGTGAGCCCCAAGCGGCGCCATTCGGAGCCGAATCACGGTTTTCGGGATTTCGCAATCGACATCGGCTTCGAATGGCAATTATCTGGCCGTTAGGAGTACTGCGGGAGCTTCATGCCACTGGTCGTGGATCTGGTCGTCGCCGCGTACGTTCCCGACGATTGCGCCACAGGCCGTCCTGACGTTCGCTAGCGGGCGGCGCAGTGGGCTCCGATGATTCGCGGGACGCAGTCTGCGTAGTTCAGCAGCAGGTCCGCCGCCGCGTCGTTGCGGGCGGTCTCGCGGTCGATCACCGACGCCGGTGGGTAGAACCCGCCCTGCGTCAAGCTGGTCGGGTACATCTCGAGCGTGTAGGACCAGATGTGGTGCTGCGCCCACATCCAGTCCCCGATCGAGCCGTCGTTGATGTAGAGGTGGCTGGACTGCTCAGGTGTGTAGCCGTTGGTGGCGGCCATCTGCTCGCCCAGCTTCCGGAAGGTGTCCGCATCGGATTTGTTCAGGCCCGGGCCGGTGTCACCGGCGGTGAAACCGTAAGGCCAGAGCACCAGCTCGGAGAAGCTGTGGAAGTCGATGTGGGCGGTGATCTGCTGTACGCCGCCGATCACCCGGCTGTTCACCCAGTCCCGGAGCTGCGCGGTCTCCGGCGCGGAGAACGGGGCGGGGCCGTGGTAGGTGTCGCTGGCGGGATTGGCGCTCGACCCGTCGCAGCAGGCCCACTCGTCGCCCCAGTTGCGGTTGAGGTCGGTGCCGACCTCGCGATTCGCCGGGGTCGGCTGACGGTTTTTTCGCCACATCGCGAAAAGGCCGGTGGAGATGTCGTACTCGGCGCCGTCCGGATTGGCCATTGGCACCACCCAGATCTCCCGGGACTTCAGCAGCCGGGTAATTCCCGGATCGCTTCCATAGCCCTGGGCGAGCCGTCGAACAATGTGCAAGCACATTTCGACGGTGATGTGCTCACGGGCGTGCTGAGCGCAGCTGAACAGTACCTCGGGCTCGTGCTTGTCGGTGCGTACATCGTCACTGATCTTCACCAGCAGCAGCGGGCGGTCCTGCGCCGACTTCCCGTAGCTGGATATCGCGATCTGGTCGGGATGTGCGGCGGCCAGCGAGTCCAGCTCGGTGGTGAGTTGGCGGTAAGTGTGATAACCCCGGTAGCCGATGGGGAATGCGCCGGGCGCCACCGGTGCCGGCAGCGGTGCCGCGGCTGGAAGTGAGAGCAGCCGCAGTCCGCTGGCCCGCAATCGCTGCGCCTGCGCGGGCGTGGCCAGTACCTCCAGGTAGTCGCGGCCACCGCCGAGGATCTCCACGCCCTGATTCGCAACGGCGGTTCGCACACTTGGGTTGTCCACCCCCGGCACCCGGTAGGCCGACGACGGCGGGGCCGGCGCCGCACCCGCCGAAACCGGAATGACCAGCGCGAGCGCCCCCAACACAGCGCTCACCACAACCCGCCGCATAGACATCCCACGCAGGGTAATGGTGGCCGCCGGCCCGACTTAAGCAGGCTGGGCGTGGCTATCTCGATGCGTCACACCCGCTGAGCCCGCTCGATGCGCAGTGGCGCCCTACCCTGGGAGGTGACGCTCGGATTGAGAGGGGTTCGCATGCTTGGCCGCACCGACCTGCGTGGTCGTCTTCCTGGCCCCGCGACGCTGCGTGGCATGCTGCCGCGGGCTGAGGTCGACGTCGACGCGGTGGCCCACCAGGTGGCTCCGGTGCTCGACGCGGTGCGCGACCGGGGTGTGGCGGCGGTGCTGGACTTCGCCGAACGCTTCGACGGGGTGCGGCCAGCGGGTGTCCGGATGCCGGCCGATGAGTTGCGCACCGAGCTGGAGCAGCTGGACCCTACGGTGCGCGCCGCGCTGGAGGAGTCTATTGCCCGAGTCCGCCGGGCGCACGCTGATCAGCGGCGCACTGAGACAGTCACCCAGGTGGTAGCCGGCGGCACCGTTACGCAGCGGTGGATACCGGTAGCCCGGGTGGGGCTTTACGCACCGGGAGGGCTGGCGGTCTACCCGTCCACGGTGGTGATGAACGTGGTGCCCGCACAGGTGGCCGGCGTGGCGTCGCTAGTGGTGTGTTCACCGCCGCAGGCCGCTCACGGTGGTCGGCCGCACCCCACCGTGCTTGCCGCCGCCGCGCTACTCGGGGTTGATGAGGTATGGGCCGTCGGCGGAGCGCAGGCCATCGCACTGCTCGCCTACGGTGGCACGGACACCGACGGCGCGCCGCTGGACCCGGTGGACATGGTCACCGGCCCGGGCAACATCTACGTCACCGCAGCCAAGCGCGCCTTGCGCGGCATGATCGGCATCGACGCCGAAGCCGGCCCCACCGAGATCGCAATCCTGGCCGACGGCAGTGCCGACCCGGTGCACGTCGCCGCTGACCTGATCTCCCAAGCCGAGCACGACACCCTGGCGGCCAGCGTGCTGGTCACCGACTCGGTAGCGCTCGCCGACGCTGTCGACGCCGAGCTGCATCGGCAGGTCGCGGCGACCAAACACACCGAGCGGATCCGCACCGCGCTGACCGGTCGGCAGTCCGGCTGCATCCTGGTCTCCGATGTGGACGCTGGGCTGTCGGTGGTGGACGCCTACGCAGCCGAGCACCTGGAGATTCAGACTGTCGACGCGGCCGCGGTGGCTCGCCGGGTGCGCAACGCCGGGGCGATCTTCGTCGGCCCGTACGCGCCGGTCTCGCTAGGCGACTACTGCGCCGGGTCCAACCACGTGCTGCCCACCGGAGGCTGCGCTCGGCACTCCTCGGGGCTATCCGCGCAGACCTTCCTGCGCGGCGTCCAGCTCATCGAGTATGACTCCGATGCCCTGGTGAAGGTCGCTGACCACGTCGTCGCGTTGTCTGAAGCTGAGGACCTCCCCGCGCACGGTCAGGCGATTACCGCACGGTTCCGGGGGACCTCGCAGTGACGGCGGTGGTTGGCCCGATCGGCAGTGAGGTGACGCTCGCCGATCTGCCACTGCGCGACGACCTGCGGGACCGCAGTCCCTACGGCGCGCCGCAACTTGACGTCGCGGTGCAATTGAACACCAACGAGAATCCCTACCCGCCGTCTCCCAAGCTGGTGGCCGACGTCACCGCGGCCGTGGCGCTGGCGGCGCGAAACCTGCACCGCTACCCAGACCGGGACGCCGTGGCGCTGCGCACCGACCTGGCCGGCTACCTCGCGGAGCGCACCGGCGTGGCGCTGACCGCGGCGAACCTGTGGGCCGCCAACGGGTCCAACGAGATCATCCAGCAGCTGCTGCAGGCCTTCGGTGGAGCCGACCGCAGCGCACTGGGCTTCACCCCGTCCTATTCCATGCACCCGATCATCTCCGCGGGCACGCGCACGCAGTGGATCCCAGCGCCGCGGCGGGCGGACTTCTCGCTGGATCCCATCGGCGCGGTGGCCGCCATCGACCAGCATCGGCCCGATGTGCTGTTCGTGACCAGCCCTAACAATCCCACCGGGCAGTCGATCCCGCCTGACGACCTGGCGGCGGTGCTCGCAGCGGCGCCAGGCATCGTGGTGGTCGACGAGGCCTACGGAGAGTTCTCCAGTCGCCCGAGCGCGATCAGGCTGCTCGAGCAGTTCGCCGACCGCCTGGTGGTCTGCCGGACGATGAGCAAGGCATTCGCATTCGCGGGCGGGCGGTTGGGCTATCTCACCGCCGCGCCGGCGGTGGTGGACGCACTATTGTTGGTGCGGCTGCCCTACCACCTTTCGGCGCTCACCCAGGCTGCCGCCGGTGCCGCCTTGCGGCATGGATCGTCGACGCTGGAGTCCGTGGCCGCCTTGGTGGCCGAGCGTGAGCGCATCATGGCTAGGCTGCGCGACCTCGACGCCCAGGTGGTGCCCTCCGATGCGAATTTCGTGTTGTTCGGAGGGTTCGCCGATGCGCCGGTGGTGTGGCGGCGTTATCTGGAGCACGGTGTGCTGATCCGGGACGTGGGAATTGCGGGTCACCTCCGGGTCACCGTGGGCACCCCCGCGGAGAACGACGCGTTCCTCGCCGCCAGCGCGGCGGTCCTTGCTGAGGAGGCACGGTGAGCCGCACGGCCCGGATCGAACGGGTGACCAAGGAGTCCTCGGTATTGGTCGAGCTCGATCTCGACGGTACCGGGTCCACCGAGGTGAACACCGGCGTTGCGTTTTTCGACCACATGCTCACCTCACTGGGCAAGCACGCAGCGTTCAACATGGTCGTGCGCGCGACCGGCGACGTTGCGGTCGACGCACATCACACCGTCGAGGATGTCGCCATCGTGCTCGGTCAGGCACTGCACCAGGCGCTGGGGGACAAGTCCGGCATACGGCGCTTCGGGGATGCATGGGTGCCGATGGACGAGACCCTGGCGCATGTGGCTGTGGATGTGTCCGGGCGCCCGTACTGCGTGCACACCGGCGAGCCGGATGCCGTGACCGGGTTCGTGGTGGGGGGCAACTACCCGACAGTGCTGAACCGGCACGTCTTCGAGACGCTGGCCGTCCACGCGCAGCTGGCGGTGCACATCCGGGTGTTGCATGGTCGCGACCCGCACCATGTCACTGAGGCGCAGTACAAGGCGCTGGCGCGGGCGTTGCGCGTCGCGGTGGAACTCGACCCGCGTACCTGCGGGGTGCCGTCCACCAAAGGCGTGCTGTGAGCTGGGTCGGTTTAGCCCTGCTGGCCGTGGCCGGTTTCCTGCTCGGGGGAATGGTGTCGGTCTGGCGCCGCTCGCGGTCGTTGGCTGTCGTGCTGGGGATCGGGACCGCAGTTGCGATCGCCGGCGGCGTCGCCTGGTTGCTCTGATCACGCGCCTGCTCCCCGCCTCCCGAACTCCACAGCAGCGCTGTCTGAGCTCGGGCGGAGAGCTCGCTGTGGAGTTCGGGACACTGCGGCGCGCCATCGTCCGCCTGCCGGGTCGGATAGTGCGCGCCGATGCATTCGGTGCTTACGGGCACCCCAGCGGCGCGATCATAGATGCGCTCTATCCGTTCTGGCCTTCCACCGACATAACAAAGCATCACCGCATCAAGCACTGTATGCTGTGATGCATGCGGACGACTCTCAGTCTCGACGACGACATCGCGGCGCAGCTCGAACAGCTTCGCGCTCGGGGGGACCGGTCCTTTCGGCAACTGATCAACGATGCGCTGCGAGCAGGATTGGCGCTCCTAGACCGCGAGGACGCAGCGCCACGCGGACCCTTTACCCGCGCGGTGTCGCTCGGCGCGCCGCGGCTGCCTGACGTTGACGACGTCAGCGAGGCCCTCGCGATCACCGAGGGCGAGAGCTACCGGTGATCGCGATCGACGCGAACCTGCTCGTCTACGCCCACGTCACCTCCTATTCCCAACATGAGGCGGCGCGGACGTGGCTGGAGGATCAGCTGGTTCGGGCGCCGCGGGTGGCACTGCCCTGGGTGAGCCTTCTCGCGTTCGTGCGCCTGGTCACCAACCCGCGGCTCTTCACCGAACCGGAGTCGATCGGCGCTGCATGGGCTCAGGTCACCGCCTGGCTGGATGCCGGTCCCGTCTGGACCCCGGCACCGACCGCGCGGCATCGTGACGCGCTGGACGCCTGCCTGGCCCAGCCCGGGCTGCGCGCGAACGATGTCCCGGACGCCCATCTTGCCGCGCTCGCCGTCGAGCATGGGTTGCGACTGGCGACCAGCGACAGTGGTTTCGCGCGGTTCTCGGGCCTGCAGTGGTTCAACCCATTGCAAGCAGCGTGACTGGCTGCCCGCGCCGACGCGGCGGGGACATCTGCCCCTTCGTCGGGCCTAGCGTCGCAGCCGGACGAATATCACGCCAGACTGGTGCCCGTGGAGCTGCTGATCGCCCATAACCCCGATCCGGAGTCCCGGCTGGCCTACTTGATACGCCTGCCGCTGGGCAGCGGGATGGTGTTCCGCACATCGGGGACATGGCCGCGGACGAAGGCCCTGTACTGCTACCCGGTGGAGTCCACCGAGTGGCCTGAGGAGCCCGAAATCGTTGAGCAGATTCCCGTACGGTCCTGCGTCCGGCGCGGCGCAGCGATCGACCTGGTACTCGACCGGTCCCGGGAGAACCGTTCGCAGATCGTGTTCACCACCGCTCGCGGGCGCGACGCGGTTTTCTGGCAGTCTCCGCGTACTCGCAAGCAGGCTCGCCCCGACGTGCGCACGCCCACCGCCCGAGCAGCCGGGATCGCCGAGCTGCAGATCGTGGTCGACTCTCACGAGCAGTACGCCTACCGGTTTGCCAACCAACAGGTGGCGACCGTGCAAAGGGCGCTGCCCTGCGGTGACTACGGCATCACCGTCGAGGGCCGGCTGGTCGCCGCCGTTGAACGCAAGTCCCTGCCCGATTTGGTGTCCAGCCTCACCAGCGGCACGTTGCGCTTTGCCCTCGCCCAACTTGCGGCGCTTCCTCGGGCCGCGGTAGTTGTCGAGGACCGCTACTCGGCGATCTTCAAGCTCGACCGGGTGCGTCCTGCAGTGGTCGCTGATGGCCTGGCCGAAATCCAGGTCCGGTGGCCCACAGTCGCGCTCGTATTCTGCGAAACTCGGCCGCTGGCCGAAGAGTGGACCTACCGGTATCTGGCCGCTGCACATACCTGGGCGGCTGCCGAGCCGGCTGCCCTGGAGCGAATCGGCATCGCAACCGGCGAACTCGACAACGCCCCCAGCGCCCCTGAACCCTCCACTGCAGAAGTCCGTGCCTGGGCACGCGCCCACGGCCTTACCGTCCCCGCCCGCGGCAAACTGCGACCAGAGGTGTGGGGCACCTGGCGAGCTGCCCACCTCTGACGGCGGGGCAGAGGTCAGCCGGGTGGCAGGCCGTATTTGCGTACCGCCACAGGCATCACCGGGTACCGCCCCTCGTAGATCCGCTGATGTAACTCCGCTTCGACGATGGCGCGCACGATCGGTAACTGCCGGGTGGCGTCGTCGGTGCTGGTCACCTGCAGCGGCCAGTCCCCGGCGGTCGAGCCCCGTAAATGGGCGTGGTTGAAGTCGCGGCGGAACCAGGCGATCACCTGGACCGGCGCGACCGGACCACCGTCTCGGGAAAGGGCTTTCCGTTGCCGGGGCCAGGACAGCTCCCAGTGCTCGCCCACGCTGCCGTCACCCTGCTCGACGCCGCGGCGGGTGATCTCACCGGTGTTGTCCAGAAATGCCGCGTCGGCCTCGGCGAGGACACGCCGGATCACCGGATCGAGCAACTCAACCGCCCGGCGGAACACGGTCAGCCGGTCCGGCCATGACGTCGCTCCCTCGTAACTGTGCGCGACGAGATCCGCTAAGTGCCGCATCAGGTCCTCATCGCGCACCGCCCCAGGATGACGCATTCAGGGGGCACAGCGGAGTATTCGTACCTCATTTACCCCGCTGAGCCCACTGAATGCGGGTGGGCCAAGCTGGTGGGGTGAGCAGTGTGGTCGTTTTGGATTACGGGTCGGGGAATCTGCGGTCTGCTGAGCGGGCACTGCGGCGGGCTGGTGGCGACGTGGTGGTGACGGCGGATGTCGACGCTGCACTGAATGCCGACGGACTCGTGGTGCCCGGCGTCGGAGCGTTCGCCGCCTGCATGGCTGGGCTGCGCTCGGTGCGGGGTGATCGGATCATCGGTCGCCGGCTGGCCGGCGGTCGCCCGGTGCTGGGTATCTGCGTCGGAATGCAGGTGTTGTTCAGCCGGGGCGTCGAGCACGGGGTGCAGACGGACGGCTGCGGGGAGTGGCCGGGCACCGTCGAGCGGTTGAAGGCCGACGTGTTGCCGCACATGGGGTGGAACACCGTGGCGCCGCCTGCGGACTCACTGTTGTTCGCTGGGCTCGACCCGGGCGCCCGCTTCTACTTCGTGCACTCATACGCCGCTCGCCGCTGGGACCTGGAGAGTTCAGAGCCGTCGACACCTCCTCTGGTGACCTGGGCCGAGCACGGCGAGTCGTTCGTCGCCGCGGTGGAGAACGGGCCGCTGTGGGCGACGCAGTTCCACCCCGAAAAGTCCGGCGACGCCGGCGCGCACTTACTGCGCAACTGGATCGAGACGCTGTGACCGTTAGCAGACCGCGCCGAATAAGGTGAGCCGGTGAGTTTTGTGCTGCTGCCTGCGGTGGACGTCGCCGGTGGCCGAACCGTCCGCCTCACTCAAGGCGAAGCCGGCACGGAGACGTGGTACGGCGACCCGGTCGAGTCCGCGCTGGGCTGGCAGGCCGACGGTGCCGAATGGATCCACCTCGTTGATCTGGACGCGGCGTTCGGGCGGGGCGCCAACGCCGAGCTGCTGGCCGAGGTCGTCGGCCGGCTGGACATCGCGGTAGAGCTCTCCGGGGGCGTCCGAGACGACGAGTCGCTGCAACGGGCGCTGGCTACCGGGTGCGCTCGAGTGAATCTGGGCACCGCTGCGATCGAAGACCCGGACTGGTGCCGGAGAGTGATCGCCGAATACGGTGAGCAGATCGCGGTGGGGCTCGACGTCCGGATCATCGACGGGCAGCACATTCTCGCCGCCCGGGGCTGGACCGCCTCTGGCGGCGATCTATGGGAGGTGCTCGAGCGTCTGGACGCCGATGGTTGTCCGCGCTACGTGGTCACCGATGTCACCAAGGACGGCACGCTGCGGGGCCCGAACCTGGATCTGTTACGCGCGGTCTGCGCTCGAACGAAGGCTCCGGTGATCGCCTCCGGTGGGGTCTCCGGAGCGGCCGACGTGGCTGCGTTGGCCGCGCTGACCCCGGATGGCGTGGAGGGGACGATCATCGGCAAGGCGCTCTACACCGGAGCGCTCACCCTGCCCGATGCCTTGGCCGCCGCTCGGTAGACCGCCGCATAGGCTGGGTGGATGGCCGTTGCCGTGCGCGTGATCCCGTGTCTGGACGTCGACGCCGGCCGGGTGGTCAAAGGCGTGAACTTCACCGCGCTGCGCGACGCCGGTGACCCAGTGGAGCTGGCCACCGCCTACGACGCGCAGGGCGCCGACGAGCTGACCTTTCTGGACGTCACAGCCTCCGCGGCGGACCGGGAGACGACCTATGACGTGGTCCGCCGCACGGCGGAATGCGTCTTCATCCCGCTCACCGTCGGCGGCGGGATCCGCGAGGTGGCCGATGTGGACCGGCTGCTGCGGGCTGGCGCGGACAAGGTGAGTATCAACACCGCCGCGGTGGCCCGCCCGGAGTTACTGCGCGAGGCCAGCCACCGCTTCGGCGCGCAGTGCATCGTGCTCTCGGTGGATGCCCGGCGGGTGCCTGCCGGCGAGCCAACAACTCCATCCGGTTTCGAGGTGACCACTCACGGCGGGCGGCGTGGCACCGGGATCGACGCGGTCGCCTGGGCCGCCCACGGCCAGCAGCTGGGCGTCGGGGAGATCTTGCTCAACTCGATGGACGCCGACGGCACCAAGGCTGGTTTCGACCTCGAAATGATCTCCGCCGTGCGGGCTGTCGTCACGGTGCCGGTGATCGCCAGTGGGGGAGCCGGTGAGGTAGGGCACTTCCCTCCCGCGGTAGCCGCTGGTGCTGACGCGGTACTCGCCGCGAGTGTCTTCCATTTCGGACAGTTGCGGATCGGCGACGTCAAGTGCGGTCTACGCCAGGCAGGGGTGACCGTTCGATGAGCGGGCTGGATCCGGCGATCGCCGAGCGGCTCAAGCGCAACGCCGACGGGCTGGTGTGCGCGGTGGTGCAGCAGCGCGGCACCGGCGACGTGCTGATGGTGGCCTGGATGGACGACGAGGCGCTGCACCGCACGCTGACCACCGGCCGGGCC
>JBHEMR010000181.1:0-4718 GCA_046262495.1 Pseudonocardiaceae bacterium | reverse complement strand
CTGCCTGGTGTGGCGCTTTCCCAGCGGAGCGGCAGGGTATGTCCGCGACGTCAGCGCGTCGGTGCTCAGCGCGGCTTACGTGGCGGGCTTCGCCGCATTCGCAACGTTGCTGGTAATACCCGCGGACGGAGCGGAGCGGGTGCTGTGCCTGATGCTCGCCGCGGTGGGTTCGGACGTTGGTGGCTACGCCACCGGCGTACTGGGCGGCCGGCACCTGATGGCGCCGTTGATCAGCCCGAAGAAGTCCTGGGAGGGTTTCATCGGGTCGCTGCTGGTCGGAACTGCGGCCGGTGCTTTGTCGGTGACCTTCCTGTTAGACGGCCAGCCCTGGCACGGGGTGTTGTTCGGAGCGGCGATCGTGCTCACCGCTACCGGAGGGGATCTGATCGAATCACTGATCAAGCGTGACCTAGGAGTCAAGGACATGGGGACCATGCTGCCCGGCCACGGCGGATTGATGGACCGCCTCGACTCACTGCTGCCCTCGGCGGTCGTGGCCTGGCTGCTGCTGAGCCTGCTCGTCCCGTCCTAGTGGTTGAGGTAACCGGCTTCGTCGGCGATGCTGGTCGGCGGCGGCACGACGCGCACGGTCGGATCGATCAGCGCGAAGTGAGCCCCCGAGGGGTCGGTGACCCGCGCGATCCGCCCCAACTCGGTGTCGTAGGGATAGATCTCCACCCGCCCGCCGAGGTCGAGGACCTGATTGACCGCACCGTCCGTACCGATCTGCGGGTCCACCGCGAAGTGCAGCATCCAGTGAGCAGGGATTTCACGGGCCCAATCCTCGTTCATCTGAAGCCTGGCCAACATCGTCGGCCCACCCCGCGACCAGGTGGTGTAATCCACATAGCGGCCATCACCGATCTGATTCTGCTGGTAGCCGAACAGGTTCGCGTAGAACTCGTCGGCCAGCTGGCCATCCCAAGTGTTCAACTCGGCCCAGATCAGCGACCCGGGGTCGGTGGTATGAAACGTCCACGGCGGACCCGGCTCCCAGAAGCCGATCACCCCGCCGGTCGGGTCCGCCCCGATGAGCACGCTGCCCTGTCCCGGCGCATCTACCGGCCCATAGAGCACCTGTCCACCCCACTGGGTGACCACGTCAGCGGTGTGCATGATGTTGGCACTGGCCAGATACAGCCGCCAGGCCACCGGTTGTTCTGCCTCCACCGGAACGCCTGCAAGGCCAGCCACCGGTTGGCCGCCACAGAGCGCAGTGGTGTAATTCCCGCTGCCTGGGTCTGGGTCGATGTCGTAGGTCCAACCGAATAACCCTGCGTAGAAGTCGCGACTGCGGGCTGGATCAGTGCTCGATACGTCGATCCAGCAGATCAGTCCCGGAAAGAATGGTGTGTCCTCGGTCACCGCGCGACACTACAAGGTTCAGGCTGACGCCTGGCGCGCAGGCACAATGGACCGGTGACCGATCCAGGCGTGCTGGCCAGCCCCAACATCTGGAACTGGCCCGAGGCCTACGAACGGGAAAACCAGGCGGTCGACGCGGATGGGGCGATCTGGGCAGCATTGGTCGACCAGGTTGACTGGGGTGGCGCCGACATCGTCGACGTCGGCTGCGGGGACGGGTTTCATCTGCCTCAGTTCGCCGAGCGGGCACGCACCGTGGTCGGCGTGGAGCCACACCCTCCGCTCGTGATACGAGCGCGCCGACGGGTTGGTGACCTGACACGCGTCCGGGTGCTCGCCGGCTGCGCTCAACGGTTGCCGTTGCCCGACTCCAGCGTCGATCTGGTGCACGCCCGCGTCGCATACTTCTTCGGTCCAGGTTGCGAACGCGGGCTGGCCGAGGCGCGCCGGGTGCTGCGCCCGGGCGGAACCATGGTCGTGATCGACCTGGACGCAACCCACGGCCCTTATGGCGAGTGGTTGTGCGCGGCGGCGCCCCGCTATCGTCCGGCCGCCGTCGAGGCGTTCTTCGCTGCCCATGGCTTTGACTGCCGCCGGGTGGACACCATCTGGCGGTTTCGCAGCCGTGGTGACCTGGAGGACGCCCTACGCATCGAGTTCACTCCGAAGGTGGCGGCGCGGGCGATCGCTCAAACCTCGGGATTGACCGTTCCCGTCCGCTACCGTCTGCACCTGCGCCGAGAGCCCCCAGTTCTCACCGTGAGACACTGGAAAGCGCGATGACTGCGCTGCCCTTGGTATTCGAGGCCCCGCGCCGCGGAATGCCGCCGCCGCACCTTGCCGACCTTGACCGCGATGAGCGCCGCGCGGTCGTGACTGAGTTGGGTGAGCCGGCATTTCGCGCCGACCAACTGGCCCGACACTATTTCACCCGGCTGAGCACCGATCCGGCTGCGATGACCGACCTGCCTGCGGCCCGACGGGACCGGCTCGTTGCGGCGTTGCTTCCTGAGTTGGCCACCCCGGTGCGGCACGTCTGCTGTGACAGCGGCACAACGCGCAAGACGTTGTGGCGGGCGGTGGACGGGACCCTCACCGAGAGCGTGCTGATGCGCTACCCGGACCGGGCCACGGTGTGTGTCTCCAGCCAGGCCGGTTGCGGGATGGCGTGCCCGTTCTGTGCCACCGGGCAGGCTGGGCTGACCCGTAACCTGTCTACCGCGGAGATCGTCGATCAGGTACGCGCCGCCGCAGCCGCGATGCGCGACGGTGAGCTGACCGGCGGACCCGGCCGGTTGTCCAACGTCGTGTTCATGGGCATGGGTGAGCCGCTGGCCAACTACCAGCGGGTGGTCACCGCCGTCCGCCGGATCACTGACCCCGCCCCGGACGGGCTGGGACTGTCTCAACGGTCGGTGACGGTGTCGACAGTGGGGCTGGTGCCGGCGATCCGGCGGCTGGCCGCCGAAGGACTCCAGGTCACGCTCGCGGTGTCGCTGCACACCCCCGACGACGAGTTGCGGGACACGTTGGTCCCGGTGAACCGCCGGTGGAAGGTCACCGAGGTGCTCGACGCCGCGCGGCATTATGCCGACACCACTGGACGTCGGGTGTCCATCGAGTACGCGCTGATCCGCGACGTCAACGACCAGCCATGGCGGGCCGACCTGCTCGGCCGGCTGCTACACGAACGCCTAGGCGCTCTGGTACACGTGAACCTGATCCCGCTCAACCCCACCCCGGGCAGCGAATGGGACGCCAGCCCGCGGCCCGCGCAGGAGGAGTTCGTGGCTCGGGTGCGTGCATCTGGGGTGGCCTGCACCGTCCGGGACACCCGCGGCCGCGAGATCGCCGCCGCCTGCGGCCAGCTCGCTGCATCCCAGCCTTGAACCCGGCGTCCGTTCCGCGCGTTGATTGACCAGCGAGGACACTCAAGCTCGTGCATCTACCTGTCATGCCGCCTGTCGCGCCGATGCTGGCCAAGCCAGCGAGCGCGATTCCCGCCGGCCAGCACTATGAACCGAAATGGGACGGCTTCAGGTCGATCATTTTTCGCGACGGTGACGAGGTCGAGATCGGCAGCCGCAAGGAGCGGCCGATGACTCGCTACTTCCCTGAGATCGTCGTCGCGGTCCTGGCGAACTTCCCGTCCCGCGCGGTGATCGACGGTGAGATCATTATCGCCGATCAGGACCGCAACACCCTGGATTTCGAGGCGTTGCAGCAGCGCATCCACCCTGCCGCCAGCCGGGTCACGCTGCTATCCGAAAAGACCCCGGCGAGCTTCGTCGCTTTTGACCTGCTTGCCCTGGGCGACGACGACCTCACCCAAGAACCGCTCGCGTACCGACGCGCGGCGCTGGAGGAGGCGCTCGCCGGCGCTGTCGCGCCGGTGTACGTCACACCGGCGACGCAGGACCATGACGTCGCACGCCGGTGGTTCGATCAATTCGAAGGTGCCGGGCTGGACGGGCTGATCGCCAAGGGTCTCGACCTGCGTTACCAGCCCGACAAGCGGGTCATGACCAAGATCAAGCATGAGCGCACCGCCGACTGTGTCGTCGCCGGCTACCGGCTGCACAAATCCGGCCCGGACGCCATCGGTTCGCTGCTGTTGGGCCTCTACGACGACCGGGGCGTCCTCGTGTCGGTGGGCGTGGTCGGGGCGTTCCCGATGGCTCGGCGTCGGGAACTGCTGACCGAGCTGCAGCCGCTGGTCACCGGTTTCGACGATCATCCGTGGGCCTGGGCTCGACAGGAGGAGGGCGAGCGCACCCCGCGCAAGTCCGAGACCAGCCGGTGGAACGCCGGCAAAGACCTGTCGTTCGTACCGTTGCGCGCAGAGCGTGTTGTGGAGGTGCGCTACGACTACATGGAAGGCGTGCGGTTCCGGCACACTACCCAGTTCGTCCGCTGGCGTGACGACCGCGATCCCCGCAGTTGCACCTACGACCAACTCGAGCGGGCCGTCCGATTCAACCTCGCCGACGTCCTCACCAGCACTTGACGGTCCGCTCTAGCGCTCGTCGCGGTCGGCCCACTCGAGGAGCGGCTCCAGCGAGAACACCGCGTCGTCGATGCCGGCGTGCACGTCGCCCAGGCGGGCGAATCGCTCGGGCACGGTGGCCAGGGTGAAGTCATCGGGTTCAGCGTCGGGCACCTCGTCCCAGCGCAGCGGGGTGGACACCACCGCCTCGGGCACGCCGCGCACCGAGTAGGCGCCGCGGATCGTGTGGTCGCGGGTGTTCTGGTTCCAGTCGACGAACACCGCGGCGATTCGATCTCGCTTCCACCACGCGGTGGTGACCAGCTCCGGCGCGCGCCGCTCCACTTCACGGGCGAAGGCGTGGGCC